>NZ_JASHKU010000089.1:0-827 GCF_030056875.1 Rhodococcus sp. IEGM 1351 | reverse complement strand
TCCTCGATGAGGCAACGAATAGGTGTACGCGCGCATTTTTCGTGAGTCAACGCGCGGGGTTGTCTCTGCGGACGGTGTCGCTTACAGTGTCATCCATGCAGCGCATTCTCGTAGTTCTCCGCCGTAGCGGGGTCTGATACGGACCGACCCCTCGCTGCGGGTCGTTGAGCTACGCGTTGGTCCTCCCTTCTTTCAGGAAGACCACGAGAATGAGTACCAACCCTTCTTTCGCTTCACCCTTTCCCTCGGCGACACCGGCCGCCGACCCCTTCGCCGCGCGCCACGGCAAGCCGCTGCCGCGGGAACTCCGCACCGAATCCGCCGGAATGGCGTGGTCCGCGTTCGAGGTCGTCTACGCGCCGTCCAGCGGACCGTTCCGTCTGGGCAGTTGGTCGGAAACGAAGACGGGCCCCGGAATGTGGGATTTCGAAGCGACACTCGGTATCGGCGAATCGATCCGCAAGACCGCTGCGAGCGCGCCCGGCCCGGTGGCCGCCATGACCTCGATGCTGTACGACGCGGGGTGTGCGATGGAGATCCTGTCTTTTCATCAGCACGAGATCGGGCACCGAACCGCGACATTCCTGCTCTGCGAGCGCGACGGCATCCGGCTCTGGGCGATGGGAATCGGTGAATCCCACACGGAATCGACTCTGCGCGCGATGATCTCCGGCGCCAACCGGCTCCAGCCCGCCTGACACCGGAACGACAGTGCGGCCCCGGTCGATGACCGGGGCCGCACTGTCGTGAACTGTTCGGTTGAAAGTGAACTGGTGCGCGATACTGGGATTGAACCAGTGACCTCTTCCGTGTCAGGGAAGCGCTCT
>NZ_JASHKU010000088.1:0-922 GCF_030056875.1 Rhodococcus sp. IEGM 1351 | reverse complement strand
ATCCCACGACCGGTGCGTTGTGCCTTGGCAACAATAGTTTTCGACAGTTGATGGTTGATATCGGTGGCGAACCGCTGTTCCTTTCGTCGCCGCGCCTTCAATTTCCGTTTCGCCGATTTCGTGCCGACTCGTTGCAAACTCGCGCGCAGGGCGGCGTTCTTCTTCCGGCGCGCAGTCACCGCCCCGGCGGACCACCGCACGTCGAGGGTGGCCGGATCGTCATCTGTGGTGACAGCGAGGTTCACGATCCCCAGATCCACACCCAACCAGCCTTCGGCGGTGTCCGGCGGCGGGGCCGGTTTCGGTGACGGTTCGTCGACGGTGGCGTGCAGGTAGAAGTGCCCGTCGCGGTAGACGAGGTCCGTTTCACCCTTGCGGGCAGCAAGAAGTGTGCGTTGCCACGGCGCACACACGAACCGCACACCCCGCATCCGCCCAGCCGTGGTCCAGATCGACACGGTCGATACGTCCATTTGCCACGACAGGCACCTGTCGTCGAACGGTTGGGCAGCATATGGCCGGAATGCGACCGCGGTACCGGCCACCGCCGTATACCGGGTCGACCCCGGCCGACCGTAGTTTCCGTTGGTCAGGTTCGCCTGCCGGGTGGCGTACGCGTCGGCCACTTTCCGCAGAACATGCAACGCCGGCTGCGCCGACGGCCCCCGCGTCTTCACCTTCGGATACAGCGCGACCTGCAACGCCCGCCGCGACCGCAGTCCCCTCGACTGAGCCACCCCGGCAACCTCGTTGGCAACCTCATTGCACAACACCAAAGTCGACTCCAGCGCCGCAAACTGATCAGCAGTGGGTACGAGCTTGACCACCACAATCCGTTTCACCTCGCACCCACCGCCTCCCCTAGCCGACTAGAGCGTGTCTGCTATTTACGGACGCGATGATGAATGACGAGCGCAGCGAA
>NZ_JASHKU010000087.1:0-1039 GCF_030056875.1 Rhodococcus sp. IEGM 1351 | reverse complement strand
TCGACGACGACTTCTTCACCCTGGGCGGCAACTCGCTGCTCGCGACGCAGGTGGTGTCGCGGCTAAGCGTGGCGATGGATGCGCGGGTACCGATGCGAGTGCTGTTCGAGGCGTCGTCGGTGCAGGCACTGTCGACGTGGCTCGAGTCCCAGGCGACGGCGGGTGCACACCCACCCCTGGTTCCGCGGACCCGACCCGAACACATCCCGCTATCGTATGCGCAGCAACGCATCTGGTTCCTCAACCGGTTCGACCCACACTCACCGATCTACAACATTCCATTCGCCGTGCGCCTGTCGGGAACCATGGACACGGCCGCACTACTGGCAGCGATCGCAGACGTCGTGGACCGGCACGAGACCCTCCGGACGATCTACCCCGAATCCGAGACCGGCCCGCACCAAGTGGTCGTCCCGGCGGCCGAGGTCAGCGGGGCGGTCGAATCGGCCGCGGTGACCGAGAACGAGCTCGCCACGCGACTGCTGTCGATGGCCTCCGCCGAGTTCGACGTCACCACATCGGTGCCGGTGCGGGCCGCCTTGTTCGAGACGGCCGACAACGAGCACGTGCTCGCCGTGGTGCTGCACCACATCTGCGCCGACGGCTCCTCGATCGCCCCGCTGGCCCGGGATCTCATGACCGCCTACACGGCGCGCACCCACGGGAACCCACCCGCCTGGAGCGCACCGACTGTGCAGTACGCCGACTACACCCTGTGGCAACGCGAACTACTCGGCTCCGACGACGACCCCGATTCGTTGCTCACCCGGCAGCTGACCTACTGGCGTTCCACACTCGACGGGCTGCCCGAACAGCTCGAACTGCCCGGGAACCGAACGCCGCCCGCCGTCACCCACCGTGGACGAACACACACGTTCACCATCGACACGCCCACCCACCGCGCTGCAGCCGAACTCGCACGACAACACACCGCGACCGTGTTCATGGTGCTGCACACCGCATTCGCGATATTCCTGGCCCGAACATCGGGCACCGCGGATATCACGATCGGCACCCCCGTCGCCGGCCGCGGCGACCC
>NZ_JASHKU010000086.1:0-1079 GCF_030056875.1 Rhodococcus sp. IEGM 1351 | reverse complement strand
CTTCTGCAGAGCAACGCGGTGACCTTCGACGCATCGACCCCCGACCTCTTCGCACCGCTGCAGGTCGGGGGCTGCGTGGTCTTGGCAGGGCCCGACGGCCAACGCGACCCCGACTACCTCGCCGAACTCATCCGCACCCAAGCGATTACCCACATGTCGTCGGTGCCGACGATACTGACCGCCCTGATGGCCAGCCGATCACCCGACGTCCTCCGCGGCGTGCGGGTGGTCTACCTCGGCGGTGAAACGCTGTCCGGGCAGACGGTCGCACGGTTGGCGGAGTTCGGTCCGGCGACGGTATGGAACCAGTACGGGCCCACCGAAACCACCGTCAGCGTCATCTGCCACCGCTGCACCCAACACGAAGAGTCGGTGGTACCCATCGGCACACCCCAGATCAACTGCCACGCCTACGTGCTGGACCACCGCTTGCATCCGGTACCGGTGGCGGTGGTGGGCGAGTTGTATGTGGCCGGGATCCAGCTGGCCCGCGGATACCACAGCCGACCCGCACTGACCGCCGAACGGTTCGTCGCCAACCCCTACGGCCCACCCGGCGAACGCATGTACCGCACCGGCGACCTCGTCCGCTGGCACCCCGACGGCAACCTCGAATACCTCGGCCGCCGCGACCTCCAAGTCAAAATCCGCGGCCACCGCATCGAACTCGGCGAAATCGAAGCAACCCTCACCACCCACCCCGACATCACCCACGCCGCAGTGACAGTCCACCACGACCCCCACACCGGCGACCGACTCGTCGGCTACGTCGTCCCCCGCAACCACACCCCCCTCGACCCCACCACGATCCACACCTTCGCCGCCGACCACCTCCCCGACTACATGGTGCCCTCACCGATTACCGTGCTGGATCGATTGCCGTTGACGGCCAGTGGGAAGGTGGATCGGCGGGCGTTGCCGGCACCGGTGTTTCCGGTGCCGCAGTACCGGGCGCCGGTGACGGTGGCGGAGGGGGTCGTTGCCGGCGTGTTCGCAGATGTCCTCGGCCGCGAGAGGGTCGGGCTCGACGACGACTTCTTCACCCTGGGCGGCAACTCGCTGCTCGCGACGCAGGTGGT
>NZ_JASHKU010000085.1:0-1082 GCF_030056875.1 Rhodococcus sp. IEGM 1351 | reverse complement strand
AAGGTGGTGCTGCGCGCGGTGATCGTGTTGCTGGCCGCCGACGGCGCCTCGAACGCGGCCATCGCCGACGAACTCGGCATCTGTGTCGATACCGCCCGCAAGTGGCGGGCCCGGTTCTGCGCCAAGGGCATCAAGGGATTGGCCGACGCGCCCCGTTCGGGGCGCCCACCGGTGTACACCCCTGCAGAGGTGGCCCGGGTCAAGGCGTGGGCGTGCGAGTTGCCGGCCGAGCACCAGCTGCCCCTGTCGCGGTGGAGCGCCCCGGAACTGGCCCGCCAGTTGCTGACCGACGGTATCAGCGCCTCGGTGTCGACGGTGCGCCGCTGGCTCACGCAGGACACCCTCAAACCCTGGCAGTACCAGTCGTGGATCTTCATCCGGGATCCACAGTTCGAGACCAAAGCCGCTGTCGTCCTCGATCTGTATGCCCGCAGGTACGACGGCATCGAGCTGGGCGCGGACGAGTACGTGATCTCCGCGGACGAAAAACCCTCCATCCAGGCCCGTCGCCGTTGCCATGACACCCAGCCGGCCGGCAAAGGCCGTCCGATGCGAGTCAATCACGACTACCGCCGCGGTGGGGCGTTGGCGTATCTCGCGGCCTACGACGTCCACCACGCCCGGGTGTTCGGTCGATGCGAACAGTCCACCGGCATAGTGCCGTTCACCGCCCTGGTCGATCAGGTCATGACCTGCGAGCCCTATGCGTCGGCGCAACGCGTGTTCTGGATCGTCGACAACGGATCCTCGCACCGGGGCCGGGCCGCGATCGATCGGCTGTCCGCGAGGTATCCGAACGCGGTGATGGTGCACACCCCGGTGCACGCGTCGTGGCTCAATCAGGTCGAGATCTACTTTTCTATAATCCAACGCAAAGTGCTCTCACCCAACGATTTCGAAGACCTCGATGCTGTCGAACGGCGCCTGCTCACCTTCGAGGAACGGTACAACGCCACCGCCGTGCCGTTCAAGTGGCGCTACACGATCACCGACCTGCACCGGCACCTCGAACGACTCGACCACCACGATCGAACCCTGCAAGCGGCATGACCCCCGACAAATTAACGAATCAGACCACTAAG
>NZ_JASHKU010000084.1:0-1123 GCF_030056875.1 Rhodococcus sp. IEGM 1351 | reverse complement strand
GGGATGCCGGCGGGATCGCCACCGGCAGCCGCACCGACGACCTCGGACGGAACGAGCGACGTTCCGGCCTCACCGCCGACCTCGCCACCGAAGTTCAACTGGCACGCCACGATGTAACCGGCATCGATGCTGCCGCCCTTGGCGGTGCCACCACTGATCGACACATCGATCGAGCCCGACGTCCACACGTTGCGGTGCAACGGAGTCGAACCCATCGACGGGCTGATGTTCGCCGTGTTACCGGTCTGACGCACGGTCACCACAGTGCCGTCGAGCAGCGTCTGAGTGATCTCCCCGTCCTGCAACGGGACGAAGGTGTCGGCGTTGGCCGCGCCGGTGGAGAAGAGGCCGATCGCGACGGTGGCCGCGGCGACCACGCCGGCAGCCTTGGCGCCGTGGCGCAGGGTCTTGCTGTTCATGGTTCCCCTCTAGGGTTACTGATCGCTTACGCGAGAGTCGTGGATGGAATCGATTGGGAGCGGCAATCAGCCGATGCTGAACGGCTGCCCGTAGAGGGTGGACTTGACGTAGTGGTTACCCGGAACCTCCACCACGGTGTACGCCCGGGCCTGCGCGTAGCCACCGCAACCCTGGACCTCGATCTGCTGATCGCGGTACTGAATCGCCGACACACCCGGCTTCAGGTCTTCCTTGGTCTTGATCTTCGCGAACTTGACCTCACCGGCCTCGATCGGCACCGACAGCGAGCCACCCATCCCCAGCGCATCGAAACCGAGGTCGGCACTGAGCTTGCCCTCGAGACCGGTGATGTCGATCTGGCAACCCACGATGTAACCGGTCGTCAGCGTCGCACCCTCCTCGGGGATCTCCCCGCCGAGCTCAGCGAACACGTCACCCGACACCCAAGCCGTGCGGCCCGCGCCATTGGCGGCCAGCGACGGCGAAACCAGAGCGCTCTCCGCATTGCGGGCGATCTTGGCCGTGACGCTTCCCGCGTTGACGACCTTTTCGCCACCCGGCAGCGGCACGAAGGTGTCGGCATTGGCCGCACCCGTGGACATCAGGCCGAGGACTACAGCCGCAGCGGCACCAAGGCCGGCAATGCGGGCTCCACGGCGCAGGCCGGTCTTTCGGTTCTCGCTCATTCGTTCCCCTCATCAGG
>NZ_JASHKU010000083.1:0-1153 GCF_030056875.1 Rhodococcus sp. IEGM 1351 | reverse complement strand
CTAGTGGTGTGTCTCTGATTTAGCTGATCTTTTCGAGTGCGACGCGGCCGCGGGCGACCTTGGCGAGGATGGATTCGGCGGTCGCGGTCCATTCGTAGGGTCGGGGGTTTTCGTTGTGGGCGTCGAGGTATTCCTCGATCGAGGCGATGAGGTGCGGTACGGAGTGAAAGACCCCGCGTCGCAGAGCTTTATCGGTCAGCTCTCGGAACCAACGTTCGACGAGGTTGAGCCATGAGGAGGAGGTGGGAGTGAAGTGCAGGCGGAACCGGGGATGCTTGTCGAGCCAGGCCCGGACCTTCTCGTGTTTGTGGGTGGCGTAGTTGTCCAGGATCAGGTGGATTTCCAAGTCCTTGGGCACCTCACGGTCGATGGTGCGCAGAAATCGCAGGAACTCCTGATGGCGGTGGCGCGGCAGGCACTGGCCGATCACGGTGCCGGTGAGGACGTCGAGCGCGGCGAACAAGGTGGTGGTGCCGTGACGCTTGTAGTCGTGGGTCATCGTCTCGCCGCGGCCCTTGATCATCGGGAGCGAGGCCTGCGTCCGGTCGAGGGCCTGCACCGACGACTTCTCGTCCGCGCACAACACGATCGCCCGCTCGGGCGGGTTCAGATACAGACCGACGACGTCGACGAGCTTGTCCTCGAATCGCGGATCGTTCGACAGCTTGAACGTCTCGACCCGGTGCGGCTTGAGTCCACGAGCGGACCACACGCGCTGGACCGTGTCCTTCGAGACCCCGACATACTCGGCCATCGTCCGGCAACTCCAATGAGTCTCGCCTTTCGGGCGGTAGTTCTGCGTCAGGTCCACGATCTCGTCGATCTTCTCCTGCGGGATCGAGGGCTTGCGACCTCGACCCTTGCGCACCTCGCCCAACCGCGCCATGCCATCCTCGGCGAACCGTGTCCGCCAGTTCGCCACCGATCCCGGCGATACCGACAACGCCTGCGCGATAGCCGTGTTGGCCACACCCTCGGACGCCATCAACAGCGCCTTGGCCCGCACCACCTCCCGGTGCGCACCCGTCTGCGACCGCGCCAACGACTCGAGCAAAACGCGCTGCCCATCGGAAATCTGCAAAGCGGGTACCGGATTCCTCATGCACGGATTCTATCGAATCAATCCATATTTATTTGCGAGACACACCACTAG
>NZ_JASHKU010000082.1:0-1168 GCF_030056875.1 Rhodococcus sp. IEGM 1351 | reverse complement strand
TCGGCGGTCAGTGCGGGTCGGCTGTGGTATCCGCGGGCCAGCTGGATCCCGGCCAGGTGCAGTTCTGCGGTCACGCCGGTGGGGACGGGCCGGAGTCGGTCGTCGAGGACGTAGGCGTGGGTGCCGCGGATCGGGCCGCCGATGGTGACCGGGCCGCCGGGTGGCAGTGGTCCGCTGCAGTTGCTCATCACGGTTGTTTCGGTGGGGCCGTAGCCGTTGAAGAAGCGGCGGGGTGTGTGGGTGGGGGAGGTGTCGGTGGGTGTGGCCCAGCGGGTGAGCAGGTCGGGGGTGCAGGCCTCGCCGGCCGAGAGGACGGTGTGCAGGGTGTGGAGGTGGGTGGGGTCGATGGTGGCCAGTGCGGCCGGTGTGATCACGGCGTGGGTGACGTGGTTGGTGTGGAGGAGTTGGGTGAGTTCGTCGCCGCCGAAGACGGTGGGTGGGGCGATGACCATGGTGGCGCCGGCTCCGGTGGCGAGGAGCAGTTCGAAGACCGAGGCGTCGAAGCTCGGGGATGCCACGGCCAGGGTGCGGGAGTCGGGGGTGATGGTGAATCGTTCGCGTTGTTCGGCGGCGAGGTTGGCCAGCCCTTGGTGGGTGACGACGACGCCTTTGGGGGTGCCGGTGGAGCCGGAGGTGTAGAGCAGGTAGGCGGTGTTGGTGGTGTGCAGGGGTCGGAGTCGGTCGGTGTCGGTGATCGGACCTGAATCCATGGTGTTGCAGCGGGTTTCGAGGTCGGGGGTGTCGATGACGAGCCAGGGCAGTGGTTCGGGCAGGGTGGTGGCGTGCTCGGTGGTGGTCACTCCGAGTGCGGCTCGGGAGTCCGAGAGCATGTGGGTGATGCGGTCTTTCGGGTAGTTCGGGTCGATCGGGAGGAACGCGGCGCCGGTTTTGGTGGTCGCCCAGACTGCGAGGATCGCTTCGGGGGAGCGGGGGAGTGCGATGGCGACGGTGTCTTCGGTGCCGATGCCTTCGGCGATCAGGATCCGTGCCAGTTGGGAGGATGCGGTGTCGAGTTGTTCGTAGGACAGGTGGTGGTCTTCGTATGTCACCGCCGGTGCGGTGCGGTCGTGTGCTGCGGCGGTGGTGAGCAGTTGTGGCAGTGTCGTTGCGGGGTGTTCGGGGCCGCCGGTGCGGTCGAGCAGGTTCCGTCGTTCGTCGGCGTCGAGGA
>NZ_JASHKU010000081.1:0-1224 GCF_030056875.1 Rhodococcus sp. IEGM 1351 | reverse complement strand
CGAGTCGTTGGCTCGCACGATCACGATCGATCAGGGTAAGACGTTGGATGAGGCGCGCGGTGAGGTGGGGCGGGCTGTCGATTTCTTGGAGACGGCGATTGCCGCTCCGATGCTGTATCACAGTGACGCCGTGAACGTCACCACTGGTGTGGATGCGCGGCGGGTGCGGGAGCCGTTGGGGGTGTGTGTGGCGGTGACGCCGTCGAATTTCCCGGTGATGAACACGGTGCAGTTCTCGGCGTGGGCTCTGGTGACGGGTAATGCGTTGATCATCAAGGCGTCCGAGCAGGATCCGCTCGCGTCCACCGCGGTGATTCGGTTGCTGCAGCAGGCGGGTCTGCCGGATGGGGTGCTGAATTTGGTGCACGGCCGGGCGGATGTGGTGAAGCATTTGATTGCCCACCCGTCGGTGGTGGCGGTGTCGTGCATCACGTCGTCGCCGACGGCGCGGGCGATCTATGCGGCGGCGGCGGCAGCGGGGAAGCGGGTGCAGGCCAATGGTGGTGCGAAGAATCCGATCGTGGTGGCCGCGGATGCGGATCTCGATAGGGCGGCGGCCGGGATCGTGTCCTCGTCCTATGGGATGGCGGGTCAGCGGTGCCTGGCGGGGAGTCGGGTGGTGGTGGTCGGTGACGTCTACGGCGATCTGATGGACCGTGTGGTGGCGTTGGCCGATCAGTTGGTGGTCGGTGACGGTATGGCCGAGGGTGTGACGATGGGTCCGGTCGTCAGCGCCGAGAGCAAGGAGCGGATCCTGGCGGCGCTGGGGGAGGCGGAGGATCTGGGTGCGACGTTCGTCCTCGATGGTCGGAACGTGAAGCCGGTGGGTGGGGCGGGGTCGGAGAACGGCTATTTCATCGGGCCGACGATTGTTGCCGATTTGGATCCGCGGCACGGGGTGGAGGGTCGGGAGTTGTTCGGTCCGGTGATCAATGTGCATCGGGTGGACACGCTCGCGGAGGCGATCGCGTTGTCGAATGACACCGAGTTCGGTAACGCTGCCGCGGTGTTCACCAGCTCTGGTGCGGTGGCGGCGGAGTTCGAGCGGGGTATCCGGGCCGGCAATGTGGGTGTCAATGCGTTTCCGGCGCCGCCGGCGAATGTGACGATGGGCGGGTACGGTGCCTCGTTCTACGGTGACCTGCATGTGTGTGGTGCTGCGCCGTTGGATTTCTTCACCGATCAGAAGCTGGTCGTCACACGATGGTGAGCACTATGCGGCGA
>NZ_JASHKU010000080.1:0-1320 GCF_030056875.1 Rhodococcus sp. IEGM 1351 | reverse complement strand
CTGAGGCTGCCCCCTTGGAGTGGACACCCCTGACAATGGTTCTAGGAGAGCCAGGAGGGATGTCGAGGTGGGACGCCAGTCTCTGTACACGGAGGAATTCCGGAAGGACGCGGTCGCGTTGTACCGCGCGGCCGACGGTAAACGCACGTACGCGGATGTGGCCGCGGATGTGGGCGTCAGTGGCGAGACGCTACGGACGTGGGTCCGTAAGGACACCGCCCGTAACGGGCGGTCGCAGGACCGCAGTACCGGCGCCGACGGGACCGAGTCGGACGAGCTCGCGCGGCTGCGCGCGGAGAACGCCCGGCTACGTGGTGCGGAGAAGGAATGGCAGCTCGAACGCGAGATCCTGCGCCGGGCAGCCGCCTATTTCGCAAAGGAGGTGAAGTGAAGACCCGCCGCTGGGACTTCATCTCCGCTCATCGCGCCGAGTTCGGCGTGCAGCGGCTGTGCCGGGTGCTCGGGACCTCCCGCTCCGGCTACTACAAGCACCTGGCCACCGAGCCGGCCCGAGTCGAGCGCCAGGCCGAGGAAGCCGCGACGGTCGCCGAGATCCGCGCCATCCATGCCAAGCACCGCAGCGCCTACGGTGCCCCGCGGGTGCATGCCGAACTCCGGTCCCGCGGGCGCAAGATCAACCGCAAGCGGGTGACCCGGTTGATGCGAATCCACCACGTGGTGGGCCGGCACCTGCGCCGCGGCAAGCGCACGACCATCGCGGACAAGTCGGCTCCGTCGGTGCCGGATCTGGTGATGCGGGACTTCACCGCTACCGCTGTCGATACCAAGTGGTGTGGGGACATCACCTACATTCCGGTGGGCTCCTCGTGGCTGTTTTTGGCGACGGTGATCGACATCTGCTCACGCCGAGTGGTGGGCTGGTCCATTGCCGACCATATGCGTACCGAGCTCGTCACGGACGCGATCGAGATGGCGGTGCGCACCCGCGGCGGTGACGTCCGTGGCGTAATATTTCACAGCGACCGCGGATCTCAGTATACTGCAGCAGCTTTCGCAGATGTATGCCGTCGTCATGGGATCCGGCCGAGTCGGGGTCGGGTCGGGTCGAGTTACGATAATGCTCTAGCCGAGTCGTTCTTCCAGGGCCTCAAGAGGGAGTGGCTTTATGGGCGGAGTTTGACGTCGAAGTCGCAGGCACGGTTGGAGCTGTTCGAGTGGCTCTCGTACTTCAATCGGCGTCGTCGTCATTCCGCGCTGGGATATCTCACCCCGGTGGAGTTCGAACAACGACTCATCGCGTCGTCTACGCTGTCAGCTGCCGCATGAAATCCGGTGTCCACTCTCGAGGGGCAACCTCAG
>NZ_JASHKU010000007.1:0-359196 GCF_030056875.1 Rhodococcus sp. IEGM 1351 | reverse complement strand
GTCGGTACCTGCCCACTGTGCCACCACACCTTCCCTACCTAACAAAGTACTACTAGGAGCGTGGGTCGGTAACACGCCGGGCGGGGTGTTCGGGTGATGGTCGGGTATGCGAGATGATGGGGCGTGCCTGATGATCTCGATGATGGTGGGTTATTCGAGGTAGACCCTGTGCAGCGGGTCGAACCCGATTTCGGGGTGCCGAAGCGGTCGGTGGACAAGACGTTCCGGGCATTCGACCCGGAACAGGGGTTGTTGCTGCCGCCGTCGCTCGACGACTGGCTGCCGGCCGAGCATCTGGCCCGGTTCATCGCCGAGCTGGTCGACGAGCATCTGGACCTGTCCGGATCCGCGCCGCCTACACCGAGGGCCGCGGCGCCCCACCCTATGACCCGCGGCTGATGGTGCGGATCCTGCTCTATGGATACACCACCGGGGTGCGCTCGTCTCGGGCGATCGAGGGCAAATGCGTCGATGACGTGCCGTTCCGGTGGCTCGCCGCGGGCGCGGCCCCGGACTATCGGGCGATCGCCCGGTTCCGCAAGCGGCACCTGTCCGCGCTCGGCCACCTGTTCGTGCAGGCATTGGCGTTGTGTCAGGCCGCGGGCATGGTCCGGCTGGGCCGGGTCGCCCTGGACGGGACGAAGGTGCGGGCGAACGCCTCGAAACGCAAGGCGATGAGCTACGCCCGCATGTCGGAGAAGGAGAAGGTCCTCGCCGACGAGGTCTCGGCCCTGCTGACCGAGGCCGAACGGATCGACAAGGCCGAAGACGCCCGCTTCGGCCGGAACAACCGCGGCGACGAGCTCCCCGAGGAGCTGCGGCGCCGAGAAACCCGGCTGGCGACGATCCGGGCGGCGAAGGCCGCCCTCGAGGAAGAGGCCCGGCATGCGGCGCGGGAGCGGGCCGAGGCGAAGGCCCGCGACCGCGGCGACGACGATGACACCGCCGCGGGGGCGGGCACGGGCGCGGCCGGTAAGGCGACGCCGAAACCGAAGGCGCAACGCAACTTCACCGATCCGGACTCGAAGATCATGCTGACCGGCGACGCGGCCTTTCAGCAGTGTTACAACGCGCAGGCCGTGGTCGACGAGAAACATCAGGTGATCGTGGCCACCGACGTGAACACCAACGCCGCCGATGTCGGCAATCTGATGCCGATGACCGAACAGACCGCGGCGAACACCGGGCAAGTCCCGGACCAGGTCCTCGCCGACGCCGGCTACTGCTCGGCCGACAACCTCGACAGCGCCGCCGAGTTCGCCGACGAACACGGCACCGAGTTCTATGTCGCGACCGGACGCCGGCGCCGTGTCGACCCGCCACCGATCGCGCCGCGCGGGCGAATCCCCAAGTCCGCGAACGGCAAGCAACGAATGGCCCGCAAGCTGGCCACCCGGAAGGGCCGCAACGCATACGCCCGCCGCAAGGCCATCGTCGAACCGGTCTTCGGTCAGATGAGCACCCTGCAGAACGCCAAACAATTGTTGCTCCGCGGACTCGACCAGGCCCGCGGCGAATGGCTGCTGCTCGCCGCCTGTCACAACCTCCGCAAGCTCCACGGCGTAGTCGGTGTCCACGGCCTCGCGGCCCTCGCCGCGAGCTGACCTCCCGGTCAGCCGCCACCCGCAGAGCTCGGTACGGACACCCGCGCAACCTGCGCTCATCCCGAACCAATCTGCCCACCCACCGCCGGCCCAATCGACTCCGGCGGACCCTGGCAACGATCCCGATTGGCAATACAGACCCACGCTCCTAGCCGACGGCGTCACCGATTCCGAGATCCGGCATGCCCGCGATTCCGGACGTCTCGTGCGAATCGCGGCGGGGGCATACGTCTCCGACGAGCGCTTCGCCGCACTCGATGCGCCTGCGCTGCACCGGGCCCGCATTGCGGCAGCCCTGCAGTCGCGCCCACCCGGCATCGTGGTGAGCCACACGTCTGCGGCACTTCTGCACGGCATGGATCTCGGCGACCTTTCGCTGGAACGGGTGCATCTGACGAGGAACCACGCCTCCGGCGGCGGCCGAACCGCGGGAGTCCACGTCCACGCCACACGGTTCGACGCAACCGACGTCGTCGCCCTGGGCGGGCTGGCGGTCACCTCCCCCGCCCGGACTGTGGTCGACACCGCACGCATCTCGACGTTCGACCAGGCCGTCGTCGTCGGCGATTCGGCGCTGCACCGTCGACTCGTCACGCTCGACGAGATTCTGGACGAGGTCGGCCGGGCGGGACCTCGCAAAGGCATCGCGACGGCGCGGCGGGCAGCGGGCTTCCTCGACGGTCGCAGCGAGAGCCCGGGGGAATCGCTGAGCCGCATCCGGATCCGCCAGCACGACCTGCCGCCACCCGAACTCCAGCACGTGCTCCACGACGGCACCGGTGCCTTCCTCGGCCGGGCCGATTTCTTCTGGACAGAATGCGGCGTGGTCGGGGAGTTCGACGGCATGGGGAAATACGGCGTCGACGGTGACCAGGCGGCAGTCGCCGTCCACCGGGAGAAACTCCGGGAGGACGCGATCCGCGACGCCGGTACGAGGTCGTCCGGTGGACGTGGCGGGACCTCTTCGACTTCGCCACCGTCAAGGCGCGCTTCGACAGGGCGTGCGCACGCGCAGAGCACCGGCGCTGACCGACGTTCGCCGAGACATTCGCCAGATTCCGGCACAATTGCCCCTGATTCCGACCACTGTCTGTGCATCACCCGACGACAGCGCCCGCAAGCCCGTGCAAGAGGCGTGCAAGCCGGCTGCAAGTGCTGGGCTGCATCGTCTACGGCATGAACCTCACTGCAACTCCCCCAGCCATCGAGGCCGACGGGCTCGTGAAGCTCTTCGGCCGTCAGCGCGCCGTCGACGGCGTGAGCCTGTCCGTTCCGACCGGGTCGGTGTACGGAGTGCTCGGCCCGAACGGCGCCGGTAAGACCACGACAGTGCGGATGCTTGCGACGCTGTTGCGTCCGGACGGCGGCGAGGCCCGCATCTTCGGCCACGACGTGGTGCGCGAACCGAACGCGGTGCGCTCGCTGGTCGGTGTCACGGGCCAGTACGCGTCCGTCGACGAGGACCTGTCGGCGGTCGAGAATTTGGTGATCTTCGCCCGGTTGCTCGGTCTGAGCCGGGGTGATGCCCGCCGCAAGTGCACGGAACTGCTCGAGGAGTTCGACCTCACCGAGGCGGCGACGAAGCCGCTCAAGAATTTCTCGGGCGGTATGCGTCGACGTCTGGATTTGGCGGCCAGCCTGATCGCCCATCCCCCGCTGCTGTTCCTCGACGAGCCGACGACGGGTCTGGACCCTCGGACGCGCGCCCAGATGTGGGACACCATCCGCAGGCTGGTCGCGGACGGGTCGACGGTGCTGCTCACCACGCAGTACCTCGACGAGGCGGATCAGCTGGCCGATCGGATCGCCGTCATCGACCGCGGAAAGGTGATCGCGGACGGCACGGCCGACGAGTTGAAGGCGTCCGTGGGCGTCTCCTCCCTGCAGTTGACGCTGGTCGATCGCGGACAGACCGACGACGCGCGTTCGGTGATCGCCCACACCCTCGGTGTGGAGGTCGCGATCACCCCGGAGATCGGCCGCCTCACCGCGCCGATGACCGATCCGTCGCTCGCCGTGGAACTCCTGATCCGACTGCGCGACCACGGGATCGCCGTCGACGAGATCACCGTCCAGAAGCCGAGTCTCGACGAGGTCTTCCTCACCATCACCGGCCACGGCGCAGACGCCACCGAGGCCGACACCGAACGGAGCGTCGCATGACCACCACCCTCGAATCCCGCGCTCACGCGGGCCCCCAACCGATTCCGGAGGCCCGGAACCGGATCAGCCTCGAGCAATCCGTCGCGAACACGCTCACCATGGCGTACCGGGGGCTGCTCAAGATCAAGCACAACCCGGAGCAACTGTTCGACGTCGTCGTCCAGCCGATCATCTTCACGTTGATGTTCACGTACATCTTCGGTGGCGCCATCTCCGGCGACGTGGCGTCGTATCTGCCGATCATCATCCCGGGCATCCTGGTCCAGACGGTGATCACCACGTCGATCGTGACGGGCACCCAGTTGCGGGAAGACATGGACAAGGGCGTCTTCGACCGCTTCAAGTCCCTGCCGATCGCCCGCATCGCGCCGCTGTCCGGTGCGCTCCTCGCCGACGTCGTGCGGTACGGCATCGCCACGACCATCACGTTCGCCGTCGGTATCGCGATGGGGTACCGGCCTGGCGGCGGTGTCGTCGGAGTGGTGTCTGCCGGCGCGCTCGTCGTCGTCTGCGCGTTCTCGATCAGCTGGATCTTCGCCCTGATGGGTGTTCTGATGAGCAAAGCGTCTTCGGTGCAGGGCATTTCGATGCTCATCCTGTTCCCGCTGACGTTCATGTCCAACGCCTTCGTGCCCGCCGACACGATGCCGGGCTGGATGCAGGCGTTCGTGAACGTCAACCCCGTGTCGCATGTCGTGACCGCGGTGCGTGAACTCGTCAACGACGGCCACTTCGGTGTCCACGTCGTGTGGTCGCTGCTCGGCGCCGCCGTGATCGTCGCGATCATGGCACCGCTGACGGTCCGGACGTACATGCGTAAGGCCTGACACCCGAAGAAAGAAGCGAGCCGGTGGACGCGGGGTCCACCGGCTCGCTTCGCCTATTTCTCCAGTTCGGGGGCGTCCGCCTGCAACTCCCCCACCTCGGTCTTGAGAATCCGCATCGACCGTCCCAGGCCGCGGGCGGCGTCCGGTAGTTTCTTCGACCCGAACAGCACCACGAGCACGACCGCGATGATCGCCCAGTGGCTCGGGCTCAGCGCCCCCACTACTGGGGCTCCTCACCGTCGGGGTACACGGCGTCCACCTCGACCTCGACGAGCCAGCCGGTGGCGGGCAGGCTCGCGACCTCAAGCGCGAACCGGCTGGGACGCGCGGGGTTCCGTTCCATCGGCGCAGCGGGTTCCGCGGTGCCGAGCGGGACCAGTTCGGTGTCACCGGTCTCGAGGTTGGTGTTCGCGAAGAACTGCCGGTAGGCGCGGTTCCAGCCGGCGTAGTCGGCGCGGTCGGTGCCGGGGGCGTTGTCGAGGAACACCCGCATGGTCACGACGTCCTCGAGCGTCAGTCCCTGTGCCTCGAGATTGTCGCGAATCCGCTTCAGCGCGTTGATGCCCTGCGCTTCGGTGATCGTGACTCCGGCCGGGAGTGCGCCGCCCGCGAACACGTCGGTGTCGATGTACGACTCGGGGGTGCCCTCGGGTGCGGCCTTGTTGGACGCGCCGGGACCGATGCCGCTCGACTTGTAGACGGCGGTGCCGCCACCGATGGCCACACCCTGCGCGATCATCGGATTCGCTTCGCCGGCTTCGAGAACGGACTTCGAGACGAACGTGCTGCCGGGCGCTTCCGCTGCCGCCTCCTCGGAGGAGCACGACGCCGCCCCGGCGATCAGAGCGGATGCGGCGAGCGCGGCGGTCACGGCCTTGGTACGAAAAGACTTCACAGTTCACGACTCCTTGTTCGAGGGGAAGGTCAGGCTTCCTGGGCCACGCGCTCGTGGATGTGGGTGACGACGTCGCGGGCGGACGTCAGGGCGCCGTGCTGCCAGGCGATGGCGTTGGACAGGTGGTCGCCGGCGAAATAGATCTTGTCGACGGGTTCGAGCAGCTTCTCGTACTCGGGAGTGGCCGCCCCGCCGTGCGATCCGCCACTGCCCGCCCAGTTGGCCCAGGCACTCTCGGAGTACTTGGTGCGCCGCCAGCTGCCCGAGAACGACGACGAGATGTCGCGGGTGTACTTCTCGCCGTGGATCTCCGAGCCCTCCGCGATCGCCTTGGCGAGCCGCTGGCGGTGCGTGAGGGACTCGAACGCCTCCTGACGCTTGCCGCTGCTGTAGTAGGCGACGACCACACCGCGATCGGAGTTGTAGTGGTCGTACGGGAACATGATCTGCGAGATGTCCTTGTCGGTGTTGGACGCGCCGCCGTAGATGCGGTCCTCCGTCTCCCACCACCGGCGCGAGTACTCGATGCCGAGCTTTCCGGACGACGACGGCTTGGCCGCCTTCAGCGCGGTGAGCACGTCGCCGGGCAGATTGTTCTGCAGTCGTCCGACGAGGTGCGGCGGGATCGTGCAGATCGCGTAGTCGGCGGTGATCGACTTCTTCGAGCCGCCGGCGGTGTATTCGACGGTGACGCCCTCGGACACGTTCTTCATCGACGTCACCTCGGCGCCGAAGACGATGTTGTCGGTGCCGATCCTGTCCTGGAACGCGTAGTAGATCCGGTCCATGCCGCCGACCGGGGTGAACATCATCATCGCCTGGTCGTAGCCGAAGTCGAAGCTGAAGTTGCGGCCGATGCCGCTGCGGATCACTTCCTGCATCGCGAACGGCTTCTTCTCGGTGCCGAAGTTCAGGCCGGCTCCGGGCTCGGAATCGTAACCACGACGCGAGGATCCGAGGTAGCGGCCGTCGTCGGACAGGTCACCGAAGTCGCTGAGGAACTCCGACAGCGCATCCTTGTCCTCCCGGCTCAGCACCTGGTCCAGGGCGCCCTGATCGGTGGCCTTCTTCAGCAGTTCCGACATGTAGCCGAACGTGTCGGCCTTCGCGGCCCGGTAGGTGACGGACTGGCCCGACAGCGACGTGTCGCTCTGGTAGTTCACGAACGTGTTGGCGTTCTGGTTTCCGAATCCCTGGATCTCGACGCCGAGTTCGCGGCAGTAGTCGAGCGTGATGTGGCTCTGCGGGATGCGGGTGGCGCCGACGTTGTAGAAGTGGCCCTCCGAGAACGTGCACTTCTGCGTCTCGCCGCTCAGGTCGGTCTCCTCGCTGCCGCCCCGTGCGGTCCAGACGCGGCCACCGGGCCGGGTGCGGGCCTCGAGGACCGTCACCTTGTACCCGGCCTTCTGCAGTTCGAATGCCGAACACAGACCGGCGGGGCCGCCGCCGAGCACGACCACGGAATGGCTGCCCTTCACCTTGCCGATCAGGTCGCCGGCCGCGAGCGGCTGGAAGGTGCGGGCGGGCGCAGCGGTCGACGGTGCGAGCCCGAGCGTCGACATCGCGCCGTACGCGAGGCCTGCGCCGCCGGTGGCCCCGAGGCCCTTCATGAAAGATCTACGTGTGAATGCCAATTCGCGCTCCCATTCTTGCGCCCGGCGACCCGGGTAACTTGTCCGGATTCATCCTGGGAGGGAAGCGAGTCGGGAAGTTGTCGGCGGCGAAACAGTCTGAGGCCGGCGAGCGAGAACGGGCGCCGGCCGTTCTCACTCCCGAGTCGGAGTTCGACCCGAAACCGAAACTTTTCGGCAACACGACCCGGCTAGTTTCACGCGCATGTCAGCCCTTTCCGACGCCATCGCGCGTTCGTTCGCCACCGGCGAGCCCGAACGTCAGGCCCTGTCGCCGTTGCGTGCGCTGGGCAGGCGGCAGTTGTCGGGCTTCGAGGTTCTCGCCCAGTCGGTGGCCACGACGGCGCCTGCGGTGTCGATGGTGGTCCTGCCCGTCACCATGTTCACCCACCAGATGCTGCTGAGCGGTCTGATCACGATCGTCGTCGCGACGGTGGTGGTCTCCCTGATCGCGGTGTGCGTCTCGCAGTTCACGCGACGTATGGCGGCCGCGGGCGGTCTCTACAGTTTCGTGTTCCAGGGCCTCGGCACGCGAGCCGCGCTGACGGCGGGTGTCGCCATGCTGACCAAGTACGTGGGCAGTGCGGTGATGACGCTGTACCACGGTGGCCAGGCCGTGATCGCGACGCTCGGCTTCTTCGGGCTGGAACTGCGCGAACCCGCCGAGCGTCTCCTCGTCTACGCCGGGATCGCGATCGTGATCCTCGCCTGTCTGGTCCGCGGGGTGCGGTTCGCGGCCCTCGCCATCCTCGCCGTCGAATCGTGCTCGTTGCTGTTCATCGTCGGTCTGATGATCGTGACCGGCGCGGGCGGTCAGCACGCCGCGGTGCCGCCGTCCGATTCCGCGTACGGGCCGCTGCTCATGACGCTGGCCGCGGTGTTCGCCCTGGCCGGCTTCGAGAGCGCCACGTTCTTCGGGCCGGAGGCCAAGCGCCCGCTCGCCACCGTCACCCGCACCGTGATGCTCACGCCGATGATCTGCGGCGCTCTGTTCATCTTCTCGGCGTGGGCCGCCTGGTCCGGTCGCACGGACACCCTGGTCAACGCGTATCTGCACGGCACCTCCACCGGGGTCGACTCGGCCGTGGTGATCGCCCTGAACCTCGGGTTGGGCACGTCGTGGCTGGCGTCGGCGATGGCGTCGTCGAATGCCGCGTCGCGCCTGCTGTATTCGATGGGGATCGAACGAGTCGTGCCGCGTCTGTTCGCCCGGGTGCACCGGAGCTTCCGCACCCCGTACGCGGCGCTGGCGGTCATCGTGTGCGCCGTGTGCGTCGGTGCCGCGACATTCGGCATCGTCGGCAAGTCGACCGGATTCGGTCACGTGCAGTTGATTGCCAGGAGTGCGGTGGTCGCGGCGTACGTGTTGGTGGCCGTGGCGTCGGTGCGGTTCCTCAGCCGGATCGGGGAGCACACCCCTCTCGTCCTGGTGGCGGGAGTCGCGGGCAGCGCCGCCGGCGGACTCGTCCTGGCCTACATGCTGTTCGTGAACGTGGCCCACGGCTTCGCTATGGTCCCCACCGTGGTGCTGACCCTGTTGCTGTCGGGTTCGGCGTGGCAGCTGTACCTGCGATGGCGCTACCCGGCGAGCCTGCGGTCGATGGGTGTGTTCGACACCGCGGAAACAGACGATGTGCTGCCGGGAGCCGGGGTGTTCGCCACGGACGCCGCCGGGAACCTCGCGTTGACGGCGGCTGGACGTACCCCCGGGTCCCGGTGATGGGCGCCCGAGCGGGGGAGATCGCGGGCCACGAACCACGCGCCGTGCAGAAGGCACTCGCCCTGCTCGAGGCCGTCGCTCAGCTCGGGTCCGGGGCGACCGCGCGAGACATCGCCGCACACGCGGGGATCCCCCAGGCCACGGCGTACCGGCTGCTCAATCTCCTGACCGCCGACGGCTATCTGGTGCGGATCGCCGACCTGTCCGGGTTCGCGCTGGGCCGGCGGACCAGGCAGCTGGCGGGGGCGGATGCGGCGCCGGACCCGGTCGACCACCACGCCGTGCTCGAAGAACTGCGCGAACAGGTGCGTTTCGGGATCCATCTGGCGTCGTTCGCGGGCGGCCGGGTGCGACTCGTCGACCGGGACCCCGACCACGAACTCAGCGGCGAGAACACGATCGCCGCGCACCTGCACGCGTCTGCGATCGGCAAGATCCTCCTCGCGTCCCGTCCGGACCTGGTGCCGTCGAGTCTGCGCCGGGTCACGTCGCGGACCGTCACCGACATCGCCACGCTGCGGGGTGAACTCGACGCCGTCCGTCACACCGGTTCGGCCCGAGAGGTCGACGAGGTGCGGGTGGGCCGCAGCGCCGTCGCCGTCCCGGTGCACGATGCGCAGAACGCGGTGGTCGGATGCCTTGCGGCGATCGGCAAGACCGGACGCCTGGCCGTCGACGATCCGGAACTCACCGACCTCCTGCGATCGTGTGCGGCCCGGGTGAGCGGCCGGGTCCCTGCCTGAGACCGGCACTCAGCTCGAACTGGCGAGCATGTCCAGGATTTCGGCGCGCACCGCACGACGCGACCAGTTGCCGAACCGATTCTGCGCCGACTCCCAGCGGTCCTCCCCCACGTGCTCGACTGCGAACGCGACGTGCCGGGGGTGTCGCAGCGACGCGATGTCCTGCCGCGCCCGGGCCCGGGCCGACAATGCCAGCAACGCGAGGCCACGATCGGAATCACCGTGCGCGAGCTCGAAGCACCCCACCCCGGCCGCCACGGCCCCGGTGACCGGCAGATCCTGGTAGGCAGCCTGTCCCAGCCTCGACAGCGCTGCCTCCGCGAGCTTCGGCACGAACTCCACCATCATCTCGGACCGGCCGTGCAGCACGTGGGCGCACACCACCGACGCCGCCAGCATCATTCCGAACGGATCGGCGTACGGCTCGGACAGCATCCGGGGATACACCATGTCCAGCGCCTCACGGTAGCGGGCGAGCCCGCGTTCGACGTCGCCGTCCGCGAGATCGATTTCCGCGAGACTGCCGGTGGCGGCGGCCCGCCATTCGTCCGGCTGGTGGTCGTCGGTCCCGGTGCCCGCACCGCGATGCTCGAGTACCGTCTCGGCCAGCACTTTCCGGCCGGCCTCCACATCACCGTCGGCGATCAGCGCGGAGGCCTGGAAGCCCCACAACTGATCCGCCTCCTCCTGCGCACCCAGCTTCCGCATGCCCTCGACGGCGTCCTGATAGTGCCGCACCGCGTGCCGGTAGCGCCCGGACTGACTGTGCAGCGAACCGAGGAACTGCGACGCCATCGCCGTGCCCCACACGTCACCGATCGCCCCGCACAGTTCGGACACCGTCGCGGCATCCCTCATCGCGCCGCGGAAGTCGCCGAGGTTCTCCCGCATGCTGGCCCGCGCGGACAACGCGGCCGCGCGGGTCTCCGGATCGTCCGACCGCACCCCGTCCGCGACGACCCTGGCCAGGCGCCGTCCCGAACCCAGCGACAGGATGAGCCGCACCGCGAACGAGGTGACCGACGGAAGGTCGGGGCGGTCCCGGAGCAGGTGACGCAGCCGGATCCGGGCCCGGGCGAGCGTGCGCGTCTGGCCACCGAACACCAAGTGCATCGCCGCGAGCAGGAACGTGTACGCCACCAGTTCCGAACCGACGTCCGTCAGGTCTGCGGCCGCCGTCGACCCGAGAATCCGCGGCGTCCAGTTCATCACCTCCGAGTGCGCGCCCCGAATGGCCCACAGGCCGCCCAGCACCGGGAACACGGTTGCCACCGTCTCCGCGTCGTCGCGCTCGACCGCCCACCGCAGGACCGCGAGCAGGTTGTCGTGGTCGGCGTCGATGTCGTCCGCGAGCGCAACCTGGTCGGATCGGCACCGGCGGAGCGCCTCCGACGCGAACCGGCCGGCCCAGACCCCTTGGCGAGCAAACACTTCCGATTCCTCGCCGGCCGACGCGAGCTGCTCCTCGCCGTACTCGCGCACCGTCTCGAGCATGTAGTAGCGCAGCGTGTCCGACGTCTCCGACACGGACAGCAGGGATTGATTCACGAGGCCCTCGACCGCATCCACGACGTCATCGACGCCGTCCCACTCCGCGATCGTCCGGGCGGCGTCGAGGGTGAACCCCGCCGGGAACCGGCAGAGTCTGCGCAGCGCGATCTGCTGTTGCTCGCCCAGAAGCTGCCAGCTCCAATCGATGACGGCGTGCAGGGTGCGGTGCCGCTCGGGCGACGTCGGGTCGTGCGACCGCAGCAGCGCGAACCGATGCTCGAGTCGTCGGCCGATGTCCTCGACGCTCATGCTGCGTACCCGCGCGGCGGCCAGTTCGATCGCGAGCGGGAGACCGTCGAGAGTGCGGCAGAGGCTGCGCACCGCCTCCGGGTCGAGACGCGCCGTGGGCCGCACCGCGCGGGCCCGCGCCGTGAACAGTTGCACGGCGGGCGCGTCGTCTTCGTCGATCGCGAGCGGCGGCAGCGGGTACACGGCCTCGGACGCGAGCATCAGGGGTGATCGGCTGGTCGCGAGGACCGTCAGCTGGTCGCCGGCCGCCACCAGGTCGGCCACGACCTCGGAGCACGCGCCGATGACGTGCTCACAGTTGTCGAGGATCAGGAGCATCGGCCCTGCCGACAACGCTTCCCGCAGCCGTTCCCGCGCCGAATGGACGCGGCTGACGGTGAGCCGGCCCGGCGCGATGTCGACCTCGCTGAGCCCGAGCGTGCTGCTGATCGCCGCCACGACGTCCTCGCTGCTGCGCAGCGACGCGAGTTCCACCAGAGCCACGGACGTCCCCGCCGCGGCCCGCGCACCCAGTTCGTGCGCGAGTCGCGTCTTGCCGGCACCGCCGGGCCCGAGGATGGTCACCACCCGCGAAGACGTGAGCAACCGCTCGATCTCCGCGATGTCCGAGTCGCGTCCCAGGAGGGCGTTGGGTGCCGCGCGGAGCCCGATCGCCGTCCGGTCCGGCGACGCGAGGAGCGGAGCCGCCACAGCACCGGGACGTCCGCCCCGCAGGATCTCGGTGTGCAGAGCGACGAGCGCCGGCGACGGATCGGCCCCCAGCCGGGACACCATCCGCTTGCGGAAGGTCGCGAACACGTCCAGCGCCTCGTTGTCCCGCCCGAGCCCTGCGAGCGCCCGCATCAGATGCGCGTGCCCCTGCTCGTCCAGCGGTTCTGCGGCGACGTGGGCCAGCGCCTTCGGGAGGGCGGCGTCCCAGTCTTCGGCCGCCACCAGCGCCGCCAGTTCCGCGGCCTCGAGCTGCCCCCGGATCACTGCGGCATCGGCGGCGAGTTCTGTTGCGGCGGCACCCCCGGGAAGGTCCGCGCCCGGGTCGCCCTGCCACAACGCGAGCGCATCGCGGATCTCGTCCGGCCCGACGCTGCGACCGTTCCCCCGGCCTCTCAGCCGGCGTGCCACGTCCTCGGCGCGCGTCAGATCGACGGCATCCCTGGGCACCGCCAGCCGGTAACCGGCCGGGCCGATCTCCAGCGCTCCGTCCGGCAACGCCGCGCGCAGACGGGAGACCTGCGTGTGCAACGCATTCATCGGGGACCGCGGCGGATCCTCGCCCCACACCTCGTCGATGAGGGCCTGCGCCGACCGGCTCCGGCCGGGATCGCGGGCGAGAGCGACCAGCAGGCTGCGCGCGCGGGTGCCGGGCAGCGGCGCGAGCACGCCCGATCGCCACGTCGATATCTCACCCAACAAGGCGACCTGGATCGGTGTGCTTGCCGGTGCCACTCTCTCGTCCACGCTCATGTGCTGGTCCACCGCGTTCGATGGTATTGCACGGCGTGGGTGCGGGCGTCTTCTCGCACGGTGCAAAGATCGGTGCATGGCAACGGCTGCTCAATGGATCGAAGGCGCTCGTCCGCGCACCCTCCCGAACGCGATCGCCCCGGTGCTCGTGGGCACCGGCGCCGCGGCGTCGCTCGGCGGCGCGGTGTGGTGGAAGGCAGTACTGGCACTGGTGGTCTCTCTCGCGTTGATCGTGGGCGTCAATTTCGCCAACGACTACTCGGACGGGATCCGCGGCACCGACGACGAGCGGGTGGGCCCGCTGCGGCTCGTCGGGTCCAAGCTGGTGAAACCGTCGGCGGTGAAGGCTGCGGCCATCGCCTGCTTCGCCGTCGCCGCGGTGGCCGGTCTGGTCCTCGCCGCCACCACCGCATGGTGGCTCGTGCTGATCGGCGCCCTCTGCATCGTGGGCGCCTGGTTCTACACCGGCGGCAAGAAGCCGTACGGGTACAGCGGCTTCGGCGAGGTCGCCGTCTTCGTGTTCTTCGGTCTCGTCGCCGTGCTGGGCACCCAGTACGTGCAGGCCGAGACGGTGGACTGGGCCGGTCTCGTGTCCGCGATCGCCGTCGGTTCGTTCTCGAGCGCGGTTCTCGTCGCCAACAATCTGCGGGACATTCCCACCGACACCGAGTCCGGCAAGCGCACGCTCGCCGTCCGGCTCGGCGACTCGCGTACCCGCATCCTGCATCTCGTCACGCTGACGGTCCCGTTCGTCGTGACGCTCGTCCTGGTGCTGCGCACCCCCTGGTCGCTCGTCGGACTGCTCGCGCTGCCTCTCGCCGTCCGGGCGAACGCGCCGGTCCGCTCCGGCGGCCTGGGCCTCGCACTGATTCCGGCGCTTCGGGATTCGGGGCTGGCGATGCTGATCTGGGGCGCCGCCACCGCTGTGGCCCTCTCGGTCGCCTGAGCGGCCGCCGGGTCAGTCGCCGTCCGGGAGGACGATGCCGAGGATGAAGTTGACGATCGAGATGATCAGGCCTCCCCATACGGCGGTCCAGAAGCCGTCGATTGTCAGGCCGTAATCGGTCTGGGAGCTCAGCCATGCGGTGAGCAGCAGCATCAGGGCATTGATCACCAGGGTGAACAGGCCGAGCGTCAGGATCAGCAACGGCAGCGACAGCAGCTTCACCAGTGGTTTGACGAAGATGTTGACGACGGTGAACACCGCCGCGATGCCGAGCAGCACCACGATGTCCCAGCCGGTTCCGTTGCCCGAACTGGAGATGTCGATGCCCGACACCCAGGCTGCCGCCAGCCAGATCGCGAACGCGTTGATGACGAGGCGTACCAAGAAGGTCATGGGTGCATGCTGGCACATCGTTCGGACAAACGGGAACTGGATAACCCGGGACCGGGATGGTCAGGCCGCGCGGTCGTCGAGTGCCGCGTGGATGCGACGTCGGAGTTCGCCGACACCGACCTGGACCTCGAGAATCTCCCGTGTCGTGCCGTCGGCAACTCGCAGCACTCCGAGGAAGATGTGCTCGGCGCCGATGTGATCGTCCTTGCGCGCCAGCGCCTCCCGCAGTGACAGTTCGATCGCCTTCTTCGCGTCGCGGGTGAACCCGATGTGCCCCGACTTCCGGCCGAACCAGCCGCGCTTCTCCGCCGGCTCTTCGGGATCGAGGACGCCCTTGCCGAAGTTCTGCTCGAGGCTCTGCCGCACCGCGTCGAGGTCGATCCCGATCGATTCGAGCGCTTCCGCGTCGGCGTCGCTCAAGGCCGTGCCGCGGGTCGCGACGGTCGATCGCGACGTCTCCTCCTCGACGCCGGCGTCGGCGAGGATGCCGTGGACGGGTTCGGTTTTCGCGGACAGCAGCGCGAGTACGAGGTGTTCGGGCCCGATCTGGGGCGACTTCAGTGCGCGCGCTTCCTGTTGCGCGCCGATCACCACCGCCCGGGCGTCCATCGAGAATCGTTCGAACATGCGCCGTTACCTCCCTCTCCGATTGTGCTTCTGATGGACGGCCTGCCTGCTCACCTCGAGGGAATCGGCGATCGCCTGCCAGGACCAGCCCTGGGCGCGGGCGTTGGCGACCTGGATGGCCTCGAGCCGTTCGAGGAGACGCCGCAGCGCACGCACGGCCCGCAACCCCTCGGCGGGGTCGGGGCTGCCCGCCGCTGCGGCGAGCGTGGTTGCTTCGGTCATGCATGTCAATTTAGGTTGACACCGACCGGGTGTCAACCCGCCTTGACAGATCTCGGGGCGGCCGTCAGTACGCGGCGACCGCCCCGTCGACGGCGATCTGCAGTTCCTTCTGCACGACGTGGGCGATGTCCATCGGCTTCGCCGGGAGGTCGAACAGCGGTTCCCCGACGAAGACGCTGGCCGACTTCACGTTCTCGGGGTCGGGCCCGTGGGCGTCCGGCCCGTAACTGATGCCGATGGACAGCAGCACGGGTGAGACTCCGCGATCTGCCGCACGTTTCGCGATGTGACCGATTCCGCTGTTGATGTGCTGCAGGCGGGTCGGGTCGTCCTCGTTGCACGTGCCCTCGGGGAAGATCGCCAGGTTGTCACCGCGACAGAGCCGTTCGGAGGAGATGTCCATCATGAGGCGGCCCGCGTCGGCGACCGCCCGGAGCCCGTAGTTCTTGCTGCGGAACACCGGGATGCCGCCCATCATGTCGACCTTCTTGTGCAAGTCGGGGTCGACGAACAATTCGTCTTTGGCGAGCACCCGGGTGCGTCCGATCGCGCGGCGCAACGGCGTGTTCCAGGCCGTGGCCGCAAGCGTGTACTGGTCGCTGTGGGTGATGTGATTGGCGGCGACGATCAGCACCCTGCCGGACTTCACGAGCCCGGCGAGCTGCGCCTTCGCGTCGTCCGCGTACACGACCCGCGGCCGGTATTTCGCATACAGCGACGCGTACGCCAGCTTGGCGAGCATCCGATTCTGCTGATGGTCGCGGTAGTACGCGTACACCGCTTCGTAGTTCTCGAGAGTTACCTCGGGCTTGTCCATGCTCGTCCCCACTCCGTCGTCCTATCGCCAGGCTACCAACCTACGGTTGCGTAGCCTACGGTGGAGTAAGTTTCGGGAAAGTGCAGGGAAACTGTGCGAACAGCACGATTTCGGGTACAAAAGACCTGTGATCCGCCCGGCCATTTCCACCGACCTGCCCGTCCTGCAAGACATCGAAATCGCGGCGGGAGCGCCGTTTCGTGACATCGGAATGGACGCCGTCGCCGACGATCCCCCGTTCACACTCGACGAGTTGACCGAATACCTCCAGCTGGAATGCATTTGGGTCGCGGTCGACGCAGACGATGCCCCGGTCGCATACGCACTCGTCGCCGTGGTCGACGGGGCCGCCCACATCGAGCAGGTGTCGGTCCACCCCGGCCACGCCCGTCAGGGCCTCGGCGCCCTGCTCCTCGACGAGATCTCGTCGTGGGCGGCGGTCCGCGGGCTGCCCGCCCTCACCCTCACCACGTTCGTCGACGTCCCGTGGAACGCCCCCTACTACGAGCGGCTGGGTTTCCGCCCCCTGCCGGAGGACGCCCTGACCCCGGGCCTGTCACGCATCCGCGCCGACGAGGCCCGGCACGGCCTCGCCGCGTGGCCGCGGGTCACGATGTCCCGCCCGGTGACGGCGCCGGTGCGTACCGGCGCGACCGCGCCTCAGCCGGGCTGACCGGGCCACTCCCCGGTCGCCGCGAAGCGGTCGAGCACCGCGGTCGGACCGGTGAGGTCGATACCCTCCCCGGCCACCCAGTCGTCGTCGAAGTAGGTGTCCGCGTAGCGTTCGCCGCCGTCGCACAGGATCGTGACCACACTGCCGGACCGTCCGGCCGCGAGCATCTCCGCGACGACGGTGAACGCACCCCACAGGTTCGTGCCCGTGGAACCGCCGACCCGGCGACCCAGCACCGAACTGGCGTGCCGAGCCGCCGCGATGGACGCGGCGTCGGGCACCCGCATCATCCGGTCGATGACCTGCCCGACGAACGACGGCTCCACCCGCGGCCTGCCGATGCCCTCGATGCGCGAGGGCATCCCCGTCGCGTAGTCACAGGAGTTGGTGTCGTAGCCGCCGAAGAACGCCGAGTTCTCCGGATCCACCACGAGCAGCCGGGTCGCGTGCCTGCGGTAGCGGATGTACCGGCCCAGCGTCGCGCTGGTGCCGCCGGTGCCGGCGCTCATGACGAGCCACTGCGGCACCGGGTGCTCTTCACGAATCATCTGGTGGTAGATCGACTCGGCGATGTTGTTGTTGCCCCGCCAGTCGGTGGCCCGCTCCGCGTGCGTGAACTGGTCCATGAAGTGACCGCCCGTCTCCGCGGCGAGCCGTCGGGCCTCGCTGTAGATCTCCGGCGGCCGGTCGATGAAGTGGCAGCGACCGCCCTGCGCCTCGATGAGGGCGATCTTCGCGCCGCTCGTGCTGCGCGGCATGACGGCCACGAAGTCGAGTCCGAGCATCTTCGCGAAGTACGCCTCGCTGACGGCCGTGGACCCCGAGGACGCCTCGATGACCGTGGTCCCCTCGGTGATCCATCCGTTGCAGATCGCGTAGAGGAACAGCGATCGGGCCAGCCGATGCTTGAGGCTGCCCGTGATGTGGGTCGACTCGTCCTTCAGGTAGAGCTGCACACCCCATTCGACGGGCAACGGGTACCGCAGCAGGTGCGTGTCGGCGCTGCGCTGCGCGTCGGCGTCGATGAGACGGACAGCGTTGTCCACCCAGTCACGCGGAAAGCTCCGGTCGATGACGACGCAGTCGCCGTCCGTCACCGGGACGTGCCCTCACCGCGGAGCCTGGCACGCAGGTCGGCCTGGTCGGCGCGACGCTGCGCGTCGAACGCGGCGATCCCCTCGTTGACCCGCCGGCGGAGTTTCGCGAACAGCAGCAGCGACAGCGGGAGTGCGATGAGGACCGCGAAGATGGCGGCGACGAGCAGCGGCACGGCGACTCCGACTAGTGCAGCCACCCCGAGGATGATGGCGCCGATGACGACGACCAGCAGCAGCCGGGCGATCGAATAGATCGCGACGTCGCGCGCCAGCTGCCCCTTGGTCACCCGCCCGTCCTGCTTCGCCGGTGCGCTCGAATCGGCTGTGACGGGGCGCTCGACCTGGTCTTCTGGCTTCTCGGATGACTCACTCACGCTCCCAGGTTACCCATCGCCGAGCCCGCCCCTCACACGTCCGACTTATCCGATTTGTCTATTACCTCCCCTTTACCAACATTAGATCGTTCGAGTACCCGGGGGGCCAGATGTCACGATGACCGAGATCAGTCGCAACAGCGGCCGGCTTCAGCACAGACCAGTCGAAAGCAGTGGAGGACCGTCGATGAGCGCACCCACCTACAACGGACCCGGATTCAGCGGATCCAACGAAGCCCTCATGACCCCGGGCCAGGTGGCTGCCCTGTTCCATGTCGACCCGAAGACCGTGACGCGATGGGCGCACGCGGGCCGGCTCGGATCGCTGCGCACCCCCGGCGGGCACCGCCGCTTCCGCGAGGCCGAGGTCATGCAGCTGCTCCGCTCCCTGACGACGGAGGCGGGCCGACCCTGATATTGGGCGGGCAGCCGTAGAGCTGACCGCGACCGCACTACCCGGACGCCCTGCGACCGGATAAGTGCCCTCTGCCGCCGACGCGGCTACGCTCAGGGATACCGGCTACCCTCGAGCGGTGTAAGGAGGTGCGCGGTGATCTATCTGTTGGCACTCATCGGGCTCGTGACAGTGGCGGTCCTGCTCTGGAAGGCGTTCGGCCCGAACACCAGGCCCGTGCTCAGCAATCGGGTGCAGGGACCCGACGACGATCCGGATTTCCTCTGGAAGGTCGATCGGGAGACCCGTCGGAAGAAGTCCGACGAACCCGATGCCGGTCCGGCGGACCCCGCCGGGTGAGCCGAAGCCGGGGTGCCGGTCGATCCGGCACCCTCGGTCTCATTGCCTCAGCGACGATCCTGTAGCGCGAAACTGGACGCCGGGAAGTCCGACGCCACCGCAGCGGCCAGTTCGAGAAGAGCGTTGCGCGTCTTGGGACGCAGTCGCTCCAGTTCGATCTCGGCGCCCTCTTCGAGGTGCGGATCGAACGGAATCAGCCGGACCAGGCGGCACCGCTGCTCGAAGTGCTCGACGACCTTCGGCAGATCCACCTTGCCCGACCGCGGGCGGACTGCGTTGACGACGGCCACCGACCGGGACACCAGTTCGCGGTATCCGTGGGCGTCGAGCCAGTCGAGGGTCGCGGAGGCGCTGCGGGCGCCGTCGACGGACCCCGAGCTGACCACCACGAGCGCGTCGGCCTCTTCGAGGATGGTCTGCATGGCGGAATGCATCAGTCCGGTGCCGCAGTCGGTGAGGACGATGCTGTAGAACTTCTCGAGCATCGTGACGGTCCGCGAGTAGTCGTCCGCGCTGAACGCCTCCGACACCGCCGGGTCGCTGTCGGACGCGAGCACCTCGAGCCGGTGCCGGCTCTGCGACGTGTAACTGCGGACGTCGCTGTACTTTTCGATGCTCTGCTCGTCGCGCAGGAGATTGCGCACCGTGGCCGGGGTCTCGAGGGGAATCTTCTGACTGAGCGTGCCCCGGTCGGGGTTGGCGTCGACGGCGATGACGCGGTCGCCGCGCAGTGACGCGAACGTGGAGCCGAGGGTCGCGGTGGTGGTGGTCTTGCCCACTCCGCCCTTGAGGCTCAGCAGCGCGATCTTGTAGCAGCCCTGCAGCGGCTGGTTGACCTGCTTGGTCAGCTCGATCCGGCGCTGTTCCTTCGCGCTGTTGCCGACGTTGATGTAGCGGCCGGACAGTTGGTACAGCGCCTTGCGCCATCCCGTGGTGGGGGCCGGCTTGACCTGCTTGAGGAGCAGCGACGTCGACAGGTCACGCGCCGACACCGCGTACTGCTGATCGGCATTCGTGGTGTGCGGGCGGGGTTGCTGGGGTGCGTGCTGGACCGGCGCCTGCTGCGGCGGCGTGAACGCTCCCTGCACGGGAGTCTGCTGCGGGGCCGGGGCCTGCTGCGGGACGGGAGCGGCGGCCGGGGCCTGGGTCTGCGGCCGCGCGGGTGCGGCGGCCGGGGCCTGGACACCGGGCTGCGCGAACGGGTTGGGACCCTGCGGCTGAACGTACGGAGCCTGCCGCGCGGCGTTCCACGCGGCGGCCGATGCGTGGTCGTCCCCGGGCGGATTCGATGCAGGCCGTACCGGCTCCCACATGCCGGCGTTGTTTTCGGACATGACTCAACATCCCCCTCGTGAAGTCTCCATCGTCCCCACCGAATCACACCGATCGGAGACGTCGCGGCGGAAGGATATCAGTCGGTGACTACCGTCAGTTGAGGCCCGCGTACGAGTGCAATCCCGACACCACCATGTTGATGATGAACAGGTTGAACAGCATCGCGACGAAGCCCGCCACGTTGATCCAAGCGGCCTTGGTGTCGCGCCATCCCGACGTCGCACGGGCGTGGAGGTAGGCGGCGTAGATCACCCAGGCGATGAACGACACCGTCTCCTTGGGGTCCCAGCCCCAGAATCGGCCCCAGGCGGCCTCGGCCCAGATGGCGCCGAGGATGACGCCCGCGCCGAACAGCGGGAACCCGATGATGGTGGTCTTGTATGCCAGCCGGTCCAGGGTCTGCGCGTCGGGTAGCCGCTCCGCGATCCGCGCGAACACGCCCGTTCCTTCCTCGCCGCGCGGGTACCGCATGCGCAGCAGGAACAGCAGGCTCGCGATGCCCGACACCAGGAACACACCGGAACCGACGCTCACGATGGTGACGTGGATGGGCAGCCAGTACGACCGCAGTGCGGGCACCACGGGTGCCGCGTCCGCGTACAGCACGGTGGCGGCGAGGAACATCAGGATCAGGACGGGGACGAGCAGGAACACCCACATCGACCGGTACGCCGGCTTCGACAGGAGTGCGAGACCGACGACGAGTGCCGCTGCGCAGGCCATCGTGACGAACTCGTACATGTTGCCGAGCGGGAACCGCTCGGTCGCGAATCCGCGCAGCACGATCGACGCGAAGATCAGCACCGTGCCGACGACGAGCACGGCCGCGCCCATGCCGCCGAAGCGCTCGGACATGGGTTTCTTCGGCTGCTCGACCAGTCGACCGGGCACCGAGGGCGCGTCGGCCGAGCGTGCACCGGAGCCTGCCGACACGAGTTCCCGGTCCTGCACTGCCTGCGCCCGGGTGGACGCGTACTGCACGATGAGCAGCACGAGTGCCAGCACCAGGACGGTGAAGGCAGATCGGAAGGCCCAGTCGCTGTACTGCGCCAGTGTCTCGTTGGTCGTCATCGTTGGCTCTCCTGCGCGTCAGGCTTCGTGTCGTCCGTGAGCAGACGGGTGCAGAGTCGGCCGAACTCGTCGCCCCAGCCGGCCTGATCGGTCCGGGCGAGTCCACCAAGCTCTACTACAGTACGTCGTGGGTCAAGATCGGACGCGTCCGCGGGGTAGATGCGGGCCCACACGCGGCGACGCTTGACCAGCAGCGAGACGAGCAGTCCGGCCATCATCGTCAGCGCCGACACCAGCACCCACTGCTGCGCCGGGTCGTGCGACACCTGCAGGTTCACGAAGTCCACGGCACCGTCGAACCGCACCTGGGTGCCGTCGGCCAGCGTCGAACTCTCCCCCGGTTTCAGATTCACCCGGTCCTGCTTCACGAGCCGGCCCTGGTTGATCAATTCGGTGTTCAGCGAGAACAGCGACTGCGGATTGCCCGTGTCGAGGCCGGTGTCGCCCTTGTAGATGTCGATGGCGACGGCCGGGTCGTTCATGGCCGGGTAGCTCGACGCCAGCAGATTGCCGTGCAACAGCGCGGTCGGGGCGAACAGTCCCTCGATCGCGATCTGATTCTTCCGGCGCTCGTCGGTGTCGGTGTACATGCCGCCGGGCGGGTCGAACCGCATCGCACCGCTGCTGAGGAACGTCGTCGCGTCGTCGGGACGCCACTGCAGCGTCTCGGTGCGGGTTTCCCCGTTCGGGAACGTGACGGTGAACGTCGGCGCGTACCCGTGCCCCTGCAGGTAGACGCGGTCGCCCTCGACGCGAAGCGGGTGGTTGACCTGCAACTGTCCGTCCCGCCACGTGTTCGTCTCGAGGTCGTCGCCGGCCTGGTAGGCGATGTTGGATGTGAACATCTCGGCCTGACCGCTGTCGAGGTAGTCGGCCGCGAAGTCCTTGACCTTGACGCACAGCGGCGTCATGCCGGTGCCGTCCTGCGTGTTGCCCGCCTTGAACGAGTCGAAGACCGCGGGCGACGTGGTGCAGAAGCCGGGACCGTTGTTGGCGACCACGATGACGTTGCCCTCGTAGCCGAACAGCTTGCCGACGGCGATCGCGACGAGCAGCGCCACGAGCGACAGGTGGAAGACCAGGTTGCCGAGCTCGCGGAAGTAGCCCTTCTCCGCGGAGATGGTGATCTCGCCGTCGTGCGCGGCGCGCTCCCCGCCCGCGCGGGTCTCGACCCGCCACCCCTTCAGGTGGGTGCGGATGCGGGCGGCGAGTTCCTCCGGCGTCTCGTCGACGCGGTCCTCGTGGTGGTGCGGCAGTCGCGCGAGGTTCCGCGGGGCAGGCACCGGACGGGTGCGCAGCGCCTTGGCGTGGTCGACACAGCGCGGCAGGATGCAGCCGACGAGGGAGATGAAGAGCAGGACGTAGATCGCGGTGAACCAGAAGCTGCCGAACACGTCGAACAGCTCGAGCTTGTCCATCCACGGACCGAGGGTCGGCCGATTCGAGATGTATTCGTCGACCTTGCCCGCGTTGAGGCTGCGCTGCGGGAGCAGCGCGCCGGGAATGGCCGCGAGGGCCAGCAGGAACAGCAGCACCAGCGCCGTGCGCATGGACGTGAGGCCACGCCAGGTGTTGCGGACGACCGCGAACGCGCGGCCCGGCAGCGATTGACGGGGCACCGGTGCGGCTTCCGGGGCCTCGGAAATCTGGGTGTCGCTCATATAGGGAGGGTCACTTCCGAGATAAAGGCGTCGCGAACCCAGCCGACGAACTGGTCCCACGCGCCGGTGACGAGGGCGACGCCCACGGCCACCAGCATGATTCCGCCGAAGATTTGAATGGTGCGCGCGTTGCGGCGCAGCCAGCCGACACCGCGCAGCGCCCGGGACGAGCCGAGCGCCAGGATCACGAACGGCAACCCGAGGCCGAGGCAGTACGCGACGATCAGGGCCACTCCGCGGGCGGCGGTGGCACCGTCGGTGCCTGCGGCCAGTGAGATGACACCCGCCAGGGTGGGGCCGAGGCACGGGGTCCAGCCCAGTGCGAACACGGCACCGAGCAGCGGGGCCCCGGCCAGGCTGGAGATGCGGCGCGGCTCGAGCCTCGTGTCGCGCTGCAGGGCCGGGATCAGGCCGATGAACACCAGGCCCATGGCGATGGTGACCACCCCGCCGACCCGCATCAGGATGTCGCGGTTGATCGCGAGCGCCGAGATGGCGCCGAACACGGACGCGGTGGCCAGCACGAACACCACGGTGAAACCGGCGACGAACAGGGCCGCGGCGCCCGCGACCCGCAGCCGACCGTCGGCGACCGTCTTCGTGCGGGTGGCCGCCTCCTCCGCGGTGACGGCCGGGGCGTCCGCGCCGACCACACCCGCGAGGTAGGACAGGTATCCGGGCACGAGGGGCACGACGCACGGCGACGCGAACGACACCAGACCGGCGAGGACGCACGCGCCGAGCGCGAGCAGCAGCGGTCCGGATGCAGCAGTGGACTGGAAGGCGTCGCCGACGCCACCGGCGAGAAGGGTAGTGCTGGTGCTCACGATTCCTGCGCCACCCGTTCGACCACCGGCTTCAGGTCCTCGGCGAGCAGTTCCTTCAGGAACACCGCGGCCACGCGGTGGTCCCGGTCGAGCACGATCGTGGTGGGGATGACGCTCGTGGGGTAGTTCTGCCCCAGCGCGATCATCGTCCGCATGGCGGGGTCGTAGATCGACGGATACGACACCTTGTTGTCGATCACGAAGTCCTGCGCCTTGTCCTGCTGGTTGTCCCGCACGTTGATCCCGAGGAACGACACTCCCTGATCCTTGGTCTCCTCGTACACCTGCTCGAGGTCGTTGGCCTCACCCCGGCACGGGCCGCACCACTGCCCCCACACGTTGAGGACCACGACCTGCCCCTCGAAATCGTCGAGCGAGGTGGTCTTGCCCTCGGTCATCAGATCGGGTCCGGACACCGTGCCGATGGTGCCGCGGTCGGCGGGCGGGTCGTAGAAGATCTCCGTCTGTCCGCCCGGCGACACGAAGTCGAACGTGCCGCCCTGGGCCACGGCGTCGTCGCCGGACGCACACGCCGACAGCGACACCGCGGCCGTACAGATCACCGCGAGAAGCCCGGCGAAGCGCCCCCGACTCATGCCCCGGTCACCCTCGGATCCGACGCGCCCGCGGGCTCCGAGTACACGATGTCGATGAGGGTGTCGCCCTCGTAGACGAGGGACGTCAGCGACGCGAGACCGCACTGGCGGTGCCGCGGGTCGTGCCACAGCCGCTCCCCCTGCAGGAATCGGCGGAGGGTCCAGACGGGGAGCTGGTGGCTGACGACGACGGCCTCGTGGCCCACCGCCGACACGCGGGCGCTGTTGACGGCGGCCAGCATGCGGTGCGCGATTTGCAGGTACGGCTCACCCCAGGACGGTGTGAACGGGTCGCGCAGTTTCCACCAGTGCCGGGGACGGGACAGCGCGCCGTCGCCGACGGACACCTTGAGGCCCTCGAATTCGTTGCCTGCCTCGATGAGGTTCTCGTCGGTCGCGATCTCGACGCCGTGCGCGTCGGCGATCGGAACCGCCGTCTCCTGCGCCCGCTGCAGCGGCGAGGACACCACGTGCGTGATGTCGTGCTTGGCCAGCACCGACGCCACCGCGCGGGCCTGCGCCTCACCCGTCACCGACAGCCGGAACCCGGGGAGCCTGCCGTAGAGGATTCCTCGCGGGTTGTGCACCTCGCCGTGCCGGAGCACGTGCACGATGGTGCGGGTCTGTGTGTGGTCGGGATGATCGGCTTCGGTCACGTTGCGGTTCCTCGGGTCGGGACGGGAGGGCGGGTGGGTGTCGGCGGCAAGGCTGCCGGCTGCGAGGGGGGAGGACACGTCAGGGCTGGACGGCCGCGGCGGCGGCCTTCGCGGCGTGCGGCAGGGCGTCGGCGATGATCGAGAATGCTCTGTCGTCCATGGCGGCGGAGACGAACCACGCCTCGAACGCGCTCGGCGGCGGGTACACACCGCGTGAGAGCAGCCCGTGGAAGAACGCCGGGAAGCGCCAGGTCTGGGCGGCCTTGGCCTCGGCGTAGTTCGTCACCGGGTCCTCGCTGAAGAACACGCTGAGCATCGTCCCAGCGGTCTGCACCCGGTGCGGCACGCTCTCTGCGGTCAGCGCGTCGGACAGCAGGGTCCGCAGGGTGGCACTGTTGTGCTCGAGTGCGTCGTACACGCCCTGGTCGGCGGCGCGCAGGCTGGCGAGCCCGGCGGCGACGGCGACGGGGTTCCCGGACAGGGTGCCTGCCTGGTAGACGGGTCCGGCCGGGGCGAGATGCGCCATGACGTCGGCGCGGCCACCGAATGCGGCGGCGGGCAGACCACCGCTCATCACCTTGCCGAACGTGTACAGGTCACCGGCGACGCCGTCGAGTCCGTACCAGCCGGCGGAGCTGACGCGGAATCCGGTCATCACCTCGTCCATGATGAGCAGCGCGCCGTTGTCGCTGGTCAGCTTCCGCAGGCCCTCGTTGAATCCGGGCTGCGGCGCCACTGCGCCCATGTTGCCGGCGGCGGCCTCGGTGATGACGCACGCGATCGCGCCCTCGTTCGCGGCGAAGGCCTGGGCGACGGCGTCGAGGTCGTTGTAGGGAACGACGATGGTGTCCTCGGCCTGCGCGCCCGTCACGCCGGGCGATGTCGGAAGGCCGAACGTGGCGAGCCCCGAACCGGCGTCGGCCAGCAGGGCGTCGACGTGTCCGTGGTAGCAGCCGGAGAACTTGAGGACCTTGGTTCGGCCCGTGAAACCGCGGGCGAGGCGGACGGCGCTCATGGTGGCTTCGGTGCCGGAGTTGACCAGGCGCACCTTCTCCACCGGCGCGACCCGGCCGACGATCTCCTCGGCCAGTTCGATCTCGCCCTCGGTGGGTGCGCCGAACGACAGGCCGGTGGCGGCCGCTTTCTGCACTGCCTCGACGACGGCGGGGTGCGCGTGCCCGAGGATCATCGGTCCCCACGAGCAGATGAGGTCGACGTAGTCGTTGCCGTCGACGTCGGTGAGCGTGTAACCGGACGCTTCCCTGATGAACCGGGGGGTGCCGCCGACCGAGTGGAAGGCCCGCACCGGGGAGTTGACGCCGCCGGGAATGACCAGATCAGCCCTCTCGAAGAGCTGGGCGGAGCGGGATGCGTGCACGTCGGGGTCACCGGAGGAAACAGTCACGGCCTCCAGTGTCCCAGTTCTGTCGAATTTGCCAACGACAGGGTGTAGTGGGTGGCCAGGATCACTCTGCCCGATCCGTCGCGCCGGGCGATTCCGGGACGAGCGAGGCGAACATCGCCCGCATCTCCTCGGACAGCTTCATCAGTTCCACGTAACCGCCGAGCGGGCCGCCCTCGAGGTACGCGAACTCCATCCCGACGCCCTCGAACCGGCCGCGCTGCACCACCGGCAGTCCCCGGCGTCCGGCTTCGGCGAGGGTGGCCTCGAAGTCTTCGGGAACCCAGGCCACGTGATGGACGCCGGGACCGCTGGTCTCCAGCTGTTCCGCGTACAGGTTGCGTCCCGACACCGGCTGGATCAGTTCGAGCTGCTGCCCGCCGGCGTATCCGAGCGACACGTGGACCACGTAGTCGGCGGGCTGCCCGCGGTACGTGCACTGCTCGGGTCCGAAGTGCACGTCCGGGAGCCGCAGCCATCGCGCGACGCCCAGCTGTTCGGTGAAGTACCGCTCCGCCGACTCGATGTCGTCGACGACCCAGCAGATCTGGAAGATCGGGCCTTCGACGAGACTCATGCCATCTTCCCGTTGTCCACCGAGTACACGGCTCCGTGGATGGCGGAGGCGTCGTCGGATGCGAGGAAGGCCACCGTCTTCGCCACGTCCTCGGGTTCCATCAGCCCTCTCGGGGAGGCAGACTTCATGACGAGCTCGAAATCGACACCGTCGGGGAACGCGAAGTTCGTGACCTGCGGCGTCATCATCCCGCCCGGGCAGACGGCGTTGATCCGCAGCGGTGTGCCGGTGAATTCGAGTGCCATCGCGCGGGTGAGGCCCACCAGTCCGTGCTTGGCCGCGCAGTAGCCGGCCGAGTACGCCTGCCCCTGCAGTCCGGCGACGGATGCGACGTTGACGATGTTGCCTCCGCGTTCGAGCAGATGCGGCAACGCTGCCCGCGACAGGTAGAACGGCCCGTTCAGGTTCACGGCGAGATCGCGCGCCCAGTCCTCGTCCGTGACGTCCGCGGTGTGCCGGAGGGTGTGCGAACCGGCGACGTTGATCAGGACGTCGAGACCGCCGAGCCCGTCGACGCAGGCCGCCACGGCCCCGCTGCACGCTTCCGGCGACGCCACGTCCGCCGGCGCACAGTGCCCCGCGGCCTCCGGTCCGGCGATCTCGATCATGGCCTGCCGCAGCGCATCCCCGTCCCGCGCGACCCCGAACACGCGGGCGCCCCGGTCGGTGAGGAGCCGGGCCACGGCGTACCCGAGCCCCGAGGACGCCCCGGTGACGAGAGCGACCTTCCCTGCGAACGTTCCCCGATCCGTGTCCTCCATCAGTCGATGATGCACTGCGTGCCGATCGGAGGTTCACAGATTGCCGCGGGCCGCCTGCTCACGCTCGATGGATTCGAACAGGGCCTGGAAGTTGCCCGCCCCGAACCCGAGCGAACCGTGCCGTTCGATCAGCTCGAAGAAGATGGTCGGCCGGTCGCCGAGCGGTGTGGTGAAGATCTGCAGGAGGTATCCGTCCTCGTCGCGGTCGACGAGGATTCCGCGCTTCTGCAGTTCCTCCACCGGCACCCGCACCGTGCCGATCCGGGCACGCAGCTGCGGGTCCTCGTAATACGCGTCGGGTGTCTTCAGGAATTCGACGCCCTCGGCGCGCAGCGCGTCCACTGTCGCGAGGATGTCTCCGGTCGCGAGGGCCAGATGCTGGCAGCCCGGCCCACCGTAGAAGTCGAGATATTCGTCGATCTGCGACTTCTTCTTTCCCACCGCAGGTTCGTTGAGCGGGAACTTCACCCGGTGATTGCCGTTCGCCACGACCTTCGACATCAGCGCTGAATACTCCGTGGCGATGTCGTCGCCGACGAATTCGGCCATGTTGGTGAACCCCATGACCCGGTTGTAGAACCGTACCCAGTGATCCATCCGGCCCATTTCGACGTTGCCGACGGCGTGGTCGAGCGCCTGGAACAACCGCTCGGGCTTACCCGGTCGCGCCGCGAAACCGCTGGAGCGCGCGACGAATCCAGGCAGATACGGGCCGTCGTACCGGCTGCGGTCGACGATGGTGTGCCGGGTGCTGCCATACGTGGCGATCGCCGCGAGCCGCACGGTACCGAACTGATCCGTGACGTCGCGCGGGTCCTCGAGAATGGTGGCGCCCTGCGAGCGTGCGTGCGCGATGCAGCGGTCGACGTCGAGAACTTCCATGGCCAGGTCCACCACGCCGTCGCCGTGGGCCCGGTGATGGTCCGCGAGCGGGCACTTCGGATCGACGGCGCCGTGCAGCACGAACCGTGCCGACCCGGACTCGAGGACGAACGACTTGTGCGAGCGCTGACCGGTCTCCGGCCCGGCGTAGGCGACGAGGGTCATGCCCCAGGTGGAGACGAAGTACTGCATGCTCTGCGTCGCGTTGCCGCACGCGAATACCACGGCATCCATCGCGACCACGGGAAACGGATCTGACGCGTCGTCGTGTTCGACGAGCCCGACCAACTGCCGGAGCTCGTCGGTCTCCAAATGTGCGGCCACCTCGCGGGGCGTCAGGCGAATGTCGGAGATAGTCATATCCCACTGTGATCCAGCACACATCACTGCGCAACGGCGCCTCTTGACGCTGCTCAATCTGTACAGGATGCTGGATGAAAATACGGTTGGACCCTACATATTGACCAGGGACGCCATGAGCATCGATCGACTCGACGCGGCACTGCTCGACCTGCTCCACGCCGAGCCGAAGGTCGGGGTGCTCGAGGCGTCGAGACGCCTGGGAGTGGCGCGCGGCACCGTCCAGGCGCGACTCGACCGGCTCGAACGCACCGGCGTGATCACCAGTTCGGCACCGACCCTCGACCCGGAGGCCTTGGGGTTTCCGGTGGTCGCGTTCGCCACCCTCGAGATCGCCCAGGGCAACGGGCACGCCGCGGTCGTCGAGCACCTGACCGCCATCCCCGAAGTGCTCGAGGCGCACACGATCACCGGGGCCGGCGACGTCCTGGTCCGCGTGGTGGCGCGTACCCACGCGGACCTGCAGCGGGTGATCAACTCGATCGTCGACGGGCACAACGTATTACGCTCGTCGACCGTCATCGCGACACAAACCCAGATCGCCCTGCGCCACGACCAACTCGTCCGCGCCGCGGCCCCGCCGCCAACCGTCAGCGGTCCTCGGGACTCAACTCGTCCAGCAGGGAACTGAGCACGGAGCAGGCGTCGTCGAACCGGTCGTGGCCGACGATGCCGCCCCAATGGTGCTCGATCTCGGCGACCCGCACCGCGGCGTCCTGCAGCGCCTGCCGTCCCCGCGCGGTCGGGACGACCAGTTTCGCCCGCCGGTCCCGCGTGTCCGGAATCCGCTCGACGTACCCGAGGTCCTCGAGATCGTTGATGAGTTCGGACGCGGCGGACAGACTCAGTTCGGCACGGGAGGCGATCTCCGTCAATCGCCGGCCCTCCCAGCCGATGTTGCCGAAGATCTGTAGATGCGGCGGGCGGATGTCGCCGTAACCGCGTTCCGCCATGGGCTCGCTCAACTCCCGGCGGAACTCGTGCAGCAAACGAACCAGCAGCTGCCCCACCGCCGGCCGATCGGACGGCAGACCTCTTGACCGTTCCATGACACAGGAGAATACTACGGTTACCGAAGTTTCGGTTTCCGAAGCAATACTCGACATCACGCACCTGGGGCATCCCATGGACACACAATCGATCACCCGAACCGTCCCGACGAGCGTCGGGAACCTCGCCGTCCACGTCACCGGCAGCGGGCCGCCGACCGTGCTGTGGCACAGCCTTTTCGTCGACTCGACGACGTGGGCGCCCCTGCGCAGCCATCTGGTCGCGCACCGGCAGTTGATCTCGATCGACGGACCCGGCCACGGGGCCAGCACAGCCGTACAGCGGCGGTTCACGATGGACGAGTGCGCTACGGCGGCAATCGCCGTCCTCGACGCGCTCGACGTCACCGAGCCCGCCGACTGGGTGGGCAACGCCTGGGGTGGACACGTCGGACTCGTCGCGGCCGCCGACACTCCCGACCGGTGCCGCACCGTGGTCACCATCGGGACACCGACCCAGGCCCTCACCCGCAGGGAACGCGCCAGGATCGTGCCGATGGTGTGGGCCTACCGCATCGCCGGACCGATTCCACCGCTCACCACCGCGGTGATGAACGTCCTTCTCGGCAAGGAGCTTTCACGAACGCACCCGCAACAATTCCGGGCCGTCTCCCGCAGCTTCCGGCAGGCTCCGCGACGCGGCATGCACCAGGCGATGCAGTCGATCATGCTGCACCGCAAGGGCCTCGACCCTCTCCTCCCCCGGATCGGGGCGCCGACGCTGATGGTCGTCCCCCGCGCAGACACGATGATCTCCCTCGAGCAGGCACGGGCCGCCGCGGCGACGATGCCGCACGCCGCGGCCACCACGGTGGACGGCGCCGGCCACATCACACCCCTGATCGCCGACCCGGCCGCACTCGCCGACCTGATCACCGCCTTCTGGCGCGACCCCGTGGGATAGCTCGCGATGATCAGCACCTCGGCATGACGAGCGGCCACCCGATCCCGGACCCCGTCGGTCCGGGACAGGAATCGGTGTGGGACTATCCGCGGCCACCCGTGGTCCAGCCGAGCGGCGAGTTGGTGGAGGTGCGGTTCGGCGGGCAACTCGTCGCACGCACGCGCAACCCGCTGCGTCTGCTCGAGACGAGCCACCCGCCGACGTACTACCTGCCGCGCACGTGTTTCGCCGAGGGGGTCTTGCATCCGGTTGCCGGGAGCACGGTGTGCGAGTGGAAGGGGCGGGCGGATTATTTCGACGTCGTCGCGGGCGGACACGTCGCCGAGCGTGCGGCGTGGCACTATCCCCGGCCGGTCGCCGGGTACGAATCTCTCGTCGGGCACGTTGCGGTCATGCCGGGATCGATGGACGGCTGTTTCGTCGACGGCGAGCGGGTTCGGCCCCAGACGGGGGGCTTCTACGGCGGGTGGATCACCGATCGGGTGGTGGGCCCGTTCAAGGGTGTGCCCGGGAGTCGCTTCTGGTGATCGTCCTGGTCAGACGCCTCACCCGCTACCGTGGGACTCGTCCTTCTCCCACGGCGGCAGGTCGTCGACGATCAGGGCAACGATCCACGGCAAGGGAAGGGACGCACCGATGATCGCCACAGCCAACCACGGGTTGCCGGACAGGCCGTAGACCACCGCCGACAGCACGAACGCGAGGATCCTCAACGACGACACGATCACGTACTTGCGCACCCGGACCCGATGCTGTTGCTCGAGTGACACCGATGCCGTGGTGATGCTGACCGGGTGGCGGGCGGTGCCACTCGGCGCGGAGGTCCACCGGAAGGTCGGACCCGTGACGGCGGACCGTAGTGCGCGGGAAAAGTTCACCACACCGGAATACCCCGGACAGTGCAGAGCGCAACACCCATCGCCGGTGCCACGGTCGGCCGGAAGAACGGGATCGCAGATGCGTAGAGCCGCGGCCACGATCCCCATCCGTTCCTCGACCGACATCACGCGCCTCGGAGCGACGGCTACTGTCGAGTCATGGCCACCACAGCTGACCACCTGAGAAGCACACTCGACGGACGCTGGCGGGAGGTACGCGAGCGTGTCAGGGCGGAACTGTCCGGCTCCCCCGACTTCGCACCGCACTACACCCCCGACCTCGACGAGGCCCGCGCCAAGACGCTGGCGCAGTTGCGTCTGCTGGCGAGCAACGGCTACGCCGCCGACGGATTCGCGAAAGACCACGGCGGCACCGGTGACGCCGGAGCCGCAGTCACGAGCATCGAGATGCTCGCGATGTCGGACCTGTCCCTGATGGTCAAGGCCGGCGTGCAGTGGGGACTGTTCGGCGGCGCGATCGAGAACCTCGGCACCGCGCGCCACCACGAGGCGTACGTGAAGCGTCTCGTCGCCCTGGATCTGCTGGGGTGTTTCGCGATGACCGAGACGGGTCACGGCAGCGACGTACAGGCGCTCGAGACCACCGCCACGTACGACGCGGACGCGGGCGAATTCGTCATCCACTCCCCCACGCCGTCCTCACGCAAGGACTACATCGGCGGGGCGGCGCAGCACGCGACGATGGCGGCCGTGTTCGCGCAGTTGATCACGGGCGGCGAGTCGCAGGGCGTGCACTGCTTCGTGGTACCGATCCGGGACGAGGACGGCAACGACCTCCCCGGCGTCCACACGTCGGACTGTGGCTACAAGGGTGGGCTTCCCGGCGTCGACAACGGCCGAATCACGTTCGACCAGGTCCGAATTCCGCGGGAGAACCTACTCAACAAGTACGCGGACGTGGAACCCGACGGCACGTACACCTCGCCGATCGACAACGCGAACCGCCGATTCTTCACGATGGTGGGCACTCTCGTGCGGGGACGGGTCACGGTGGGCGGGTCCGCCGGCGCCGCCGCCCGCGTCGCATTGTCGATCGCCACCCGATATGCGTTGCAGCGCAGGCAGTTCAATGCGCCGCAGGCCGAGGACGAGGTGCTGCTCATGGACTACCTCGTCCACCAGCGCAGGCTGTTCCCGCTGATCGCACGCTCCTACGCGCTCCAGTTCGCCCAGAACGAGCTCGTCGCCAAGATGCACGAGATCCAGAGCAGTGCCGACGCCGACCCCCAGGAACAGCGTGAGCTCGAGGGCCGCGCCGCCGGGCTCAAGGTCGCGAACACCTGGCACGCCACCCGTGCGATCCAGGAAGCCCGTGAAGCGTGTGGCGGCGCCGGGTACATGGCCGAGAACCGTCTCACGGCGCTCAAGGCGGACACGGATGTGTTCACGACGTTCGAGGGCGACAACCACGTCCTGACGCAGCTGGTGGCCAAGGAACTGCTCACGTCCTACGCGGACGAGGTGCGCGGCATGAGCCCCGTCGAATGGATGCGCTTCGCGGCCACCACGGTCTCCGACGTCGTCAAGAAGCGCACCGCCGCGCAGCAGATCATCCAGACGATCCTCGACACGAGGCAGGACAACGAGGAGGACGGCAGCCTCTTCAACCGCGGCACCCAGCTGACGATGTTCGAGGACCGCGAGCAGTACCTGCTCTCGACCGCCGCCCGTCGCCTCCAGGGTGCGCAGAAGCGCGAGGAGAACCCGTTCGACGCCTTCAATTTCGTGCAGGATCACGTGCTGCACGCCGCGCAGGCGCACATCGACCGGGTCGTGCTCGAGGCGTTCGTCGCCGGCATCGACGAATGCGAGGACGACGACGCCCGCGACCTGCTGAGCGATGTCTGCGACCTCTACGCGCTGAGCGTGATCGAGGAGGACAAGGCGTGGTTCATGGAGCACCGGCAGCTGTCGGTGGAGCGGTCGAAGGCGGTGCAGCGGGGAATCAACGAACGTTGCCGGTCGCTGCGGCCGCACGCGCAGACGTTGATCGAGGGACTCGGGGTTCCCGAGGCGCTACTCGGCTCCGCGATGCTCGACGGTCCCGGGACCGACACCGTCCGCAAGACCCAGATCTTCCGGTGACGAGGACGGCTCGGCGGGTTCGCCCGCCGGGCCGGACCGGAACCGGCGTACCGAGTCGATCACCAGCAACCCCGCGACCGTCAGCAGTCCGGCGGCGACGGCGATCCACGACCCCGAATACTCGGTTCCCTCGAAGGAGGGTGCACCCGGCGCCACGGGACCGAACTCCGAGGTGACCTGGGCGTGGTTCCAACACCACACCGCGGCGACGACACCGGCTACGGCGCCGATCCACTCCGCTGCCACCACCACGGTCCGGCGGTTCATTCCGCCGACCCGCCCGCCGACTTCGCGAGCAGCGATTCGAGCTGCGCGCGCAGTGCTACGTCGTCTTTGGCCCACGCCTGCACCAGGGCACCGTCCCGCAGTCGCAGCCCGATGCCCGTCCGCCGGCGGGGAACCGCGGACAGCTCTCCCAGACTCCGGGCGGTTTCCCACGGCTGCTGCTCGTACGACTCCGGGTCGGCCGGGGGCATGATCTTCACGATCTCGGTGATCGGCAGGTCTTCGGTGCCCTGCCGCAGCGACGACGTCGTGAGTTCGACGCTGGCATGCCTGCGCGCGGCCACCACCTGCACGTAGACGAACCCGCTGAGCAGCACCGCGAACAGCGGCAGCGCGAACCAGTGCACCACCGGGCCGGTGAGCAGTTCGATGATCAATGCGATCAGGCAGAACACCGGACCGAACGCCACCATCCGCCAGCGGGCGCCGGGCTCACTGAACAAGACGGCTGGTTCGCTCACACGCTCATCCTGCGACATCGTGGCCCGCGAGGAAAACGTGAGGCACGTCAGGAGAGGGCGCCCGGGATCACGACGAGCAACAGGGTCAGCAGTACGAAGGCCACGATGAGGGCGAACATCAGTGCTTCCTTGCGAGACCCGTGTGCTCGATCGTCAGCGCGCATGGAGAAAAGTCCTTCGGTCGAAATGAAGTCTGCGGTCTGCCCTTGTGACGTACTTCACGGTACATCTTTATATTTCACGAGCAAATCGAAGCTACTCGGCGGAGGGGGGCAACCTCAGGAAGTAGCTGTTGGAATCCTTGCGGTGCATCAGCACGACGGCGCCGACGGCCACCACGGCCTGGAGAATCTGCACGCCGCCCAGAGCGAGCGCGGTGCCGCTCCCGTCGGATCCGATGCCGAAGAGCACCGGGACGGTCCACACCACCATCATCACGCACGCGATGGTGAGCAGCATCCGGGCCCAGTTCCGGCCCTTACGCATGAAACGCACGAACAGGAGGAACAGCCCGGTGAGGATCAGGATGAGGACGACCGTGAATCCGATACCCACGTAGAACAGCGACTCCACGCTGTCGCGGCTCATGTCGACCTCGCCGGAGGTAACGCTGGGGTTGTTCATCAGTTCGTCGACGAACGTCGACTTCTCCCCCACCACCAGAACCATCGCGGCCAGCGCCTGGATCAGACCGAGCCCGGCCACCGCCCACAGCAGCTGCGCCGCGGTGCCCACGTCGACCGGTGCCGGACGTTCCGGCTTCGGCTGCGGCACCGGCGGGGGGTACGGCAAATTGTGCGGAGACGGGCCCTGCTGGTGCGGTGCCTGGTGCGGCGGTGTCGGTGGCCACTGCTGGGTCATGGCACTACCGTATCCGCCGACGAAACGATCACAACCAGCCGGCCGCTTCGGTCGCCCAGTACGTCAGCACGACGTCCGCGCCTGCGCGGCGGATACTGGTCAGCGATTCGAGGATCGCGGCGTCCCGGTCGATCCAGCCGTTCTGTGCGGCGGCCGTGATCATGGAGTACTCGCCCGAGATCTGATACGCCACAACGGGGACGGGCGAACGGTCCGCCGTCTCGCGCAGGACGTCCAGGTAGGACATCGCCGGCTTCACCATCACCATGTCGGCACCCTCGTCGATGTCGAGGTCGACCTCGCGCAGCGATTCCCGGCGATTGGCCGAATCCTGTTGGTAGGTGCGGCGATCACCCTGCAACGACGAACCGACGGCCTCACGGAACGGGCCGTAGAACGCCGATGCGTACTTCGCCGAGTACGCGAGTTGACCGACGTCGGCGTAGCCCGCGTCATCGAGTGCCTTGCGGATGGCGGCGACCTGGCCGTCCATCATTCCGCTCGGACCGAGCAGATGCGCGCCGGCCTCGGCCTGCGCGACCGCCATGTCGACGTACCGCTGCAGTGTGAGGTCGTTGTCCACCGCACCGCTCGCGTCGAGAACACCGCAGTGACCGTGGTCGGTGAACTCGTCCAGGCAGGTGTCCGCCATGACCACCGTCGCATCGCCGACTTCGTCTGCGAGCCAGCGCAATCCGCGGTTCAGGATGCCGTCCGGATCGGATGCACCGGAACCCTCGGCGTCCTTGTCGTCGGGACGCGGCACCCCGAAGAGCATGAGTCCACCGAGTCCCGCCTCGACCGCCTCCCTCGCCGCCCGCCGCAGCGAGTCGGGTGTGTGCTGGAAGACACCGGGCATCGACGAGATCTCACGAGGCTCGTCGATACCGTCCGCGACGAACATCGGCAACACGAGATGCCGTGGCTCGAGCGAAGTCTCGGCGACGAGACGACGCAGGGCCGGTGTCCGGCGAAGCCGTCGCGGTCGGTGGGTCGGGAACAAGGACATGCCCTCCTTCGTCGGGCCCGTGCGCCTTTTTGGTAGTGGGAACAACCAAAAAGGCGCACAGGCGCGTAGCGCCTATCGCCGAGCGCGGGACTTCTTGCGCGGCGGGGGCAGTGCGCCCTCGGCACGCAGGCGCGCGGCGTGCTCGGCGAGAGCCTCCACCAGCGGGCCGACCTGAGCGGTCTCCGGCTGCACGTCCACGCGCAGGCCGAACTCGATGGCCGTCTCGGCGGTCTTCGGACCGATGCAGGCAACGAGGGTGCGCGCGTGCGGCTTTCCGGCGATGCCGACGAGGTTGCGCACCGTCGAGGACGAGGTGAAGCAGACGGCGTCGAACCCACCGGTCTTGATCATCTCGCGGGTCTCGGCCGGCGGCGGCGCAGCCCGGACGGTGCGGTAGGCGGTGACGTCGTCGATTTCCCAGCCACGTTCGCGCAGGCCCTCGGCCAGCGTCTCGGTGGCGATGTCGGCGCGGGGCAGCAGAACCCGGTTGACCGGGTCGAACACGTCGTCGTACGGGGCGAATTCGGCCAGCAGGCCTTCGCTCGACTGCTCGCCGGAGGGCACGAGTTCGGGGTTGATTCCGAACGAGCGCACCTTGGCGGCCGTGGCCTCACCGATGCAGGCGATCTTGACGCCGGAGAACGCGCGGGCGTCGAGCCCGAACTCCTCGAACTTCTCCCACACCGCACGCACCGCGTTGGTGGACGTGAAGACCACCCACTGGTACCGGCCGTCGACGAGGCCCTTCACGGACCGTTCCATCTGCGCCGGGCTGCGGGGCGGCTCGACGGCGATGGTGGGCACCTCGATCGGAATGGCGCCGTGCGTGACGAGGCGGTCGCTCATTTCGCCTGCCTGATCCTTGGTGCGCGGCACCAGGACCTTCCAGCCGTACAGTGCGCGCGACTCCCACCAGGACATCTTGTTGCGCTGGGCGACGACCTTGCCGACCGTCACGACCAGCGAACCGACCAGTTCGGAACCGGCCTCGTTCAGCGTCGCGAGGGTTGCCTCCACGGTGCGCTGCTGGCGGGTGGTGCCGCGGACCGTGATGGCGGCCGGGGTCTGCGGAGCCAGGCCGTGCTCGACGAGGGCGCTCGCCGTCTCGGCGAGATGACCCGACGTGGCATGCAGGACCAGCGGTCCGGGTGCGGCGGCCAGGGCAGCCCAGTCGACCTCGCCGCGGACGTCGGCCTCGGTGTGTCCCGACCCCAGTGCCATACCGGCGTAGGACGGGACGGCGGACGCGGACGGCAGGCCCGGCAGGACCTCGAACTGCACCTGGGTGCGGGCGACGGCGGTGACCTCGGCGATCACGGAGTCAGTGGTCAGCGGGTCGCCGGACACCAGCCGCACGACGTCGTGGCCGTTCTTCGCCTCGTGGACGAGGGTCTTCGCGACCTCCGCCGGCTCACCCAGTGCGGGACGGACCTCCGCGAGCGGCTCACCGGTCTCGGCGTCGACGCCCAGGTCGGTGCCCACCAGGACCGTGACGCCCTTGTCGACGTCGGGGTCGGTGAAGGCGAGGATCGCTGCGGCAAGGACGTCCCGTGCGTGCACGGTGAGCAGTGCCGGATCGCCCGGTCCGGATCCCACGAACAGGATTCGTCCGGGGGTGTTCTTACGGACTCGGCTCATCGGTAATTCTCCAGTGCGATCATGTGTCGAGATGGGTACAGGAAGCGGATCGGCCGATCAGTCGGCCTTCGCACATCAAACATCGGCATCACCGGCCTCGGTGACATTCATCAGCTCCCGCGCACCGAGCTCGAGAAGCTCACGCGCGACGGAGCGGCCGAGTTCTTCGGCGTTCTCCGGGGAGCCCACGGCCCCCGTGCGTATGACGTCGGAACCGTCGATGGCTGCGGCGCAGCCCCGGACGGACAGTTCGTCGAAGATGTGGCCGTCGTCGTCGAGTGATTCGACGACCTCGGCGATGGCGCCGACGGGCGCGGTGCAGCCGGCCTCGAGCTCCGCGAGCAGTGCGCGTTCCGCCGTGACGGCGGCGCGGCTGTTCGGGTCGTCGAGCTCCGACAGGATCGCGACGAGCGCTGTGTTCGCCGACAGGCATTCGACGGCGAGCGCGCCCTGCGCGGGTGCGGGCAGCATCTGGACCGGTTCGATGGACTCGGTGATCAGGTCCAGTCGTCCGATCCGCGCCAGGCCCGCTCGGGCGAGGACGACGGCGTCGAGTTCGCCGGACTCGACCTTGCCGAGGCGCCGCTGCAGGTTGCCGCGCAGCGGGCGGATGTCGAGGCCGAGGCCCAGCGCCCGGAGCTGCGACGTGCGCCGCGGTGCGGACGTGCCGACCTTCGAACCGGCGGGCAGTTCACCGAGTACCAGTCCGTCGCGGGCCACGAGCGCGTCGCGGGGATCCTCGCGCGGCGGGATGGCGGCAATGGTGAACCGTTCGTCGGGGGCGGTCGGCAGGTCCTTGTAGGAGTGGACGGCCACGTCGACGCGTCCGTCGGCGAGCGCTTCCCGGAGTTCGGCGGTGAAGACGCCGACTCCGATCTTCTCCACCGATTCCATGGACTGGTCGCCCTTGGTCTTGATGATGACGAGTTCGGCGTCGTGCCCGGCCGAGATCAGTGCGTCACGCACGGTTCCGGCCTGGGTGGTCGCGAGCTCACTCCCACGGGTTCCGATCCGCAGCGTACGGGTGCCGACGGCGCTCATGCCTGCGATTCCTTCCCATGGTTGTCGTCTGTGACGAAGCGGCGCAGGCGCGGGTCCTGGCCGGCGATGAAGCCATCCGTGATGTCGATGGCGCTCAGGTCGGTGGCGCCGCCGAGGTCGGTGGGCTTGGCGACGGCCTCGACGGACCCGGGGCTGAGTTCGAACAGCTCACGCAGGGCGGCGGCGTAGGAGTCGCCACCGGGTGCGGAGGCGAGCTGCTTCACCCTGACCGTGGGAGCGTGGAGGAGTTTGTCGACCACTCGCCGCACGGTGCGTGCGACCTCGTCGCGCTCGGGGTCGTCGAGTCCGGGCAGACGCGAATCCAGTCGCATCAGTTCCGCCTCGACCACGTCCGCGGCGCGCTGGCGCAGGGCGGTGACGGTCGGCGTGACCTCCGCCAGCCGCTGGCCGGCGAGGTAGTTGGCGAGTTCGGCAGCGACGATCGTCCGGGCGGCGTCGGCGTCGGATGCGGCGGCGCCTGCGGCGGGATCGCGCTGCAGCGATTCCATGTCGAGGACGGTGACCCCGGGCAGGCCCGACACGGCGGGCTCCACGTCGCGGGGCAGTCCGAGGTCGCAGATGACGAGGGGGCGTTCGGCGTCGCGGCCGGGCTGTGCCAGCGCCCGGTGGGTGTCCGCGAGCGTGACGACGGCGCCGACCGCGCCGGTACAGGTCACGAGGACGTCCGCCTGGGCCATCGCGGCCGGGAGTTCACTCAGCTCGAGGGCATCCGCCTCCACACCGTTGGACCGGGCGGTGTCGGCGAGGTGCTCCGCACGCTCCTTGGTGCGATTCACGACGACGATGCGGCCGATCCCGGCACGCGTGAGGTGCGCGACCGACAGGCCACCCATGGATCCGGCGCCGACCACGACGGCGGTGCGTCCGGCCAGTCCGCCGTCGCCGACGATGCCGGCAGCCCGGTCGAGGGCCACGGACACGACGGACGCGCCCGCCGAGTCGATGCCCGTCTCCGAGTGCACCCGCTTGCCGACGCGCAGCGCCTGCTGCGCGAGTTCGTGCAGCGTGCGGCCCGCGGCCTGCTGGGCGTCGGACGACGCGTAGGCGGTCCTGATCTGCCCCAGGATCTGCTGCTCGCCGATCACCATCGAGTCGAGGCCGCTGGCCACGGCGAACAGGTGCTCCGCCGCCGCCTCGCTGTAGCGGACGTACGCGTGCCGGTGCAGATCGGTGAGATCCAGTCCGGAGTGGTCGGCAAGCAATTCGCCGACCTCGGACAGCGCACCGTGGAACGCATCGACGACGGCGTAGATCTCCACCCGGTTGCAGGTGGAGACGATCATCGCCTCCGAGATGTGCGACGACGCCAGAAGCTTGTCCGTCAGCTTCGGGCGATCGGTGTCGGTGACAGCTACCCGCTCGAGAACCGGCACCGGGGCCGTCCTGTGCGAGACCCCGACAAGCAGAACACTCACGGCGCGATCACTGATCCGTTTCTTGGTGCGGTGGACGGGACAGCCGAATGTCCGATGCGGACGCGGGGAGCGGTGGGGACCGATTCCGTGTTGCGTGCGCTGTTGAACGAGAGGACCTGCATTTCGACCGCGAGGTCGACGCGGCGCATCTCGACGTGATCGGGGACGTCGAGCGAAGTCGGGGAGAAGCTGAGGATGCAGCGCAGTCCGGCGCGCACCAGACGGTCGGCGACTTCCTGCGCCGCCTCGTCGGGCGTCGAGATGACACCGATGGTGGCCTCGAGTTCGGCGCAGGCCTGTTCGAGTTCGTCGACGTGCCGCACGGTGAGGTCGCCCACCGGCGCACCGACCCGCGCCGGGTCGCTGTCGAACAGTCCGACCATGGAGAACCCGCGACGGCCGAAGCCGCCGTAGCCGGCGAGCGCCTGGCCGAGGTTTCCGACGCCGACGAGCACCACCTTGTGTCCGCGGTCCAGGCCGAGTGCTCGCTCGATGCGGGCCCGCAGGCGCGTCACGTCGTAGCCGACGCCGCGCACACCGTTCGGCCCCAGGAAGGAAAGGTCCTTGCGGAGCTTCGCGGAACCGACACCGGAAGCGGCGGCGAGTTCTTCGCTCGAGACGATGATCGTGCCGCGTTCCGTCAGCACTCCGAGGACCCGCAGGTACGTCGCGAGGCGCGTCACCGTAGCCTGGGGGATGTCCCGCGATTCGGGGAGCGGAGCCGCGCCGGCGACCGAGGGGGCCGGAGACCCGACCACAGACTGCCCGACCGCCCCCGTGACGCCAGGGGCCACAGACCCATGCGTCTGGTGCGTTTCGGTCACGTCGTTGGCTCCTCGTCCGACCGGCATTCGATGCCGTTCTTCACGATGCTCCGGGGAATTGTTCACACCACGGTAACTGCTTGTGAACCCATGCACAAAGTCGCTGCGACTGCGCGACATGCGGTCCTACCTGCACGGCATCGGAAGATCCCACTTTTAGGGTTCCCTTACTTGCGTAAATCCGAGCGAAGGCGCTCTTCGTCGACCTCCCAGTAACTGTGCTCACGTCCGTCGAGCAATACCACCGGCAATCGGTCGCCGAATTCGGCCCGCAATTCGGGGTCCGTGGCCGCCGCCTCGTCGACGTCTATGCACGTCAGTTCCAGCCCGAACTCCTCGCACACCACCAGCAGCCGCTCGCGGGCCGGCGCGCACGCACCGCACCCCGCCCTCGTGAGAAGCGTCACCTCGTGTCCGTTCGTGCTCATGCCTCGCCACTTCCTTTCGACGCGTCCGGTGGAGTCACTGTGCCGTTTCGGGGTCCACAGACGCCAATCGACTCGGAGATGAACGTCACACAGTCCCCCCTGCACGGCCATCCACCCGCCCCGTCCCCGATTCGGGGGATAGGCTGCTCCCAGAGGCTTCTGCGATACGGGAGGTGCGAGTGCCTGCGCGATCACTACCGAACGGCACGGGTTTCGGTTCGGGTCTGGCGGGGATCATCCTCCCGGGCCGACGCCAGTTCAGGAATCCGCTGGGACCCAGCGAAGCCGAGGTACGTGCCAACGTCGCAGGTGAGGCGAGTGCCGATGCAGCCCTCGCACTTCACGTCGCGTCCGGCGAGGATACCGAGGTGGTGGAACACCACGTTCCCCTCGACCTCACGGCGGCCGCGTTCTTCGACGTCGACAACACGATGGTCCAGGGCGCCTCGATCATCCACTTCGCCCGCGGACTCGCGGCCCGCAAGTACCTGAAGACGTCCGACCTCGTCGACTTCGCGTGGAAGCAGATCAAGTTCCGCATCACCGGCAAGGAGAGCAGCGACGACGTCGCCTCCGGCCGGGAGAAGGCCCTCTCCTTCGTCTCCGGACGGTCGACGGCCGAGCTCGCCCGGCTCGGTGAGGAGATCTACGACGAGGTGATCGCCGACAAGATCTGGCCCGGCACCCGGGCACTGGCGCAGATGCACCTCGACGCCGGTCAGCAGGTGTGGCTCGTCACCGCGACCCCGGTGGAGCTGGCCCAGGTCATCGCGAAACGCCTCGGCCTCACTGGTGCCCTCGGCACGGTGGCCGAGAGCGAGGACGGGATGTTCACGGGGCGTCTGGTCGGCGACATCCTGCACGGCCTCGGCAAGGCGCACGCCGTGCGCGCCCTGGCCGTCCGCGAGGGGCTCAACCTCAAGCGCTGCACCGCGTACTCGGACAGTCACAACGACGTACCGATGCTGTCGCTCGTCGGCACGGCCGTCGCGATCAACCCCGACACCGATCTGCGCGAGCTCGCCAAGAACCGGGGCTGGGAGATCCGCGACTTCCGGACCGGACGCAAGGCCGCCAAGATCGGCGTCCCCACGGCGCTGCTCCTCGGTGCTGCCGGCGGCGCACTCGCCGCGATCGTCGCGCGCCGCCGCGAACAGGCGGCCTGAGCCGCCGGTTCAACGATTCAGCCGAGGAACACGTTGCGGCGCTTCGCGAGGAGCCGGTAGAGCGTCTGCTGGATGGTCTCCCGGACGTGGTCGGTGACCTCGAAAAGTTCCATCGGATCGTCGGCCGCCGCCGCGTCGTAGGTGTCGGTGACGATCGGCTTGCCGAACTCGATGTACCACTTCGACGGCAGCGGAACGAGGCCGAGCGGTCCGAAGTGCGGGAACAGCGGGGTCACCGGGAAGTACGGCATCCCCAGCAGCCGGGCGAGCGTCCCCAGTTCGCCGATCTTCGGGTAGATCTCCTCGGACCCGACGATCGAGCACGGAATGATGGGCGCACCGGTCCGCATGGCGGCGGACACGAAACCGCCGCGGCCGAACCGCTGCAGCTTGTAGCGTTCGCTGAACGGTTTGCCGATGCCCTTGAAACCTTCGGGGAACACGGCCGCGACCTCCCCGTCCTGCAGGAGGCGCACGGCGTCCGGGTGGCACGCGAGGGTGTGCCCGGCCTTGCGGGCGACACCGCCGACCAGAGGCATCTCGAAGGCCAGATCGGCGGCCAGCATCCGCAGCGGGCGATGCGCGGGGTGATGGTCGTGGACGGCAACGGACGTCATCAGACCGTCGATGGGCAGGACACCGGCATGGTTGGCGACCACCAGCGCGCCACCGGTCGACGGGATGTTCTCCAGACCGCTGACCTCGACGCGGAACCACTTGTCGAACAGCGGCCGCAGGATCGGGAGCCACACGTTCTCGGCGAAGTGCGGGTCGTAGCCGAAGTCGTCGACGTGATAGTCACCCGACAGCCGGCGGCGCACGAACTCGGCGGTGTTGACGATCTGCTCGGCCAGGGCGTTGCGGACGGCGTCGACGGCCGAAGACTCGGTGACGGGCTCGGGTGGGGTGATCACGGCGGGTGGAGGCATCGCGGACGGATGTCGGCTCTCGCTCTGCTCACGCCTCGAACGTCCGATAGCGGCCCCGCGCGCGGCTGTCGCACCGTGCAACGGAATGACCTTCGCCACTTCGTTCACCTCTCCCCTTTCGCCGTGCCGGTAAGAGCGAGTAGTGCGTTTTCTGCTGCGTCGACCCATTCGTTCTTGATGATCGGCTTGACGCCTGCCGCGCGAGCGAAGTCGTCGAGCGCCTGCATCGAGGTCCACCGTGGCTCGAAGGATAGTTCGCTTCGCATGCGGGTGGTGTCGAGTCCGCAACCGAAGTGGAAGTACTCGAGTTGCTCGGTGGTGTACGACCGCATCACCGGACCCATCAGCGCACGTCCGACGTTGCGGAACAACCCGAACGGCATCGGGACCTCGATCCGCCCGGCGCGACGGATGGCCTGGGACATCATGACCACGCCGTCGCCGGCGACGTTGAACGTGCCCGCCGGACCCGACACCGTGGCCCGTTCCAGTGCGGCGAGCGCGTCCTCCTCGTGCAGCACCTGCAGGCGTGCGTCGCGTCCGAGAATGGTCGGCACCACCGGTGAGGTGAGGTACTGCGCGACGGTCGCGTTGAGGCGGGGCCCGACCAGCGGTGCGAGGCGGAGAATCGACACGGCGATGTCGGGGCGCCTGCGCCCCATTCCGCGCAGATATCCTTCGATCTCGATGCAGTCCCGTGCGTAGGCGCCCGCGGGACGCCGCCGGGCACTCATCTCCTCGGTGAACTTGGCCGGGTCCTTGGCGCTGCAGCCGTACACCACGGAGGCCGAGCGCAGCACGACCTTCCGGACCGTCGGCGCCTTCTGGCAGACGGCGAACAACTGCATCGCGCCGATGACGTTCATGTCCTTCATGGCCGCGCGACTGCCCGACTTCGGCGGGCGCGCCAGCGTCGACGCGTGCACGACAGTGTCGACCTCGGCGTTGCGAATGACCTTGCCGATCAAGGGATTCCGGATGTCGGCGCGCACGAACTCGGCGCGGCCCATGCGGCGCAGCATGTCCTTGCTCGGCGACACCGCGTCCACCGCGATGACCCGCTCGATGTCCGGATTCTGAGCGAGCCGGGTGACCAGGTACCCACCCAGAAACCTGCTTGCCCCGGTGACCAGCACGACGCGCGGCACCGCCGTTCGCGTAGTACAGTCTCCGTCACTCACAACCACTAGGACCCCCGATCACGTAGCGAGTGACGTCAACGATACGTGCAGGAGGGGGATGGCGCTCCGCACAACGACAATTGGTCGGCCGCCCAATACGCGGAGGGGTCGGCGAAACGACGGATGCCCGCCACCGGAGGTGACGGGCATCCAGACGCAACTCTTTACTTACCGAGTTTCCTGCGCTGCACTCGGGTGCGGCGAAGCAGCTTGCGGTGCTTCTTCTTCGACATGCGCTTGCGTCGCTTCTTGATCACTGAACCCATAGCGGGTGTCCCTCACGTTCTTCTCTAGCGTTCCTGCGCACGCCGGTCACGTACGCCTGCGCCGCTCTGGCGCCTGGGCCTCGTTTTAACTAGCTCAGCGCCTTACGACACCAGCTGGCTGGTACGACAGTCGCTAATCGTACCGGTGCGGGTCCTCTCCCTGAAAACTAGGTCGCACCGCTACCGGCGAAACCGAGGTGACCCTCTTCGTGCCGATCGGTCAACCGGCGTCGAAGTACGAGGTTTCGAGGTAGTCGTGCACTGCTTTCGCATGCACTCTGAACGAGCGGCCCACACGGACGGCGGGCAGTTCGCCGCTGTGCACCAACCGATACACAGTCATCTTGGACACTCTCATCAGCGTCGCTACCTCGGCGACGGTGAGAAATTGCGTTCCGGCCAGTGCCGGTTGTCCGTCCGGGGCCGAGCCCTTGGACGGCTTTTTTGCAGACGTCATCAACCACTTACCTCCGGCACGTCTCGCGCCGCCGGCTTCCCCTCCGGCGGAACAGACACGCACGTGCTACTTCGAGCTTAGCGGGACGGATGGGGTTACTGCGACGGGTGTGGGCAATCGAATATTCATTCGGTTGACGTGCCGAGTTCGGCGGAACGAATTTTCGCGGCTTCGAGAGCGTCGAAAAAAGCTGTTCGGAGCCCGTTTCCTTCCAGCCGGCGGATCGCCGCCGCGGTGGTTCCGCCGGGCGAAGTCACGGCGGCACGAAGTTCGGTTGCGCTCTCCCCCGACCTGTCGAGCATGGCTGCGGAGCCGACCATGGTCTGCACGACCAGTTCGGATGCGGTCGCCCGGGTCAGTCCGAGCCCGACGCCCGCGTCGATCATGGCCTCGGCGACCAGGAAGAAATAGGCCGGACCGGAGCCGGAGACGGCGGTGACGGCATCGATCTGCGATTCGGGGACGACGACGACCTTGCCGACCGACGACAGGACGCCGCGCACCAGTTCGAGGTGCTCCTTCTTCACGTGCCTGCCGGGTGCGAGCACGCTGACGCCCTCACCGACCAGCATGGGCGTGTTGGGCATGACCCGGACCACCGGGAACCCGGCGGGCAGTCTCGTCTCGTAGAAGGCGGTGGGGATACCGGCGGCGAGCGACACGAGCAGCTGCTCGCGCTCGCCGTCGAGTTCCACCTTGGACACCTCGGTGAGCGCGGCCTCGACGTCGCCCGGCTTGACGGCCATCACGATGACGTCGGCGCCTTCGGCGGCGTCGGAGGGGGTGGTGACGCGCACCGAGTACGCCGCGGCCAGCTCGTCGGCGCGCGCCGGATGCTGCTCGGCCACCACCAGGTCCTTGACGGCGTGACCTGCCTGCAGAAGCCCCGAGATGAGGGCCTCGCCGATCTTGCCGCCTCCGATTACCGCAATTCTCGTCATGCCGAACAGCCTGCCACGACGCTCTACGGCGCCTTCCTAGCGGGGGATCATCGCCAATTGCCGGCTCTGCACGACGATCGCCCCGGTGGAGTCGAGGACGGTGTGGTCCTCCTCGAACCACGCGCCGCCGAGCACCGTGCTGCTGGCCATCACGCGCAGCCATCCCGGTGCCGGCTGCCTGCGCAGGTAGGTGGTCAGCTGCACCGTGGGCGCCCAGCCGAACATGCCGCGGTTCATCGTCACGGGGGCGCTGATGTCTCCGGTCATGATTGCGAACAGGGCCGCCGTGTCGGAATCGTCCTCGTCGCCCGCGCGCGGTCGCACCCACATGCGCACCTCGGGTTCGCCCTGGTTGCCGGTCAGGAAGTGCGCTGACGTCCCGTCGACCCGCATGTCGCAGCCCTGCGACACGTGGACGATCTGCCCCATCGGATGGGCGGCCGTGAGCACGACGGCATCGGCGGGCGGTTCCACCGGGAGCTGGGACAGGGCGTGGTCGCCGTTGTACTGCGGCTCCCCCACGTCGGGGACGCCGAGCGTGACCGACGCGTGCACGGCCACGCGGTCGCCCTGCATCAGCTCCACGTCGACGAACGACACCTGCTTGCCCTGCTTGCGCAGCGTCGTCGACAGGGTCACCTCGCCGGGATCGGGAGCGGACAGGTAGTTGGCACCGACCGCGAGGGGCTGCACCCGGGACAGCTCGGCGTCGCCGTTCTCGTCGAGCAGTCGCCTGCGGGCCGCGGCCGCGCAGAGCGACATCATCGAACCGCCGTGCACCTTGGGGCCGATCGTCCAGATCGGGTCGATCGACGCCTGATAGGTCCCGTCACCGGCAGCGGTGAGGACGTTGAGGTCGCGGAAGGGAGTTGAGCTCACTGCTGATCCTGTTCTTCGGGGTTGCGGAGACGCTTCTGCGCGACGTCCTGGTGTGCGAGGCGGCGCATCGCGGCGATCACCGGCTCGTAGATGGCCGTGCCGAGCACCGCGTAGCGGATCGCGTCCTCGGCCGGTTCGGTGGGCATGAGTCCGATGTCGATCTCGGCGATTCCGCGCACGTGCCGCCCGTAGGCCTCGAGCCGCTCCTCGGTCATCGGGATGCCTGCTTCTTCGAGCCCCTCGAGCGCGCGTTCGAGCTGGCCGACCGCGACGTACCGCGGGTCGTACACCTGCCCGAGCCTGTCGAGGACGGCGCGTGCCCGCGGGAACTCGTCCGTGTCGTCGGCGGAGGCGTCGAGGTAGGGCGGGAGTTGCGCGATGGCCTCGCCGAGCACCTCGAACAGCGAGCCGTGGGGATGGTCGACGAGCCGGAGGATCTCCCGGATGCGCGGAATCGGGAGTCCGGCTCCGGCCAGCGCCTTGACGAGGCCCAGCCGCTCGACGTGCTTCTCGCCGTACCGGGCCTGGGTGGCGCTCGTCGCCTCGCCCGGCATCAGCAGACCTTCGCGCAGGTAGTACTTCACCGTCGCGAGCGGAACGCCGGTACGGGCGACCAACTCGGAAACGCGCACGGCCCCTCCTTCGGCTCGTCGACTCTCGACCTCGGATACCCCAGCACTAGATACTAAAACTATCCAATATGGCGACGAGCTTACCGCAGCAGGGACGCGGCAGATATCTCAGGTGTCGTCGTGATCGCCACCGGAGTGGCTGCGCGACGACCCCGAGGCGGCGCGACCCGGTTCGAGGTGCTCCCGGGCGAACGCCAGCGCCTGCGCGAGCATCGAGGACCGTTCCCGCTGCGTCCGGGCGTTCTGCGTGTTGATCTCGATCACCGCCTGCCCGTCGAATCCGGTGTCGACGAGATGACGGCACAACTGCGCGCACGGCTGGGCGCCGTGGCCGGGGATCAGGTGCTCGTCCATCGACGCGCCCCGACCGTCGGCGAGGTGAAGATGCGCGAGGCCCTCCCCCATACGCTCCGCCAGCTTCATCGCGTCCATTCCGGCCGTGGCCGTGTGGGACAGATCCAGGGTGTAGTGGGCGTGTCCCGAATCGGTGGGGTCGTAGGACGGGCTGAACGCCGACAGCGCCGCACCCGGTCCGCCCCGCTTCCGGAGCCGCTGCGCGGACCTCTCCTTGCTGCCGAAGAAACCGTCCGCCCGCATCGGGAACATGTTCTCCACCGCGACGACCACATCGCTGCGCTGTTCCAGTTCGGCCACCTGATCGGCGAATCCCTCGGCGTACCGGCGCTGCCAGCGGAACGGGGGGTGCACCACGACACTCGTCGCCCCGAGCGACTCGGCGGTGCGGACGGAACGCTCCAGCTTCGCGACCGGGTCGGCACCCCACACCCGCTGCGAGATGAGCAGGCACGGCGCGTGGATCGCCTGGACCGGAATCGCGTACCTGCGCACCAGCCCGGCAACGGCCCCGATGTCCTGGCTGACCGATTCGGCCCACACCATCAGTTCGACGCCGTCGTATCCCAGATCGGCCGCATACCGGAACGCAGCCTCCGTGTTCTCCGGGTACACCGAGGCCGTCGACAGGCCCACCAGTACCTTCCGCCCGCGCGGTGACGGTCGAACCTGCCCGTGCCCACTGTCCCCGACCATGAGCAACTCAGCCCGACGCAAGCATGAAGGCTAACGGCCCCAGAGTGACGATCATCCCGACCACGACGGCGATCACGAAGCTGGTGATGTCGTCGGTGCGACGCAGGATGCGGACCATCGCGACCAGTCCCACGATGACGAGCAGCGCCAGAATCAGCGCGACCCACGGAAAGACGTCCCACAGCTTCTCGAAACCCTTGAAGAGCAGGGCCCCGGCGATCACGGCTACGACGCCCTGACCGATGAGGACGGCCCACTCGCGGGTGGAGTTCTCGCCTGCCTCGTCCTGCTTGCCCGCCTTCTCCGCTTTCGCGGCCTCGGCCTTCTCTGCCTTCGCCTCCTTGCGGGAACGGCGAGGGCTCTCGGGCTTCTGCGCGTCGCCCTCGCGCTTCTCGGTGTCCGCGTCGTCGGTGGCGGCCTCGATGAGGTCCGTCTCCTCGCCCGCGTTCGCCGCGTCCGAGTCCCGGGACTGCCGCATCAGGTCACCGGCCAGAGTCGAGCCGGACAGCAGCGCGGGTTCCGGCTTCGCCTTGGCGGGAGGCTCGGGCTTCGGCGTCTCGACGAACTTCGACGCGCCGTTCGTCGGCGCTGCGGGACCGGCCTTCGTTGCGGTTCCGGTTTTCACCGGCGCCTCCGTTTTCGCCGGCACCTCGGGCTTGGCAGGCGCGGCGGGCTTGGCAGGCGCTGCGGACTTCGCCGCCGGTTCGGCCTTGGCCGGGGTGTCGGGCTTCGGCGCCGGCTTCACGCGGGGAGCGGCGACGGTCGGCGCAGGCTCCGGCTTCTTCACGACCGGGGCGGCCACGGTGGGCGCCGGTGCGGACGCGGCGGCCTCGGGCGCCGGCCGTTCCTTCTGGACGGAGCGGCTGACCCAGGTTCCCTGGTGATCACGCGACGTCCCACCCGACACCACTCCGCGGCCACGACCGGCGGGGCGACTGGCGATGGGCTCGTCGTCATCGTCTTCGTCGTCGACGGGAGCCTTGAATGCTGCGGTGCGCCCGTCGGCACGCACGGACGGCGCCGCCGGTGCGGTGGTGCGCGGCGGCTCGGGCGCGGCAGATTCCGGTTCGGGTTCGGGTTCGAGTGCCCGCGAATCGGACGGATCCCGAACCACCGGAATTTCACCGGTCAGCTCGGCAACGGAGATTCCCCCCTTGACGCCGCGACGACGCCGCCCGCCCCGGGACTCCACCTGCTGTCCGTTGCGTTTGAGCAGCTCTGAAACAGAGATCTGCTGACTGTCCTCGGTCATCGAGCACCCACCATCAATTCACCGCCCATTTCCGTATCGAGCTTGCGGAGGATCAAACCCTCACGCAGAGCCCAGGGGCAGATTTCCAGTTCTTCCACGCCCAGTGCTCTCATGCTGGCCTCCGCAACGAGTGCTCCGGCCACGATCTGCTGCGACCTGTCGGAGCTCACCCCTTCCAATTCTGCACGGTCCGAGGCCGTCATCCGCGAAATGAAAGCTATGAGTTGCCTGAGACCGCTGGCGGTGAGGGTGCGCTTGACCCGCGGGCCCGCGCCGGAGGGCGCCGCGCCCGTCAGCCGGGCCAGCGAGCGGAACGTCTTGGACGTGCCGACGGCCCGATCCCACTGCCCCGCCGCGCGCAGTTCCTTGGACGGGACGGTCAGTTCGGCGTCCAGCCAATCCCTCAGCACGGCCACCCGACGCTTGCCCGGCGGGTCGGCTTCGAGCCAGTCCCGGGTGAGCCGTCCCGCGCCGAGTTGCAGCGACAGCGCGACGTCCGGGTCCTCGTCACCACCCGCCGTCAGCTCGAGGGATCCGCCTCCGATGTCGAGGTTCAGGATGCGGCCCGCGCTCCACCCGAACCAGCGGCGCACGGCGAGGAACGTCAGCCGGGCCTCGTCGACACCCGACAGAACCTCGAGTGCCACCCCGGTCTCGGTGTGCACTCGCTCGAGCACGGCGTCCGAATTGTTGGCGTCGCGCACGGCGGAGGTGGCAAACGCCATGAGCTCACCGCACCCCGACGTCTTCGCGATGCTGGCGAAGTCTGACACCGTCGACACCAGGCGATCCGCACCCTGGGGGGTGATGTCACCCCGGTCGTCGGTGTTCTCGGCCAACCGCAGAGTCGACTTGGTCGAACTCATCGGTGTGGGGTGGCCGCCCCTGTGGGCGTCCACTACGAGAAGATGGACGGTGTTGCTTCCGACGTCGAGTACCCCTAGTCGCACATTGACACGGTACTGGGTCTACCGTCGGGCTTTGTGACAGCACGTAAAGCAGGGCGTTCACACAAGATGACGCCCAGCCCGGAAGTACCCCTCGACTTCGCTCGTGAATGGGTCGAGTTTCCCGATCCCGACAACGCCGAGCACATCATCGCCGCGGACATGACGTGGCTGCTCTCGCACTGGACCTGCGTGTTCGGCACCCCCGCCTGCCAGGGCATCATCGGCGACCGGCCCGACGACGGTTGCTGTTCCCACGGCGCGTTCCTCTCCGACGAGGAGGACCTGGAGAAGCTGAACCGGTCAGTGAAGATGCTCACACCCGCGGACTGGCAGTTCATGGAGAAGGGTCTCGGCAAGAAGGGTTACGTCGAGGAGGACGACCTCGAGGACGAGCCCGCGCTGCGCACCCGCCGGTATCAGGGCGCCTGCATCTTCCTGAACCGCCCCGGCTTCGAGGGCGGCGTCGGTTGCGCGCTCCACTCGATGGCACTCAAGCGCGGAATCGAACCACTCGAGGTCAAGCCCGACGTGTGCTGGCAGCTCCCGATCCGCCGCACTCAGGAGTGGGTCGAACGCCCGGACGGCGAGCAGATCCTCAAGACCACCATCAGCGAGTACGACCGGCGCGGCTGGGGCGAGGGCGGCTCGGACCTGGACTGGTACTGCTCGGGCTCCCCCGACGCCCACGTGGGCGCCAAGGCCGTCTGGCAGTCGTACGCACCCGAGCTGACGGAACTGCTCGGCAAGGCCGCGTACTCGGAGCTGGCGAAGATGTGCAAACGCAGGGCCGGCCTCGGCCTCGTCGCTGTCCATCCCGCCACCGCCGCGGCGCAGAAGAAGGCTGCCGAGTAACGCATCAGACCCACCGGTCGATTTACCCGTCACGGCCCCATTCCGGGCACAGCCATGACAGGAGAGATCATGTTCGCTCGAATTCTGACCGGTGCCCTGTTGACCGCCGCCGCGACGCTCGCCCTCGCGCCGACCGCGTCCGCCCAGCCGACCCCGGACTGGAACACCTTCTACGACAAGACGGCCAACTTCGTCGCACCGTTCGATCCGGGTGCCTTCGGCGACAAGGGTGACCGGGCAATTGTGCTGAGCCCGTACGGCACCGGCCGGGTCATCGAGTGCAAGGGCGACGGACACTACGTCGCGGTCTACTGCAGGCAGTTCGACGACCAGGGTCGCGAGCACGCCATCACGCAGATCATCTCGGCGCCGTTTCGCGGCGTCTACGTGTACAACCCGTTCTGACACACGCCCACGAATTCGTCAGCCGCACAGGCAATTTCCTGCGCGGCTGACGAATTCGTGTGCAACTGTGGCGGATCGGCGTCCGCTCACGCCTCCAGTTTGTAGCCCAGGCCGCGGACGGTGACGAGATGCTCCGGCTTGGCCGGGTCGGTCTCGATCTTCGAGCGCAGACGCTTGACGTGCACGTCGAGGGTCTTGGTGTCGCCGACATAGTCCGCGCCCCACACCCGGTCGATCAGCTGCCCGCGGGTGAGCACCCGGCCCGAGTTCCGCAGCAGGTACTCGAGGAGGTCGAACTCCTTGAGCGGCAGCGTGACGGCCTCGCCGTTCACCTGGACCACGTGACGTTCGACGTCCATCCGGACCGGTCCCGCCTCGAGGACGGCCGAGTCCTGCGCGACGTCGAGTTCGCTGTCGACGCCGCGGCGCAGCACCGCGCGGATGCGGGCGATCAGTTCCCGCGCCGAGTACGGCTTGGTCACGTAGTCGTCGGCGCCGAGTTCGAGGCCCACCACCTTGTCGATCTCGCTGTCCCGTGCCGTCACCATGATGACGGGGACACCGGACCGGCTGCGGAGCTGCTTGCAGACGTCCGTGCCGCTCATGCCGGGCAGCATGAGGTCGAGGAGGACGATGTCGGCACCGGCCCGGTCGAACTCGGCGAGCGCGGACGGTCCGTCGCCCACGATCGTCGTCTCGAATCCTTCCTTGCGTAACAGGAATGCCAATGGGTCGGCCAGTGACTCCTCGTCTTCCACGATCAGCACACTTGTCATCGCTTGGCCTCCATACCGGTTTCTCTCTTCCCGACGTTTCCGCCCTCGGCGTCCACTGTCTCGATGTGTGCAGGAATCTGCAGGGTAAACGTCGAACCTGTTCCGGGCTTGCTCCACAGGTCGATCGATCCGTTGTGGTTGGCGGCCACGTGTTTGACGATCGCGAGGCCGAGCCCCGTTCCGCCGGTCGCGCGGGCCCGCGCCTTGTCGACGCGGAAGAACCGTTCGAACACCCGCTCCTGGTCTGCCTTGGCGATGCCTTCGCCGCGGTCGGTCACCGAGATCGCCACGTTGTCGCCGCGGATCGACCGGCTCACCGAGACGGGGGTGCCCTTCGGCGAATAGGCGATGGCGTTCTGGACCAGGTTGGACAGCGCGGTGACGAGCAGGGCGCGGTCGCCGAGCACTTCGTAGCCGCTGTTGTGGTCCGTGGTGACGGCGATCCCGGCGGCTTCCGCGGAGATCTTGCAACGCTGCAGCGCCTCGTCCACCACCTCGTCGACCGAGACGGCCTCGAGGTCGGGCAGTTTCTCGGCGCCCTGCAGCCGCGACAGCGCGATCAGTTCGGTGACCATCTTGCCGAGCCGCACTGATTCACTGAGCACGCGTTCGCCGAAGTGCCGGACCGAATCGGGATCGTCGGCCGATTCGAGGAGTGCCTCCGCCAGCAGACCCATCGCGCCGACCGGGGTCTTGAGCTCGTGGCTGACGTTGGCGACGAAGTCGCGGCGGGTCGCCTCCATCCGCACCTGCTCGGAGTCGTCGTCGGCGAACAGGACCACGAAGTTGTGGTCTTGCTTGCTGAGCAGACGTGCGGTGCCGCGCACCGCGATCCGATCGCGTCCGCGCTGCGGGTTCTTGGTACTCAGGTCGACCTCGACGGGTTCGCCGGTTTCGAGGACCCGGAGCGCCGCCACCCACGCCCGGTCGTCGACGAGCCGGTTCCGCACCAGGCCCAGCTCCTCCGCGCGGGGGTTGAACAGGACGACGTCGTGGAACTGGTCGACCACGGCGATGCCGCTCTCGGATGCCAGCACGATCAGGTCGAGCACCTGCGACATCGTGAGCCCGGACTGCTCTTCCATGCGCTGCGCCTGCCGGGTGGACAGCATGGGGATCAGCACGCCACCGACGAGGTAACCGACGAAGCCGCCCACGATGGCAAGCAAGACGGCCTGAACAACACTCACGCCTGAATCGTACGTTCGTGCGGCGGGCCGGTTACGCCGGGACCGGGCATTTCCGCGCACGTCACACGCGGCGACCGGAGTCTTCGTCCGCAGTTAACCTGCCGTTGGCCGGACGTCCCGCGAACGCGACGTCCGGCCGGTCGCACGGGTTACTTCCCGCCCTGGTTCGCGACCGCGGCGGCGCCCGCGGCGGCGGCCTCGGGGTCGAGGTACGTGCCCCCGGGGTTGAGCGGCTTCAGGTTCTCGTCCAGGTCGTAGCGCAGCGGGATGCCCGTCGGGATGTTCAGGCCCGCGATGTCCTCGTCGGAGATTCCGTCGAGGTGCTTGACGAGGGCGCGCAGCGAGTTGCCGTGCGCGGTGATCAGCACGGTCTTGCCCGCCTTCAGGTCGGCGGAGATGGTGTCTTCCCAGTACGGGATCAGGCGGACGACGACGTCCTTCAGGCACTCCGTCAGCGGGACCTCATCGAGGTTCGCGTAGCGGGGATCGGTGTCCTGGCTGTACTCGCTGCCTGCCTCGATCGGCGGCGGCGGGGTGTCGTAGCTGCGGCGCCACAGCATGAACTGCTCGTCGCCGTACTTGTCCTTGACCTGCGCCTTGTTGCGTCCCTGCAGGGCACCGTAGTGGCGCTCGTTGAGACGCCAGTCGCGGGTGACGGGAATCCAGTGCCGGTCGGCGGTGTCGAGCGCGATGTTGGCGGTGCTGATCGCGCGGCGCAGCAGCGACGTGTACAGCACGTCGGGGAGCAGGTTGTGCTCGAGCAGCAATTCGCCGGCACGCTTGCCCTCGGCGATGCCCTTATCGGTCAGGTGGACGTCCACCCAGCCGGTGAACAAGTTGAGCGCATTCCATTCGCTCTCGCCGTGGCGGAGCAGCACAAGGGTTCCGGTACTCATGCCGTTCATCCTGGCATGCCTCCCGGAACCCTCGCGCCGTGAACCCCTGCCGTCAGCTCCGGCCGGCCTCGCTTGCCCGGAGATCCTTGCGGAGGATCTTGCCCGCGGCGGACTTCGGCACCAGGTCGATGAACTCGACCTTGCGGACCTTTTTGTGCGGCGACACCCGCTCGGCGACGAACGCGATGACTGCAGCCTCGTCCAGGTCGGCGCCCTGCTGGCGGACGACGAACGCCTTCGGCACCTCCTCGCCCTCGTCGTCGAGAACCCCGATGACGGCGGCGTCGGCGATCTGCGGGTGCGTCAACAGCAACGCCTCCAGTTCGGCGGGCGGCACCTGGTAACCCTTGTACTTGATGAGCTCCTTCATCCGGTCCACGATCGTCACCACCCCCTCGGAGTCGACGGTCGCGATGTCGCCGGTGTGCAGGTACCCGTCCGCATCCAGGGTCTCCGCGGTGGCCTCGTCGTTGCCGAGGTACCCGGCCATGATGTTCGGGCCCTTGCACCACAACTCACCCGGCTCACTGACACCCTCCGCCGGGTAGGCGACCTCCTCCCCGGTGGCCGGGTCGACCAGCTTGCACTCCATGTTCGCGATCGACGGACCCACCGAGTCCAGGGCGATGTCGTCACGGTCGAACGGGATCGCGTGCGAGACCGGGCTCATCTCCGACATCCCGTAGCCCTGCCGCACCCGGCACCCGAGCCGGTTCGCGACGGCCTTGCCCAGCTCCTGATCCAGCGGGGCGGCGCCGGAGAAGATCGAATGCACGCTCGACAGGTCGTAATCGTCGACCAGCGGATGCTTGGCCAACGCCACCGCGACCGGCGGGGCGATGAACACATACGTGCACTTCTGCCCGGACACGATCTTCAGGAATTCGACCAGGTCGAACTTCGGCATCGTCACCAAGCTCGCCCGGTTGTACAGGGCCGCGTTCAGCAACACCGTCATCCCGTAGATGTGGAAGAACGGCAGCACCGCGAGCAGTTTGTCGTCGGCACCGATGCCCATCCGCGGGTTGATCTGACACACATTCGCCACCAGGTTGCGGTGCGTGAGCATCACCCCCTTGGGCCGGCCGGTGGTCCCGGACGAGTACGGCAGCACCGCCAGCTGGGTCGCCGGATCGAACGACACCTCCGGGGCGGGGGCGCCGTCGGCCAGCAGATCTTTCAGCGACGGGTGCCCGTCGGCGCCGTCGAGGACGATCACGTTCTCTACCGGGATCCCGACGCGGGCCGCGGCATCCTTGGCCTGCGGCAGCAGTGGGGAGACGGTGAACAGAAACTTCGCCTTCGAGTCGGTGAGCTGCTTGGCGATGTCCTCCGCGGTGTAGAGGGCGTTGATGGTGGTCGCGACGCCACCGGCCCGCAGGATCCCGTGGAACACCGACGCGAACGCGGGAACGTTCGGCGAATGCAGACCCACCACCTCGCCGACGGCGAGACCGCGCGCGGCCAACGCCCCCGCGACCCCGTTGATCTGGGCGATGAGCGACTGGTAGGTGGTGACCGCGCCGGAGGCACCGTCGATCAGCGCGGGCCGGTCCCCATCGGCCGGGTCGACCTGACCGAAAAGGAAATCGTAGACACTGAGGTTCGGAATCTCGACGTCCGGAAACGGGCTCTTGAAGCTCACTGGGGCCTCTCCCTCGAAGTGTTGCAGCAGCAGTTGTCGGTACAAGTTTCTGTGAACATCAGACACATGTACCTAACCTGTGACAACAGTCACAAGCTCGCCGCAACTCTACCCGTGCGTATTTCCGGTCCGCGGGCGGTCGACAGCACTCAGGGCTGCGAGTCCTCGATGAGATGTTCGAACGGTTTCAGGTTCGCCAGCGACTCCCCGCGTGAGACGCGCCACTCCCACTCGCGCTTGATGGAACCGGCAAAACCGAGTTCGAGGAGAGTGTTGAAGTCGCCGTCGGCCGCCTCGAGCACCTGCCCGAGAATCCGGTCCAGTTCGTCCGCGGTCACCGCGTGCTCGGCGATCTGGCCGACCAGGTAGATGTCGCCGATCTTGTCGATCGTGTACGCCACCGAGTACAGCCGGCGATTGCGCCGCAGCAGGTACTTGTAGACCCCTTCGAAGTTCTCGTCGGGCTTGCGGCAGACGAACGCTTCGACGCGCAGACCGTGCTTGCCGACGGTCAGGAGCGTGGTGGTCTTGAGCTTGCGCTCGCCGGGCAACTCGACGATGAAGTGCGTCGAGTCCTTCCTCGTGAAGTCCATCTCACGTTCGGTCAGGGCGGACTCGATCACGTCGGCCAGGTCGCTCATGCGCGCACTCCCCCGGCCCTGCGCAGCTTCCACAGTCCGCGTCCGCGACGCGGTGAGAATTCGCTGGGGCCGTGTCCGTAGTTGTAGTTGACGGTCGCCATCCGATAACTCTCGAGGAGTCCGTCGGCGGTGTGTTCCCAGGAGAAATTCTCCGCGTGACGTGGCGCCTCGGCGGCCAGCGCGGCGAGCCTGCCGGGCTCGGAGACCAGCGACCGCAACGCCGTCGCCCAGTCCTCGGTGCGGTGCCCGTCCACGAGAAGCCCGGTCTCGCCGTTCCGGACGGCGACGCCGAGACCGCCCACGTTCGCGGCGATCACCGGCGTGCCACAGGCCTGCGCCTCGATGGCCACCAGCCCGAACGACTCCGAATAACTCGGCACCGCAACGATATCCGAAGCCCGGTACACGTCGACGAGCCGATCGGGCGCCTGCGGCGGGAGGAACGTCACCCGCGCGGCGATGCCGAGCGAGGACGCGAGTTCGATCAACGCGTCCGGCCGGGCCAGCCCGGAACCGGACGGACCGCCGACCACGAGCACCCGCAGTGTCGATTCGGGATCTCGGGCGATCAGTTCGGCGGCGGCACGGAGCAGGACGTCGGGCGCCTTGAGCGGCTGGATGCGTCCGACGAACGTCACGACGGTCTCGCGCGGGTCGAGCCCCAGCTTCGCCCGGGCGGCGGCCCGGTCGCCCGGCCGGTACCGCGTCAGATCTGCGCCGGGCGCCACCACGTCGATCCGGTTCGGGTCGGCGCCGTAATGGCGGACCAGCTGATCGGATTCCTCGGTGGTGTTGGCCACGAGCCGGTCGGACTCGGCCACCACCTGCTGCTCGCCGATCTGGCGGGCGGCCGGTTCGGGAGTGTCACCGTCGGCCAGCGACAGATTCTTGACCGCGGCGAGCGTGTGCGCGGTGTGCACGAGCGGCACACCCCAACGGTCGCGGGCGAGCCAGCCGACCTGCCCCGACAACCAGTAGTGCGAGTGCACCAGGTTGTAGTAGCCCGGTTCGTGGCGGGCCTCCTCGCGGAGCACCCCGGCGACGAACGCGCAGAGCTGGGTGGGCAGATCCTGCTTGTCCAGCCCCTCGAACGGGCCCGCTACGACGTTCCGGACGAGGACCCCCGGCGCCGCTTCCTGGACCGGTGCGTCGGCGGACGACGTGGCCCGGGTGAAGATCTCCACCTCGACGCCGCGACGCGCCATTTGGATGGCGGACTGCAGCACGTAGACGTTCATTCCGCCCGCATCGCCGGTACCGGGCTGCGCCAGTGGTGAGGTGTGGACCGAGAGGACGGCCACCCTGCGGGGGCGCGAGTTGTGCATGGGCGTCACCACTCCATAGTGCTCCCTCACCGATCGGCCCCTTTAACCGAGGTTGTCGACGAACTCGCCGACCTCCTTCACGAACCTCTCGGGATCCTCCACGAACGGTCCGTGATCGCAGCCTTCCCAGAACGACGCCCGCGCCTGCGGGATCAGTTCTGCAGCGTGCCTACCAGCCGAGACGTCGACGACGGAGTCCTCGGTGCCGTGCAGGACGAGCACCGGCACGTCGAGGGACCGGAGCAGGTCGTCGTGGCTCGCGGACCGGTTGAAGAGGGCGGCCCGCACCCGGGGCGGGGTGGTGAGGCTGGCCCCGAACAGCGCCTGCGACTGTGCGCCCTTGCCTTCCGGCGGTCCGGTGAGCGCGTTGCCGAATGCGCCCAGCGCGCGGATCGCCTCGCGCGGTTCCTCGGACATCGCGCCGGGGATCGCCGCGCGCATCGCGGCACCGACCTTGCCGCCTGCCTCCCCGCGACCGATGCTGGTGATGGCTCCGACGAGGACCACACCTTCGACGGCGGACGTGCCGTGCGACGCCAGGTAGTCGCAGATCACGAGGCCGCCGTAGGACCAGCCGAGAAGCACGGCGCCGGACGTGACACCTTCGGCCGTGAGTACCGCGTCGACGTCCCCGGCCCAGATCGCGGAGTCGGCGTAGCCGGTGTCGGGCGCACCCGAGTAGCCGTGTCCGCGAAGGTCGACGGCGATGACGCGGTAGCGGGCCGCGAGTTCGTCGAGCACCCCGGGGCCCCAGCACTTCGAGGACTGCGCCCAACCGTGCAGAAGCACCAGGGCCCGCGCGTCGGGGTCACCGGTCACCGAGTAGACGAGGGGCGTTCCGTCGACGCCGACTGTTTCACGAATAGCCATGGGGTCACCATAGAGGCCAGCAGCGCGGCGACCGCCGCCACCGCGTAACCCGCCGTCGTGCCGAATTCGTCGATCATCCGGCCCGCGAGTGCCGATCCCACGGCGACGCCGACACCCAGCCCGGTGACGATCCAGGTGATGCCCTCGGTCAGCGCGGCCGCGGGCACGATCTGCTCGACGAGACCGGTCGTGACGATCATGATCGGCGCCACCGTCATCCCCGCTACCGCGTAGGCGACGGCGAGCGCCGGAATGCTGTCCGCCAGAAGGAGTGGAACCGTCAGCACTGCCACCGCGAGGACCGCGACCATCAGCTGTTTCCGGAGCGACGCCGACACCCGGATCGCGCCGAACACGATGCCCGCCACAGCGGAACCGGCCGCGAACAGGGCCAGCACCACGGTGGCGGAGGCGGGTGCGTCGTGGCTTCGGGTGAAGGCGATGGCACCGACGTCGATGACACCGAAGATCGTGCCCATCGACACCATCACCGCCACGAGAATCCACACGGCGGGCGTCCGGACGACGGACGGGCGGCCGTCGTGCGTTGCTGCATGCACGGGGGGCTCGGTGCCGCGCTGAGCGACGAGCGCGAGCGTGCCGACCACCAGCAGGGCGAGACCCGCGAGCGGTCCCGCCTCGGGGAACACCGTGACGGACAATCCGACGGAGACCACCGGTCCCGCGATGAAGCACAGCTCGTCCACCACCGCCTCGAACGCGAACGCCGTCCGCAGCAGTGGCGTGCCGCGGTACAGCTCGGTCCAGCGGGCGCGCACCATCGCACCGATCGTGGGCATGCAGCCGGCGGGAACTGCCCACACGAACAGCACCCAGTCGGGCGTCCCGAACCGGACGCACAACAGCATCGCGGCGATGGACGTCGCGCTGATCCCCGACGCGACGGGAAGGACACGGGACTGCCCGTACCGGTCCACCGCCCGGGACACGACCGGGGTGATGAACGCGTAGGTCAGCGCGAACACCGCGGCGAGAGCACCGGCCAGTGCGTAGTCGCCGCGCAGTTCGGACAGCATCGTGACGATGCCGATGCCGACCATGGCGATCGGTACCCGCGCAACGAATCCTGCGGCGGAGAACGCTGCGGAGCCGGGGGCGGCGAAGATCTGACGATAGGTACCGAGCACGCGTCGAGCCTCACAGATCGTGGCCGCGACTTCCAGCACGTGCAAGTATTGCGCTCATGAGTGTCCTGGTGTGTTTCCACGCCCATCCCGACGACGAAGTGTTCACCACGGGTGGCGTGATGCGCCAGGCCGCCGACGCCGGTCATCGCGTCGTCGTGGTCACCGCGACGGACGGGGCGCTCGGCGAGGCCCCAGACGGGATCCTGACCGACGGCGAATCACTCGCCGAGCGTCGGCGCCGCGAGCTGGAGGAGTCGACGTCGCTGCTCGGCGCCCAGCGTGTGGTGTTGCTGCACTACGCGGATTCCGGGATGGCGGGAACGCCGGAGAACGAGAACCCCGCCGCGTTCTGCAACGTCGACGTCGAGGAGGCCGCTGCCCGGCTGGCCGCGATCCTCGTCGAGGAATCCGCCGACGTGGTCACCATTTACGACCCCAACGGTGGCTACGGTCATCCCGATCATGTCCAGGTGCATCACGTGGGCATCCGGGCCGCCGAACTGGCCGGTGTGCCACACGTCTACGAGGCGGCCGTGAGCCGCGACCACATCCGGCGGCTCATGGCCGCCAATCCGGAGTGGTCCGAGAACGCCCAGCCACCGGACCTCGACACGTTCGGTCTGCCGGACTCCGAGATCACCACGGTCGTGGACGTCACCTCGGCCATGGACGCCAAACGGGCCGCGATGCACGCGCACGCCACCCAGATCGGGGATTTCGGCCCATTCCTGCAGATGCCCGAGGATCAGTTGCGGGCGGCGTTCGGTCAGGAGTGGTTCCGCCGTCGCGGGGCACCGGCCGGGCTCGCGGAGTCTTCGCTGCCCCTCTGATCGACCGGCGCGGGTATCCCCGCGAACCGCCTGCGCGGGTTCGGTTCCGCGCCTAGCATCCACGGGTATGCATCCCGCTGATCTCGTCGCGACCATGCCGTTCGCCGTACATACCGGGGTCCGCCTCACGAAGGCCGCGCCCGAAGAGGTCGTCGGGCACCTCGAGTGGGAACAGCACCGCACGACCGCGGGAAACGGCATGCACGGCGGGGCGCTGATGACGCTCGCCGACAGTGTCGGAGCGGTCTGCGCGTTTCTCAATCTTCCGGCGGGAGCATCCACGTCGACCACGAGTTCGAGCACGGTGTTCACCCGCGGCGTCCGCAAGGGCACCGTCACCGCGACGGCGCGGCCGCTGCACGCCGGACGAACCACGGTCGCCGTCGTCACCGAACTGCGGGACGGCGAGGATCGACTCGTGGCGCAGGTGACGCAGTCGCAGGCGGTGCTGCACCCCCAGCCGGGAAGCTGACCCATGCCGCGTCTGCTGCGGGCATACCGCGCCACGGGAGCGGATCTGCCGTTCGGCAACGTGCTCGCCGCACACGACGTCGCGATGGAAGGCTATTTCTGGCGGTTCACCCAGCCCGCGACGGGACAGGTCGTCATCGCGCTGGCGGGAATCAACCGGGCCGCGGACGGGCACTGGGCGACGCTCGGTCTCGCCGGTCACCCCACCCGGTTCCTGCGGACCGCCGCGCATCCGGAGGGCTACGCCAACCCTGCCGGACTCGGCGCGTTCGCGGGCGACGCTTTCCGCGGGTCCGTCGACCGTGTGCGGGTGGACCTCGGGCCGGACGCCCGCCTCGACGTCCGGGTCTGCGCCCAGGTCCCGTGGCCGCGGCGCAGGCTCGGCGGATCGAGTGTGTTCCAGACCGTGCCCGCGCTGAACCAGTACTGGCACCCGTGGCTGCTCGGCGGACGCGCCGAGGGAACGGCCGTGCTGGGCGGCACCGAGATAGACCTCGACGGCGCCCAGGTCTACGGCGAAAAGAATTGGGGCAAGGGCGGATTCCCCCACTCCTGGTGGTGGGGCCAGGCTCAGGGTTTCGCCGACCGGCAGGCGTGCGTCGCGTTCGCCGGCGGCGAAATCACCGCGGGCGGGCTGCGCACCGAGGTCACGGCCGTCGTCGTCGCGCTGCCCGACGGCACGGTGTTCCGCCTCGGCAACCCGGTCACCTCCCCCGTCCGGGCGCATGTCACGGACGATCGGTGGTCGCTGCGGGGCCGCGGTCGCACGTGGAGCGTCGAGATCGAGGGCGGCTCCCCGCTGAGCGCGGCGCACGTGCTGCCGGTTCCGCTCCCCACCGAGCGTCGCAACATCCCCGGCGCCCTCGAGCACCTCGCGGGCTCGATGAGTGTCACGGTCCGCCGTCGCGGTGAGCTCGTCTGGGCCGACGAGTCACCACTCGCCGCGTTGGAGCACGGCGGCATCGAGCGGGCGCGCGCGGAGCTGCGCAGGCGGGGTGCGCCACCGGACGCGACCTCGGCGCCGCCGCTCAGCTGATCACCTCGAGCTCGGGTGGCTGCAACGCCTCGACGATCTCGTCGGTCTCCGCGTGGAGAACCCCTATTCGCCCGGCCTCCTCCAGGTGGCGCGCATCGACGCCCGAGATCGCATCGGCGGCGACGAGCACCTTGTAATCGCGTTCGCTGGCGTCGAAGATCGTGGCGCGCGGGCAGTTGGGATAGTTGCATCCCGCGATCACCACGGTGTCAACCCTCCACTGGCGCAGGCGGCCGTCGAGTTCGGTGCGGTAGAACGAACTCCACCGGGGTTTGAACAGGATGTGCTCGGTGGGCGAGACGGACTGGAGGCCGCCGCCGAGGAGCGACTCGGGGTCGAGCGGTGGCACCCCCAGCTCCGGCGCCACCTGGGAGCCGGCGGTGCCCGGTCTGACGATGTCGAGTCCGGCCGCGATCACGCGGCGCCGGCACAGGTCGACGTCGTCGCCCTCGTACAACCGGACGACGTGCACGATCGGCGCCGAGGCCTCCCGGTAGGCGTCCACGAGACGCGCGATCGCGGGCAGCACCGCGGAGGTGCCGGGAATCGGGGCGGTCCCGCCGTCGACGAAGTCCACCTGTGTGTCGACGACGAGCAGCGCGGACCGGCCGAGATCGGGAGCGAGGAACGGATCCGAGTTCTGCCGCCAGTGGGTCACGCAGCAAATCTAACGCTCGCGCGCACCCTGTAGCCGGAATCACAGGGACCGGTGCATTCACCCGAAACGCGAGTTTGGGACCATGGAGTGGGTGGGGTAGTGCGAGAAGGGTCCCAACCGATGACTGTGAGCGACGAGAACTGGCCGTCGATCGGCGCGACAGGGGCGCGCTTCGGATCAGCCGGCCGGCGCCGCAGCGCCAGGAAAGAGCAGGACCCGAGCCCGCCGCAGCCGGCCGAGTGGGTGGAGCCCGGCCGCGCCGAGGCCGCTCCCGAGCAGGTGGAACCCGTTTCCGAACACGCCGATCAGACTCCCGAGTCCGTCGACAGTCCTGCCGCCGAGCCCACCGAGTGGGTGGCGCCCGAGGACACCGTCTCCATCGTCCGGCCGTTCATCCTCACGGGCGGGCGGACCGAGTCCGGGGTCGATCTGCCACTGGAGGCGCTCATCGTCGCCCGCCCGGACGGCGACACCGTCGTGGACGGGATGCTTGCACCGGACGAACTGCGCCGCGTCTTCGCGCTGTGCTCCGAACCGCGGTCGGTGGCCGAGATCGCGTCGCTCGCGTCGATCCCGCTCGGCGTCGCGCGCGTACTCCTCGGCGACCTCGCGGCAGCCGGGGCGGTCACCGTGAACGAGACCGCCGGGTCCACCGGGCCGGACCGGAAACTGATGGAGCGCGTCCTCGACGGGCTGCGCAAACTCTGAGACGCACCGGGGAGCAAGCACCCGGGGAAGAAGCATACGAATTCGTCAGCCGCACAGGCAATTGCCTGTGCGGCTGACGAATCGCTGTGACGCTAGATCGACGTCCGGCGCATCGCTCCGACCGGATCGGAGTAGATGGTGCTCAGCGACACCACCGTCGAGGCGTACTCCTGCACCCGGTTGCCGAATCCGGAGATGCGAATGTCCCTGCGCTCCAGCGACGATGCCTGCGCGAAGGCCTCCGCGACGTGCGGGATCCCGGCCGGGTACTCGGTGAACGCCTGGCCTCCGAGGATCACCCGATCCGGGTTGAACAGGTCCCGCAGCATGGCGACCGTCTTCCCGAGCACCTGAGCACGTACCACCAGAAGCGCGTGCGCGGGAACGGAACCCGAGGACGCGGCCTTGTAGAGGGCACTCATCGTCGGCCGCTGGTTCGACGCCGGGAGGATGCCCGCATCGAGGGCGGCGGAAATGACCGCGCGATCACTGATCGTCGCCTCGAGGCACCCGCGTGAACCGCACGAGCACTGCGCCGACGAGCCCGTCGGCAGGTGCGCGATCGAACCGGGACCGCTCGACGGCGTGTGAACGCGGCCGTCGATGGTGATCGCGATGCCGGCCGTCTCACGGGCGTAGAAGTACAGGCCCGTTTCGCCTTGCGCGACACCGTCTTCGCTGTCCGGGCTCAGCAGCAGCTCGGACGCGGCCATCGCCTCGACGTGCGCCGCGACGGAGACGGGCAACCCGAGTCCAGTCGCGATGATGGCGCCGACCTGAGCGGACTTCCATCCCAGCCGGGGGTGGTCGACGACACCGGTCTGCGGATCGACCCGACCGCCGAGTGCGACACCCGCCCACAGCGGGCGACGCCGGTGCCAGCGGGAAGCGAAGGCCCGCGCGCTGCGTGCAATGCCGGCGAGTGCGTCGGCGGACGCGCCCTGCGGGGTGGGCACCTCGACCGCGCCGAGGACCTTCCCGCGCAGATCACTGGCGATGATGCTGGTCACGACCGCGCCGATGTGAATGCCCACCGTCAGGTAGGGCTCGTGGTTGACCTCGAACGGAACCCGCGGACGACCGATCGCGCCGGACGGCGTGAGGTCGCCGCGCTCGCGCAGCAGCCCGAGGTCGAGGAGCGCCGACACCTGACGGTTGACGGTGGCGATGCTCAGGCCGGTTGCCTTCGCGGCGACGTCCCGCGACAACGGGCCGCGAGACCGGGCCACCCGCAGAACACCGGCGGCCGGGCCGTCGCTGATCCGCAGCTCGGGGGGAACGATGTGGAGACGGGGACGGGACACGGGCCGCTGGAATCGAGATGCGGAGCCGGTCCGGGTGGGGCTGGAAAGAGTGGGGGTAGACACGTGGCAGTCCTTGCATGCGGAGGCGGTGCGCACCTTCGTCCGAACGCTGCATCCGTCCCGGGCCGAGAGTGGGACGACCGAGGACGATCGATCAGGAGAAGACTGCGCGAATTAGCTGCAGATGCTGAGACAGCGACAACACAGTTCCCGCGCCAAGGGCAGCCGCGAGCCCAGCGCGGAAGTCACATAGGTGACCCGCGGAGCGGTCGACTGGCCTGAAGACATGACACGAAAGTAGCAGCTTCGGTCGGTTTCACCAATCGGAGGGCGCGTCGGCGGGTGCCTCCGCGCCGCGCCACTTACCCCAGTTCCCGCCACTGCGAGTGGCGCCTGCCGGCGCACATCGGAGGGCATCGCCACTCTTGACGGCAAGAGTGTTTCACGACGCACTACGCCGAAATACCAACCGAACGTACAGTTTTAGGAGCGAGATGTATCGATGTGAGCACCTCCGAGATGTCGCTGATCAGACGGCCGAGATCGCCATCGTGACCGAACCTCCATTCGCACCCTCGAAGGAAATCGACGTGACCTCCACCCAGAACTCCGTGACACCCCGGGCGACCGTCCGGCCGCTGAAGGTGGCCGGGCGCCAGTCTCATCGGGACCGCCATCGAGTGGTACGACTACGTCATCTACGGCATGGCCGCGGCAATCGTGTTCGGCCCGTTGTTCTTCCCGTCCTTCTCCTCGATCGCGGGGACGCTGGCCGCGTTCGCGACGTTCTCCGTCAGCGAAGAAGCGTTCCTGTCCTGGGGCTGGCGGGTCCCGTTCCTGGCCAGTGCGGTGATGGTGCCGATGGGTCTCGTCATCCGGTTCACCATCTCCGAGAGCCCCGACTTCGAGAAGGTCGAGAGCACGCACCGCGATCAACGATTGCCGATCGTCACCGTCCTGCGGGAGAACCTGCGCGAAGTGCTGCTGGCCGCGGGTGCGTTCATCGGCATCAACACGGTCGGTTACATCTTCATGGCGTACCTGCTGTCCTATTCGACGAAGGTCCTGGGCATGAGCAAGACGCTCGTGCTCCTCGTCACGGGCTCGGTGGGGCTGACCGTCTGGGCGGCCGCGCTGTTCCCGCTGATCGACCTCCGGAACCCCCCGGTGATCGCGGCTCTGTTCACCGAACTGTTCAGTGCCGAGGTCCGGTACAGCGGTGCGTCGCTCGGCTATCAGATCGGATCGGTTCTCGGCGGCGGGCTCGCCCCGACAGTGGCCGCCGCGCTGTACGCGAACTGGGGTTCGTCGGCACCGATCTCCCTGTACCTCACTGCGGTCACGCTGCTCAGCCTGCTCTGCGTCGTCGCGATCACGCGGAAGGTTCGCGCCGCCGCGTAGCGCCCGCCCCTTGCGATCAGGGTGACGCAAATCCTTCCTGCGACACACCCACCGGTGGTTCGGTTACGGGACTCCACACCGTCTCCGGTATCCGAAAGGCTCACCATGTCCATCGATTTCGCGCCCGAGCACGTGACAGACGCCGAGGGTTCCCAGAACGCGGCGAGCGTCGTCAAGCTCGGTGCCCACATCGGCGCCCGGATCGACGGCGTCCGGCTCGGCGGCAACCTCGACCCCGCCACCGTGTCGCTCATCCGCCAGGCCCTGCTCGAGCACAAGGTGATCTTCTTCCGCGGCCAGGAACATCTGACCGACGACTCGCAGTACGAATTCGCGGAGCTTCTCGGCTCCCCCACCACGGCGCATCCGACCGTCACGTCGCGCGGCACCAAAGTGCTGCCCATCGACTCCGACTACGGCAAGGCCAACAGCTGGCACACCGACGTCACGTTCGTCGATCGCATCCCGAAGGCGTCGATCCTGCGCGCCGTACAACTCCCCACGTACGGCGGATCCACCACCTGGGCGTCGGGTGTCGCCGCGTACAACGCGCTGCCCGAGCCGCTGAAGGTCCTCGCCGACAACCTGTGGGCGACGCACACCAACGTCTACGACTACGCGGCGACCAGCGCGGAACGCGCGCAGGACGACAAGGCGAAGGAGTACCGCGCCGAGTTCCAGTCCACCTACTTCGAGACGGAGCACCCCGTGGTGCGGGTGCACCCCGAGACCGGCGAGCGCACACTGCTGCTCGGTCGCTTCGTCAAGAGCCTGGTCGGCCTGAGCAGCACCCAGTCGCAGGCACTCTTCCGGGTTCTGCAGGATCACGCGATCTCGCTCGAGTTCACGACCCGGTGGAACTGGCAGTCGGGCGATGTCGCGATCTGGGACAACCGTGCCACTCAGCACTACGCCGTTGCCGACTACGACGATCAGTACCGGCGCCTCAACCGCATCACCCTGGCCGGTGACGTCCCCGTCGACATCCGGGGCGAGCGCAGCCGCAGCGTCGCCGGCGACGCGAGTGGCTACTCCGTCATCGACGAGCCCTAACATGTCGGCATGACCTTTTCACCTGACACCCGCATCGCCGTCGTCACCGGGGCGAGCTCCGGAATCGGAGAAGCCACCGCCCGCACCCTGGCCTCGCAGGGATTTCATGTGGTCATCGGGGCCCGGCGACTGGATCGTCTGGAGAAGATCGCCGAAGACATCGGCGGTACCGCGCTCGAACTCGACGTCACGGACCAGGATTCCGTGGACGCGTTCAGCGCGGTACTGCCGAGGGTCGACGTGCTCGTGAACAATGCGGGCGGCGCCAAGGGACTGGCCACCGTCGCCGACGCCGATCTCGACGACTGGCGGTGGATGTGGGAGACCAATGTCCTGGGCACCCTTCGGATCACCAAGGCGCTGTTGCCGAAGTTGGTCGAGTCGGGTGACGGTCTGATCGTCACCATCACATCGCTGGCCGCGCTCGAGGCGTACGACAACGGTTCCGGATACACGACCGCCAAGCACGCGGAGGGCGTCCTGCACCGCACGCTGCGCGGAGAACTGCTCGGCAAGCCGGTCCGTCTCACCGAGATCGCACCGGGCGCAGTGGAAACCGAGTTCTCCCTGGTGCGTTTCGAAGGCGACCAGGAGCGCGCCGACAAGGTCTACGCGGGCATCACCCCGCTCGTCGCCGCGGACGTCGCGGACGTCGTCGGGTTCGTCGCCTCGAGGCCCTCCCACGTGAACATCGACCAGATCGTCGTCAAGCCACGAGATCAGGCTTCGTCCGGGCGTTTTCACCGCACGACGTAGGCGCGTTCGCGGCGGTCCGCCGGTCCTGGTGTTCGAGCACCAGGACCACGGTCCACAGTCCCGCCACGATCGTCACGACCCCCAGCAACATCCATCCCATCCCACAGCCCCCTGCCGATCAACGACTTTCGACCGAAACGGACTGTCGGGGTCGTCCGTCGACCCCTCGACAGCGGACGACTCCCCACAGTTGTGTGACCCGAGAACACGGCGCCGTTGACGCGTCCTCATTCAGGTAGACGCAGGCGGCCCGGTTTCGGTTCCACCGGGTGTGAAGAAAGTTCGCTCGCCTATGCGAGCGCCGACATGGACTGCCATTCGGGCCAGCTGACGGCCCAGTCGTAGATGTCGCCGTCGGCGGCCGAGAGGTCGATGGACGTCCCGGTCACCTCGACGGGATCGCCGTACATCGCGGTGCCGAAGTACTGCTGCGCGTCCCCGAGGGACAGGTTGATGCAGCCGTTGGTGACGTTCGACGAACCCTGGACGCCGATGGTCTCGGGGTTCGCGTGGATGAACTCACCGTTGTTGGAGATACGGACCGCCCAGCGCTCGCGCACGTTCTCGTAGAACGGCGGGTTGGACATGAGGAAGTCCTCGTGCTTCTCGGTCACCATGTGGATACCGCTACGGGTGACGTTGCGGGCCTCGTTGCCTTCGCCGTAGCTGACGGGGATGTCCATGATGGTCTCGCCGCCGCGCACCACCTGCATGCGGTGGCTCGGCGCGTTCGCGATCACGATCTGGCTACGCCCGACGGTGAAGTTCAGCGACAAATCCTCCGCGCCGTACGCGCCGTCGCCGAAGTCCAGTCCGTACAGCCGGGCGTCGAGGCTCACGGTGGTGCCGGGCGCCCAGTAGTTCTGCGGACGCCAATGTGCGCGCGACCCGTTGTCGTCGGGCAGCCACGCCCACGAGCCCGGTGTCGGCGGGTTGGTCGTGACGGTCATCGCCTTCTCGACCGCCGCCTTGTCCTCGACGGACTCGTGGAACTGGACGATGATCGGGGCGGCGATGCCGACTTCCTGACCGTCGCCGATGTTGAGTGTGGCGCCGATGGTCTCGTCGGGCTCGACCGTGGTGAAGCTGCCGTCGACGGCAACGGACTTGCCGTCCGTGCCGAGCGCCGTGCCCGTCCACGTGTACGTGGCGCCGTAACCCAGTGCCTCCCCGACGGTGAACGTGGTCCGGTCGGGTGACAGCACACCCTGCACGGCACGCCCCTCGGCGTTGACGAGGGAGATGTCGGTGAACGTGCCCTGCGACGCGGTCGCGGAGATCGGCGCCACCGGATTGACGTCCTCGGTGCCCGACGCCGGATTCTGGGTGACCTCGACCGCCGGTTCGGGGGGCGCGGTGGCGGTTCCCGACTCGGAGCCGACCGTGCATCCGGTCAGCAAAACGAGAAACGCGATCAGCGCCGTCGCGATCAACGCGACGCGCGACCGACTTGTCCGAGAACCCAGTTCATGCACAGCTAACAGGTTACCTGCGCTACGGACCTGTCTCAGATCGCGCAGCCCACCGTCACGGGTTCGGGTTCGAGCCGGACACCGAACGCCGCCTGGACGCCGTCCCGGACGTCGCGAGCCAATGCCAGCAGGTCCTCGCTCTTCGCGGCACCTCGATTGGTCAACGCGAGAGTGTGCTTGGTTGACAGCCGCGCGACGGCGGTCTCGCCGGGATACCCCTTCGAGAAGCCGGCCCGCTCGATCAGCCACCCCGCAGACAACTTGGTTCCGCCGTCGGCCGGGTACTGGGGAACAAGGACGTCGCCGAGGCGGGTCTCGATCGCGGCGAGGACGCCCGCCAACTCGCCGTCCGCAACGACGGGGTTGGTGAAGAAGGAGCCCGCGCTCCAGGTGTCGTAATCCTCGGGATCGAGCACCATGCCCTTGCCCCGCCGCAGGTCCAGCACGGCGTCGCGGACCTGCGCCGACGGCAACCGGTCGCCCTCGGCAGCGTTCAGCGCGGAGACCAGTTCGCGGTAGCGCAGCGGCTCGCCGAGCCCGTCGGGATGCACGGTCAGTTCCACGGCCAGCACCAGGGCGGCATCGGAGTGTTTGAGGACGCTCGTGCGGTAACCGAGGCCGAGGGCGTCGGGTTCGACCCAGCGCGCCTCACCGGTGCGTCGATCGAGGAGGTGAACCCGCCGCAGCATCGACCCCACCTCGACGCCGTACGCGCCCACGTTCTGCACCGGGGTGGCCCCGGTCGATCCGGGAATCCCCGACAGGCATTCGAGCCCGCCCAGCTCGGCGGCGACGGTCTGCGCGACCACCTGATCCCACTCGGCGCCCGCCTCGGCAGTGACGAATCCCTCCTCCAGACCGACGGTGGTGTTGCACACACGCACGACCACACCGTCGAATCCGTCGTCGCCGACCACCAGATTGGAGCCGCCGGCGAGGATCAGAGTCGGGATGTGCGCGGCGTCGAGGAGACGCACCACGTCGACGAGGACCTGCGTGGTCGGGCACTCCGCCACGATCCGCGCCGGCCCGCCCACGCGCAGCGTGGTCATCCCCGACAGTTCGAGGTTCTCGGACACGAATGCGCCCGAATCGACGAGTTGACTGACAATGCTCACGTCCCACACAACCGCAAACGGTAGCCTGCGGATCGTGAGTCGCCGCATCGAGCATTCGTCGTCCTATACGTTTCCCGTCGCCCAGGTCCATGCGGGCCTGATCACCGAGCAGTACTGGCGCGACCGTCTCGACCGGGTCGGAGGACCGGGGGCAACCCTGGACGAGGTCACGACCGGCCCGGGCACCATCTCGGTGGCCATGTCGCAGTCGATCCCCGCCGAGCACCTGCCCAGCATCGTCTCGAAGGTCCGGTCGGGCGATCTCGTGATCAAGCGCACGGAGACGTGGGGCACGCTCGACGGCGATCACGCCGAGGGCACGTTCACGGCCGAAGTCCAGGGCGCGCCGGCGGTGATCTCGGGGACCCAGACCCTGACGGCTGCCGGTTCCGGGTCGAAGGTGCAGGTCGAAGGCAAGGCCGACGTGAGGATCCCGCTGATCGGCGGCAAGATCGAAAGCGCGATCGCGGACGAGGTCCTGCGCCTGATCGAGAAGGAGCAGGGCTTCACGCAGCAGTGGCTCGGGGCCTGACCTGGGGCGGGTGTCCCTTGTGTTCCGTCACAGCCGGTAACCTTGGCGATCATGGCTCGCCGCATCGACTACTCAGCCCGTTACAAGCACACCCCGAAAGAGGTGTACAACGCGTTCACCAACCGTGACTACTGGGATGCGCGCATCGAGGAGATGCGGAAGTACTCCGAGAACCACATCGAGCACTTCGACGTGAACGACGACGGGATCGACATCGTCCTGCACCACATCCTGCCGCGGTCGGAACTCCCCGAGATCGCGCAGACCGTGATGAAGAAGGACATGGTCATCACGCGCAAGGAGTCGTACACGCCCTTCGGTGAGCCGACCACGGGCACGTACGAAGCCTCGATCCCCGCGGGCCCGGGCAGCCTCACGGGCACCATGAAGCTGTTCGCCACCGAGACCGGCTGCACGTTCCGCACTTCGTCCGAGGCCAAGGTGTACCTGCCGTTCATCGGCGGAAAGCTCGAGCAGCTGATGCTCGTCAACCTGATCGACCTCTTCCGCGCCGAGGCGGAGATCACCGAAACGTGGTTGTCGCAGCACTAGCAACCACCGCACGGATTTCCCATGACTTCAGCGACGCTGAAGCGGCCTCACGGTGTCATCACCCGGGGTACGACAGGCATCAATCGGCTGCGACGCAGCGACCGCTGGCTCGTCCACGACGCGCTGGTGCGCCGGACGCTGCACGCGTCCGTCGACCCGCTCGTCGTCGACCTCGGGTACGGCGCCCGGCCGCACACCACGTTCGAGCTCGCCGACCGGCTGACCGCCGTGCGCGGCGACCGCCGGGTGGTGGGGCTCGAGATCGATCCCGAGCGTGTGGTCGAGAGCAGGAACGGAGTGAGTTTCGCCCGCGGCGGGTTCGAGCTCTCCGGGCTGCGACCCGTCCTGGTCCGCGCGTTCAACGTGCTGCGGCAGTATCCCGAGGACGCCGTCGGGCCGGCCTGGTCGCGGATGCAGTCCGGGCTCGCACCGGGCGGGCTGATCGTCGACGGCACATGTGACGAGCTGGGCCGCCGCTGCGCGTGGGTGCTGCTCGACGCCCACCGCCCGCTGTCGCTGACGCTGGCGTGGGATCCGTTCGCCGTGGAGAAGCCGTCGGACATCGCCGAACGGCTACCCAAGGCGCTGATCCATCGCAACGTACCGGGTGAGCCGGTCCACGCCCTCCTCGCGGCAGCGGACCGCGCGTGGGCCACTGCGGCGCCTCACGGCTCGTTCGGACCGCGGGTGCGGTGGCGGGCCGCCCTCGAACTGCTGCGCGCGCAGGGACTTCCCGTGCAACCCCAGCGCCGCCGGCTCCGCGACAACATCCTCACAGTTCCGTGGGAAGTGGTCGCGCCCGGTTCCGGCACGAATTAATTCACGCGACATCCCCCGAAGCGCCCCGTAGAGTCACTTCACGAAACACGTTGTGCCGGTGCGCAGGCGAGGGCTACTTCGACTGTGGATCGCGTGGTCGCCGGTTCGAATCCGGTCAGGGACGCAGGTCCCTGTAGCTCAGCGGTAGAGCGCGTCCGTGCCTCCGCCGACTCCGAACTCGGCACGACATGCGTGCGCGCCACCCGGTGCGCAGACGACGGATACTTCTCAGGTGAAGTGCGCAAGCACGCGGTTCGACTCCGCACCCCGTCGTCGCTTCGACCTCGGGTGGCGCGCACCCCACGAGCACCGACACCTCCCGGAAGGAGGAACAACCCATGAGCAAGTTCAACCTGAAGACGCTGCGCCGCACCAAGGTACAGAGCCCCATCACGTCGGAAACGCAACCGACCGGCCGCACGTTCGAGGGCGGCAGCGGCTACGCCCGCGGCGCGAAGAGCGAGCTGTTTCTCCTCGCGGTCACCAACATGGTGGGTGAGCACACGTTCTACGAGTCGGCTCCGGACCGCGACAACCGGTTCGTCGAACTCATCCACGAGGTCACGCTGTCGGACCCGGAGTGGACCGCCCGCCTGATCGGGTGGCTGCGCCGCGACGCGCATCTGCGTTCGGCGTCCGGGGTGGCCGCGGCCGAGTTCGTCCGGGCCCGGCTGGGCGCCGGTCTGCACGGCGGCAACCGCGCCGTCATCTCGTCGGCGCTGGAGCGGGCCGACGAGCCGGGTGAGATCCTCGCCTACTGGATTGCGCGCCACGGTCGTTCGATCCCGAAGCCGGTCAAGCGCGGGGTCGCCGATGCCGCCGTCCGCCTGTACTCGGAACGCTCACTGCTGAAGTGGGATTCCGATGCCAGGGACGTCCGCTTCGGCGACGTCCTCGAGCTCACCCATGCGTCGCCGTCGGCGACATGGCAGGGCGAGCTGTTCCGGCACGCGATCGATCGGCGGCAGGGACGCGAGAACACGATCCCCACCGGCCTGCGGATGCTCACGGAACGAGCGGCGCTGGCGGCTCTCTCGCCGGAGGATCGGCGTGCCGTCCTCCGGACCCCGGAGCGGCTGTCGGCGGCCGGCATGACCTGGGAGTCGCTCGCCGGCTGGCTGCAGGGGCCGATGGACGCCGCAGCATGGCAGGCGGTGATCCCGTCCATGGGGTACATGGCGCTTCTGCGCAACCTGAGGAACTTCGACGAGGCCGGGCTTCCCGACCACGTCGCCGAACAGGTGGCGGCCCGGATCGCCGATCCGGGCGAGGTCGCGAAGTCGCGGCAGCTGCCGATGCGGTTCCTCGCGGCCTACCGGAACGCGCCGAGCCTGCGGTGGGGGCATGCGCTCGAACGTGCGCTCGGGGCATCGCTGTCCGCGGTCCCGTCGCTGCCCGGCCGCACCCTGGTGCTCGTCGACCGGTCCGGATCGATGTTCTACAGCCGCGTCTCGGCGCGGTCGGAACTGACGCGGGCGGACGCGGCCGCGGTGTTCGGCACCGTTCTGGCGGCGCGTGCCGAACGGGCCAACCTGGTCGAGTTCGGCACGGACAGCCGGTACGTGCCGTTCAAGCACCAGCCGGTGCTGCGGGTCGTCGACAGTTTCGGCGACCTGGGCGGCACGGACACCGCGTCGGCGGTGCGGAAGCACTACCGCGACCACGATCGCGTCGTCATCGTCACCGACGAGCAGGCGACGTGGGGCGATCCGACCCGGCACGTCCCGGCCGACGTCCCCGTGTACACGTGGAACGTGGCGGGCTACCGACACGGACACGGACCGACGGGATCCGCGAACCACCACACGTTCGGCGGACTGTCGGACGCGGGATTCTCGATGATCCCGATCCTGGAGGGCACCCGGAACGGCGAGTGGCCGTTCTGATCCCGGGGCGGTGACCGGTCAGGTGCAGGTGGCCAGTGCGTGTTCGACGCGCTGCGCCACCTGCGCCGGCAGGGATCCGCACTCCCCGTGCAGTGCGCGCGCATTCAGTCGCCCGATCGCGACGCCGTCGGCGACCACCTCGTCGAGCAGTTCCTGCGAGATGCCGCTGGCGGCGAGGTCGAGTGCCGTGCACAGCGGCGTGGTGATGCGCAGGGGGCCGACCTGCTCGCAGTCCTCCGGGCGGAGCGAACGCCGGTGCAGCGCCAACTGCTGCGTCGGCGAAGGCGGCGACAGCACCGTCGAGAGGTGGATGAACCGCGGGTACAGATGCCCGAGACCGTGAAGTTCGGCGGCACTCTGGTGGGAGACCGCGGCGGCGGCACCGAACCAGGTGCACCACTTCGCGAATTCCTCGAGATCGGAGTGCGGGCAATCCTTCAAGCGGAACAGATCTCGCTCGATCTTGACCCACGAGCCGTCGGCAACGCGCTCGCCGATCTCGTCGGAGGCGAAACCGAGGCGCAGCACTTGCGCAGTGGTGAAGAAACCCGCCTGAGCCGTCGCGACGCGTGTCAGTTCTTCACCGACACCTTCGCGCTCCGGGTCACCGGGACGTGGAGCCAACCATCCGGACATTCCCCTAGATTACTGGGCGATTGTGGCACGTATCACAATTTCTGCGGATCTCGGCGACCCGCCGCGGGCGCATTCACAGAAATTGTTCAGAGTTGTCGGGAAGAATCCGTGTAATGGCAGCCCGAACGAACTCCGCACCCCGAAGTAACCGTGTGCTCGTCATCTCTCTTGTCGTCATCGCCGCGCTCGTGGTGGTCCTCGTCGGCGGCGAACTCTTCGTGCGCAACAGAGTGAAGACCTGCATGGCAGACCAGTTCGAGAGCCAACTCGGCTCGCAGGTGGACGTGGGCCTGAGCTGGAAGCCGGTCCTGCTCCAGTCGGTCGACAAGAACGTCCCGTACATCACCATCGACAGCGACGACACCAAGTTCGGCCCCGCCCAGGGAATGCAGGTGCACGCCCAGGTCAACGACATCCGGATCGAGAACACCGCGGACAGCAGCGGCACCATCGGCAGTTCCGACGCGGACATCACCTGGTCCACCGCGGGCATCCTCGCGACGCTGCAGCAGCAGGCGTTCGGTTCGCTCATCAGCGGCGTCACCGCCGATTCGAACGCCGGGACGTTGAGGTTCTCCGTCGGCCCGGCCGGGCTCGCGGATCTGACCGTCAAACCGGAGGTCGTGAACGGGACCGTCAAGGTGGAGACGGTGGGTGCGGAGGTCCTCGGTTTCGGTCTTCCCACCGATCTCGTCGACGGGGTCGTCCAGATCCTCACGTCGAGTCTGCAGACCTACCCGCTGGGCATGCAGCCGACGTCGTTGAAGGTCACCGACGACGCCATCGAGATCACCCTCGAAGGCGGCGCCTACACGATGCCTGCCGCCGGCACCCAGCAACAGCAGCAAGAACAGCAGAGCAGCTGCGGCCTCCTGGTCTGACCGACCACCGGGTCAGTCGGGCAGCCCGTCCAGGACGGCACGGGTTCCCGACAGTCCCAGCCGCGTCGCACCGGCCGCGATCATGTCGAGGGCGGCCTGTGCGGTGCGGATCCCGCCGCTCGCCTTCACGCCGATCCGACCGCCGACGGTCTGCGCCATCAGCCGCACCGCCTCCACGGTCGCTCCCCCGGCCGGATGGAATCCGGTGGACGTCTTCACGAAGTTCGCGCCGGCCCGCTCGGCGGCCCGGCACGATTCGACGATCGCCTCGTCGGTGAGCGCCGCGGTCTCGAGGATCACCTTCAGGACCGTGCGGTCGCCGACGGCCTCGCGGACGGTGAGGACGTCGGCCAGCACCGCGTTGAAGTCGCCGGCCACGGCGGCACCGATGTCGATCACCATGTCGATCTCCTGCGCACCCTGGTCCACGGCGAGCCGGGCCTCGGCCCCCTTGACCAGCGAGTGGTGCTTGCCCGAGGGAAACCCGACCACCGCGGCGGTCACCAGACCCGGCGCCTTGATCGGCAGCATCGACGGCGACACGCAGACGGCGAGCACGCCGAGCGAGCGCGCCTCGTCGATCAGCGCCTTCACGTCGTCGGTGGTGGCCTCGGGCCTGAGGAGCGTGTGGTCGACGAGGTCGGCCACCTGGGAGCGGGTCAGTGCAACGTCGGACATACCTGTGAGCTTCGCACAATGCCTTCCGGGGCTCGCGGCACGGCCTAGCATCGCCGTATGAGTGATCCGGGATCGATCTTCGACGAGGCGCGGCTGGAGTTCGACCGGCTGACGACGGCCGTGTGGACGCCTGCCGGGCAGTCACTCGTCTTCCAGCTCGGACTGCGTCCCGGCGACGCCGTCCTCGACGTGTGTTGCGGCGCAGGCTCTTCGGCGCTCCCCGCGGCCACCGCGGTCGGTCCGGCGGGCCTCGTCCACGGCGTCGATCTGGCCGACGAACTCCTCGAGCAGGGGCGCCTGAAGGCGTCGGAGCGAGGACTGCAGAACGTCGAGTTCGTCTGCGCGGACGCCACCACCTGGGAACCGCCGAGCACCGTCCCGGACGCGGGCTACGACGCTCTCGCCTGCTCGTACGGCGTGTTCTTCCTGCCCCACATGGACGCCGCGTTCACCCGGCTCGCGGGCCTCGTCCGGCCGGGCGGCAAGGTCGGGATCACGGTGTGGCGGCGGGGCGCGTTGCGCGACTTCGCGGCCGCGTTCCAGGACGCCGTCGCCCGGCACCGGGAACCCGAGCCCGAACCAGCCGGGTCGCCGTTCGATCCCCTCGAACGCATCGACACCCCGGACGCGCTCCACCAGTGGCTCGGCGAGCTGGGCGCGCACTCGACCGAGGTCCGGGAGCTGTCCAACATCATTCCCGCCACCCCCGAGTTCTCCTGGGACCTCGTCCTCGGTGGGAACTTCCGCCGCGCGCTCGCCCCGTTCGACGCCGGGACCGTCGAGCAGATTCGTCTCGATCTCCTGCAGCTGCTCACCGAACGCGCGATACACGACATCGACGCCGGCACCCTCGTCGGCACCGCCGTGGTGAACGGCCGGAGCGCGACCTGAAAGACTGTTGCCCATGAGCGCTGCTTCGACCGAGGACCACCGGTACGTTCTTTCTCTCGGCTGCCCCGACCGCACCGGCATCGTCGCCCGGATCTCGACGTTCCTCGCCGAGGTCGGCGGCTGGATCGTCGAGGCGGCGTACCACGCCGACGCCGACACCGGCTGGTTCTTCACCCGTCAGGCAGTGCGTGCGTCGTCCGTCGACATGTCCATCGAGGAACTCCGGGAACGCTTCGCGGCCGTCGCCGCCGAACTGGGCCCCGAGACCGAGTGGACCGTGTCCGACACCGGTGAGCGCAAGCGGGTGGTGCTGCTCGTGAGCAAGGAGGCGCACTGCCTCCACGACCTGCTGGGCCGTGCGGCCGGAGGCGAGTTGCCCGCCGACATCTGCGCGGTGATCGGCAACCACCGCGACCTCGAGAACGTCACGCGACAGCACGGCATCGACTTCCATCACGTGCCGTTCCCGAAGGATCCCGCCGAACGCGGGCCCGCGTTCGAGCAGGTGCGTGAACTGGTCGACGCCCACGACCCCGATGCCGTGGTGCTCGCGCGTTTCATGCAGGTGCTGCCCTCGGCACTGTGCGAGCACTGGGCCGGCCGGGCGATCAACATCCATCACAGCTTCCTGCCGTCCTTCGTCGGCGCCCGCCCCTACCACCAGGCATTCGCCCGCGGTGTGAAGCTGATCGGCGCCACCTGCCACTACGTGACGGCCGAACTCGACGCGGGCCCCATCATCGAGCAGGACGTGATCCGCGTCGACCACGCCGACGAGGTCGCGGACATGGTCCGGCAGGGTCGCGACATCGAGAAGCTCGTACTGTCCCGCGGCCTGCGCTGGCATCTCGAGGACCGCGTCCTCGTGCACGGCCGTAAGACGGTGGTGTTCAGCTAGCCCCGGCGAACACAGAATCCGACGTATCGGTCAGGCTCACACGCTATTGCGTGTGAGCCTGACCAATACGCGGGCACCTGTCGGATCAGAGATTGCGCAGCCGGACGATCTCCTTGTCGAACTCGTCGATGCTCTCGACGGAGCTCATGTGGCCGACGCCGGGCAGGACGATCAGCCGCTCGAGGTGACCCGCCTCGTCCAGGACGCGAGCGAGCTTGCGGGCGTGGACCGGTGGGGTCAGTCGGTCCATGGAGCCGACGAGCACCGTGGTCGGGACGTCGAGGTTGTCGAGAGCCTCGTGGATGTCGAGGCCGCTGAGCGCGGCACCCCAGCCGCCGCGGATGCGCGGCTTGCAGTCCCGGACGATGTTCTCGCAGAACTGGACTTCGGCGCGGGAGGCGTTGGGCGACATCGACACGTACTGGAGCGCGCGGGTCATCACCGGCGACGACACCAACGGCACCGGTGTGCTCAGGACGGCGCGGCCGACCGGGACCGGCACTCGCGGAAAACGATTCGGCAGCGGGACGACGGTGGTCTCGGCGATGAGCCGGTCGCAGGCGGTGCTGGCGAGCAGAACCGCCGACGCGTACTTCTTCACCTCGTCGGGGTGCCGGCCTGCCCACGCCATGATGCTCATGCCACCCATGCTGTGACCCACGAGCACGGCCTTCTGGTCTTCACGCACCGTCGCCTTCAGCACCTCAGACAGGTCGTCGGCGAGGACGTCCGGGCCGAGTGCGAGCGAACCGACCGTGCTGCGGCCGTGCCCACGCTGGTCGTAGGTGATGACCCGGTACTCGTCCGCCAGCGCGTTCACCTGCGGGTACCAGTACTCGGTCGAACAGGTCCAGCCATGGCTCAGCACAATGGGATCGCCGTCCACCGGACCGTAGGCGCGGACGTACAGCGTCGCTCCGTCGTCGGTGAGGATCTCCGTCACGTCCGGGCGCAGGTTCGGGGTGCGCAGCAGCTCGTTCGGCGCCACCTCGGTCGACAACGTCAACCCGCGGGTGGCGCGCGTGCGGCGGATCGCCGCTGCCGCGGCGACGACGGCGCCCGCTCCGGCTGCGCCGGCGAGTGCCCGGAAGGCGATGGTGCGCGAACTGCTGGTCATTCCTACCCCTGTCCTGTCTAACTTGCTCTGTTGGTGTCGGTGCTCGTCGCCGGACCCGGTGTCTCACCGAGTTGCCGGGCCGCCCTCACGAGGGCCTTGGAGATCTGCTCCTCCATCGCCTCTTCGAACAGCGACTGGACGGCGTCGTGCGCGAGGGGACGCATCTGGTCGATGAGCCGCGCGATCTCCGAGACCTTCGCCTCGTCGAGTTCGAGCGGCTCACCCTCGGCGGCGAGGTAACGGTCCGCGACGACGGTGACGAACCGCGCGGCGACGTCCGAGAGGTCTCGTCGCATCGCCGCGGTCTGTTCGAGGACGCCCTCGAGGGGGATGCCGGCGTCGACGAGGACCTGCGCAGCCTCGACCAGTCGCGGATCGTTCACCGAGTAGTCGTCCCCCGCGGGAACGAGCACACCGAGTTCGGTGCCCTTGGCGATGTTGGCCTCGGTGGTCTGCGCACCGAACATGCGTTTCAGCTCGGCGATCGTGAGACGGGCCGCTCGCCTGCGCTTCTTCCATCGGCTGCCCGGGTCGTCGGTCTCCAGAACGTCCTTGACCTGGAGTCCGTAGTGCGCAGCCGTGAGGAGTTCACTGATGGTGGCGAACGTGTAGCCGCGATCGAGCATGCGGCCGATCAGGTGCAGCCGGGCGAGGTGCGAATCGTTGTACCACCCGGTGCGCCCCTGCTTCCGTGGCGGCGGAAGCAGTCCGCGGTCCTGGTAGACGCGCACGTTGCGCACGCTCACCCGCGCCTCGCGTGCGAGGTCGTCGATCCGGTATTCCTTCATCAGACGGTGCGCGCCCGTCGGAGCAGCAGCCGGGACGGACCGCCGACGAGTCCCACGGCCCGGTGGGCATCGCTCGCTGAGTCACGCAGGTGGACGACGGACATGTCAGCTCCTCGGTAGCCGTGTCATCACAATAGCATTGTCACAATGTCCATTGTCATCGTTTGGGCGCACGAGAGCCACGCCGTCACTTGCTCATGGGGTGGGAGCGACTACCAGCGAGGCCCGCGCTGCACGTCATCGACGCGCGGGCGCACGTCCACGAGATAGACGCACACCGCGACCACCGCGACGATGCCGAACAACTGCACGGCGGGGAACAGCAGGAGGACGAGGAACGCGACGGCGAGAATGCTCAGCCAGATCGGTTTGCTCAACTTGTCCACGGCGGTGAACGCGTCCTTGCGCTGGCGAGCCGCGTGGAACAGCGCGTACGCGGCGCCGCCCAGGGCGACGATGCGAATCACCAACAAGATCACCGAGACGACGCCGTCAACTTGAATCACAGCCCCATCCTACGAGGTCGACACGCAAACGGCCCCCGCACCGAACGTGCGGGGGCCGAAAAGCGTGAAGGATCAAGCCTTCTTGGCCGGAGCAGCCTTCTTGGCCGGAGCGGCGGCCTTCTTGGCCGGAGCCGGGGCCGGAGTTGCCGCAGCCTTGGCCGGAGCAGCCTTCTTGGCGGGAGCGGCATGCTTGGCCGGGGCAGCCTTGTCGGCACGAGCTTGGACGTCGGCCGCGGTGGCGGTGACGCGATCGGCAGCGTCCTTCGACGCCTCCTCGGCCTGGTCGCCCAGGTCGAGAACCTTCAGGGCAGCCTCGTCGCCGGCGTCGGCGATGGCCTCGCCGAGCCCCTCGGCGGTGTCGGAGATGCGACCCGACGCGCGGCCCGCGAGCTTCGCGGCCTGCTCGCCGACGGCGCGCGTCTGGCGTGCAACGGTGCCGAGAGCTTCCTCGGTCAGCTCGACGGCGTCGCCGAAGGCAGTCTCGGCGCGGCCGATGCCCTCCTCGACGACCGGCTGCTTGCGGATGCGCTCGACGGTGTCCTCGCCGCGCTCCGCGAGAGACGTGTACAGGTCGGATGCGACCTTCAGGTAGGCCTCGGCGACCTTGCGCAGCTCGTCGGCGGTGAACTTCTCCCGCAGCTCGGCAAGCTCCTCGGGCAGCTCGGACGGCAGTCCGGCGAGGCGGTCGCGAAGGTTTTCGACACCCTCGGTGACCTCTTCCTGGAGTCCGGCGATGCGCTCCTTGGCGCCGCCGACCCGCTCCTCGACGTCACCCTGGGTGGACTCGGCGCGCGAGCGGACCTGGGCGACGACGTCGGCCACGGCCTGCACAACGACGTCTCCGGCGCCTACGGCCGCGTACAGCGAGGTCTTGACGCTGTCGATGGTCTTCTGGTCAGTCATCGGCTTTCTCCTGTTCAACGGTGGGGGGTTCTGGTTCCGGCGTCTGGGAATCAGAACGCTGGTGTTCTTCTGTCCGAAGCTCGGACGTCCGGGATTCGGCCGCTTCCGCCGATTCGTTCTCACGACAGAACGACTCGTAGATCTCGAGCAGCACTTGCTTCTGCCGCTCGGTAATGGCCGTATCCGCGAGCAGAGCGTCACGGAGGGGACCGTGTGGCCGCTGCTCGAGGTAACCCGCCTGGACGTACAGGACCTCCGAAGACACCCGGAGACCCTTGGCTATCTGCCCAAGCACCTCGGCCGAGGGCTTGCGCAACCCACGCTCGATCTGACTCAGATACGGATTACTGACACCGGCCAGCTGCGCCAGCTGCCGCATCGACACCTGGGCCGCTTCGCGCTGGGCACGAATGAAACCTCCGATGTCGTGAGCGGCGTTGCTGACTACGCGAGCTGCCAGATCTCCTGCACCGGCTGCGTCGCGATCGTCGCTTGCCATCAGTCCTCCGTGTTGCTGGGCAGAACCAAGCCTAAAGCAGGGTGCTAGCAATTGCAAGCACTCTGCTAGCACCCAGCTAGCGGACCCTCCGTCGAGGCAGATGTCACCCGAACAGCAACGTCGAGAACGTGTAGATCAGCAGGCCCGCGATCGAACCGACAACCGTGCCGTTGATGCGGATGAACTGGAGATCCCGTCCCACTTGCAATTCGATCTTCTTGGACGCCTCCTCGGCGTCCCAGCGCTCGACGGTGTCGGAGATGATCGCGGTGATCTCGTCGGTGTAGTGAACGACGACGTAGCGCGTGCCGGCGAGCACCCACCCGTCGACCTTGGTTCTCAGCTCGTGGTCGTCGCGCAGCCGCTCACCGAATCGCACGACGTTCTCCGCGACCTTCGTGCGCAGCGTGCTGTTCGGGTCGTCGACGGATTCCATGATCAGGCGCTTGGCGACCGTCCACGTCGCGGCGGCGAGGCCGGTCACCTCCTCGCGCCCCATGATCTCGGCCTTGATCTTCTCGGCCTTCTCCATGGTCGCGGGATCGTTCTGCAGGTCGTCGGCGAAGTCGACGAGGAAGCGGTTGGCCGCCTGCCGCACCTCGTGCTCCGGGTTGGATCGCACCTTCCAGGTGAATTCGACGAGCTCCCGGTGGATCTTCTCGCCGAGCATGACGTCGACGAACTTGGGCGACCAGGCGGGCGAATCGCGGCTGACGATCCGGTCGATGGTCTCCTGACTCCCGAGCGCCCACTGGTGCGCCCGCTCGGCGAGCAGATCCAGGATCGGCAACTGCCGGTTCTCGCGCAGGAGTTCGCCGAGGACGCGCCCGATCGGCGGCCCCCACTGGGGCTCGGCGAGCCTGCGCACCAGGGTGCTGTCGATGATCTGCTGCACGTCCTCGTCGCGCAGGATCTCGACGAAGCCGCGCAGGATGGTGGCCGTCTCGGCAGCGACGCGCGCGGCGTGCTTGGGCTGCGCCATCCACGTGCCCAGCCGCAGCGGGATCTCCGCAGCCTCCACCTTGGCGGACACCACCTCGGGGGCGAGGAAGTTCTGGCCGACGAAGTTGCCGAGGCTCGCCCCCAGCTGGTCCTTCTTGCGCTTGATGATCGCGGTGTGCGGGATCGGCAATCCGAGCGGATGCCGGAACAGGGCCGTCACCGCGAACCAGTCGGCCAGCGCACCGACCATTCCTGCCTCGGACGCGGCCCGCACGTAGCCGACCCAAGCCCCGGCGCCCCGCGATTCCTGCCACCTGCACACGAGGTAGACCACGGTGGCGAACACGAGGAAGCCCGTCGCGACAGCCTTCATCTTGCGGAGATCGCGGCGCTTCGCGTCGTCGTCGAAGGCGGAAAGGCTCAGTTGATCCACAGACGCCATTGTGCCCAAGGACGGCGCGGAGGCGGCAGCCCAGCCGCTGGACGCGTGCCCGCACAGACGGCGTTGTGCCGTGCGACAAGACCGGAGCACTAAGCTGACAGGAGATCGCGACACGAAACGGATGTGAAGAGACTCAGTGGCGAACGACGACGTGAAGGATCCTGAGCAGGTGACCGAGTCGATGACGAAGCTGGACAAGGCGGCAAAGCCCGATGGGCGCAAGCGCCGCTGGCGTGAGCACAAGATCGCGCGCCGAGAAGAACTCGTCGACGGAACGATCGCCGCCATCCGCTTGCGTGGACGCGACATCGGCATGGACGAGATCGCATCCGAGATCGGTGTCTCCAAGACGGTGCTGTACCGCTATTTCGCAGACAAGAGCGATCTGACGAACGCGACCATGGCGCGTTACGTGGAGACCACACTCGCCCCGCGGATCTACGAGGCCATCGGCGGCGACCTCGACGACTTCGAGCTGACCCGCGCCACCATCACGGCGTACGTCGAGACGGTGGCGTCGGATCCCGACGTCTACCTGTACATCATGGCCAACGGCTCCGGCCCCGGCCGCGAGACGGTCGCCGACTCGGAACGGATGATCGCGGAGGTGCTCTCCACCGTTCTCGGCGAGCGGCTGCGGCAGATGGAGATGGACTCCGGCGGCGCCGTCCCCTGGGCGTACGGAATCGTCGGTGGTGTGCAGTTGGCGACGCACTGGTGGATCTCCAACCGGTCCATGTCGGTCGAGGATCTGATCAACTACCTCACGATGATGACCTGGGGTGGCGTCACCGGTATCGCTGCGGTCAACGGCTCGCCCGCGCGATTCAACGCGATCCCGCACCCGTTGCTGCCGCCTGCGGCCGAGGCCGACTAGGCGCCCGACCGTTTCTTGTGTAACTAGCAGTTACAGGTAAACTTGCCTGTGTGAACGAACACGATGAAGAAGAAGAGGGCTACCGCGGCCCCGCCGACGTCGTCGTCGGCGACCGTCCCGCCGTGACCGTGCAGGTCCAGTTGGCGGGAAACTTCGAACCCATCAGCGGTCGGTACGTCTGGCACGGCCGCGTCCGCACCCTGACGGACGCCCTCGGCCCGGATGCCGACCTGTCCGCGGGCACGGAACTGCAGATCACCAGCCCGGCAGGCACGGCCACCGCCCGGATCACCGGGGTGGACCTCTGGGGAGGCCATCTCGTCGACGGAGTGACGCCCCCGCCGTTCAGCCGAGTGTGAACTCGAAGTCCGCCGGTTCGACCGACCGCGTCCGGCGCCAGTAGCGCACGGTCGAACCCGGCCAGATGGTGCGGTTGACGCCGTGCGAGTCCAGGTACCAGCTCACGCACCCGCCGGTGGACCACACCCCCTTCGCCAGTTTCCGTTGGATGTCGGTGTTGAAGCGGCTCTGCACCGCGGGCCGGACGGCCGCGGAATCGGCGCCGCGCCGGTCGACGAGATCCATCAGTTCCAGTGCATAACGAATCTGCGACTCGATCATGAAGACCACCGAATTGTGACCGAGCCCGGTGTTGGGTCCGAAGAGGAAGAACGCGTTGGGGTAACCCGCGACGGTGATACCGAGGTAGGTGCGGATCCCGTGCTCCTCCCATTCGTCGGCGAGGCGCCGGCCCTCGACCCCGGTGAGCTCGACATTGTCGAAGCCGTCGGTGACATGGAATCCGGTGGCGTAGATGATCGCGTCCACCACCCGCTCCGCCCCGTCGCCCGCGACGATGCTGTGCGGGCGCACCTCCGCGATGCCCTCGGTGAGCACGACCGTCTTCGGTGAGATCAGCGCCGGGTAGTACACGTCCGACCCCAGGATCCGCTTGCAACCGATGCGATAGGACGGGGTCAGCTTCCGGCGCAGTTCGAGATCGGTGACGGTCCTGTTCAGGTTCTTCCGTGCCGCGCTCTCGATCGGCCGCATCAGGCGGGAGTGCCCGTTGAACCCGAGCGCGAGCGATTCGTAGGTCCAGTAGACCGCGGCACGCACCATTCGACGGGCCAACGGGACCCGGCCGAACAGGCGCCGCGCCTGCGGCGGAATGCCGAAGTTCAAGCCCGGTATCACCCAGGGCGGCGTCCGCTGATACAACTGCAACTCGGCGACGTCGCCCACGATCTCGGGAACGAACTGGACGGCGCTGGCGCCCGTGCCGATCACCGCGACCTTCTTGCCCCGCAGGTCGTAGTCGTGGTTCCACTCCGCCGAGTGGAACACCGTGCCCTCGAACGTGTCGGCGCCGGGCAGATCCGGGACGTTCGGGATGTGGAGGGCGCCGATCCCGGACACGACGAACTGGGCGACGTACTCGTCGCCCGACTCGGTGTGGACGTGCCACCGTTGCCGTTCGGCGTCCCAGTACCCGCCTGTCATCGTGCGGCCGAAATGAATGTTGCGCCGCAGGTCGTACTTGTCGGCCAGACCGCGCAGATAGTCGAAGATCTCCTCCTGACCCGACCACATCCGGGTCCAGTCCGAGTTCGGCTCGAACGAGAACGAGTACAGATGCGAGGGCACGTCACACGCGCAACCGGGGTACGTGTTCTCCCGCCAGGTGCCACCGACCTCCCGCGCCTTCTCCAGCAGAATGAAGTCGTCGCGCCCCCGCTTGCGCAGCTGAATAGCCGTGCCCAGACCGGAAAAACCCGTCCCGATCACCAGGACGCGACACCGATGCACCTCGCCGCTCACAACTCCATGTAACGCTCCTGTGGCACTGTTTGCACATGGCAGACAAGGCACGCGGATTGTGGAAAATGTCGGCGATCGAGGCCCTGCGGTCGCGCCCGGGTCAGCCGATCGCCGAACTCGATCGCGGGAGCACACCCGGATTCGTCGGCGACAAGTCGGACGGGGTCGCGCTGCTGGAGGAACGCGGGGCAGTACTGTCGTCGCTCCAGGAGAAGCTCTACGCCAACGGACGATCCGGCGACCACCGGTCGGTGCTGCTCGTGCTGCAAGGCATGGACACCGCGGGTAAAGGCGGAATGGTCCGCCACGTCGTCGGGCACGTGGATCCGCAGGGCGTGGATCACGCGTCGTTCGGCGTGCCCACTCCCGAGGAGAAGCGCCACCACTTTCTGTGGCGGATCGACAAGGCCCTGCCCCGCGGCGGACAACTCGGTGTTTTCGACCGGTCGCACTACGAGGACGTGCTAGTGGTCCGGGTTCACGATCTCGTGCCCGAGGAAGTCTGGAGCGGCCGCTACGACGAGATCAACCAATTCGAGAAGGAACTCGTCGCCGGCGGCACGACGCTGGTGAAGGTCGCGATGTTCGTGTCACTCGACGAGCAGAAGGCGCGGCTGCTCGAACGGGTGGAACGCCGGGACAAGTACTGGAAGTACAACCCGTCGGACGTCGACGAGCGCAGGCTGTGGCCCGCATACCAGGACGCGTATCAGGCGATGCTCGACGAGACGTCGACCGATTACGCGCCGTGGTACGTGGTTCCGTGCGACCGCAAGTGGTACAGCCGGATCGCGGTCACCGAGCTGCTGATCGGCGCCCTGGAGAAGCTCGACCTCGACTGGCCGGCCGCGACTTTCGACATCGAAGCGGAGAAGCGGAGGCTCGCGGAATCCTGAGGCCTCCCGAACATGCCGCCGTCAGAAGAGGTGCGGCGTTTCGTGGTGCAGCCTGTGATCGTGACGCACGGTTCCGCCGTACAGCGCCATCGCTCCGGCCAGCGCGACGACACACAGAGATCCGGAGATCACCGCCCAGCCGCCCTGCCCCGAGCCGGCGGCGACGAGGAACCCGCCGAGACAGACCACCGAGAACAACACGAGAGCGAAGCTGACCCAAGCAGCGAAGAGATTGAGTTTCACGGCACTCACCTCACCTTCGAGAACGTGGTCCCGACGCTACGCCCGACCTGCATCGACGACAAGGTGGGCCGGTTTTCTTCGCGCCACCCTGGGTAACCGCAAGGCATGAACCTCGAGAGCCTGTTCCGGAAGGCGGAATCCGCCGGGTTCCTCGACGGCGGCAGCCGGTTCCTGCAACAGCGGATCCAGGGGGCGCTCGGTTCGTCCGGCGCGGGCCCGGTGTTGCGCGGATCATGGCTCGGGCACCCCGTGCATCCCGTTCTCGTCAGCCTTCCCATCGGGGCGTGGGTCGGCGCGACCGTCTTCGATCTGGCATTCCGCGATCACGTCGGCGCACGCAGACTGATCGGCCTGGGACTGCTCGCCACTCCCCCGACGTTGGTGACCGGCTGGGCGGACTGGGCCGAACGCGATACGCGTCAGCGCCGCGTCGGCCTGATCCACGCCGAGGCCAACGCCATCGGCATCACGGCCATGCTCGCGTCCTACCTTCGCCGCAGGCACGGATCGGACGCACGCGCTGTCGTCACGAGCACCGCGGGACTTCTCGCGATCGGCATCGGCGGCGCGCTCGGCGGGCATCTGACCTACGCAATGGGCGCAGGAGTCGACGGGGTGCGGGAGGGTCCGGGACCGGACACTCTCATCACCCCGGTGGGATGAAGAATCGAGGAACGCCATGATCGTGCTCGGACTGATCTTGCTCCTGATCGGATGGCTCACCGGCCTCACCTGGCTGTGGACCATCGGCATCATCCTCCTGGTGATCGGCGCGATCCTGTGGATTCTCGGCGCCACCGGACGTGCGGTCGGCGGCAGGCGGCGTTGGTATTAGAACGCAATACCGGCCGGCTGGTGCAACCTGTCCTGTGACAGAGTGCTAGCCGGTCGGTTTACAAACCCGAAGTTCGGGAATCCCCGTGGCATGACGGCCATTCATCGCGAACCCAGACCTCCCGTGTGCGGCGGGCAACCGATGAGAACGGCAGCCGTCGGCACCTCGAGACGATTGAGGATTTCGATGGTCTCGGCCAACGCCAGTCCTCTCGACGTCTCGGACGGCGCCGACGTCGGGGGGCAGAGCATTCACCTCGCCGAACTGTCGGCAGCCCTCACACGAGAGGGTCACGACGTCACCGTCTACACCCGGGCGGACAGCGAGGACGCCCCGGAGCGGGTCACCACCCTGGGCGGGTACACCGTCGTGCACGTGCCGGTCGGGCCGGCGCGGCGGATGTCCGAGGCCGAGATCCTGCCGCTGATGGGGGCATTCGGCAGCTTCCTCAAGACCGAATGGGAATCCGAACGGCCCGACATCGTCCACGCCCACTACTGGATGTCCGGGATCGCGACGCAACTCGCCGCCCGCACGCTCGGCATTCCGGTGGTCCAGACGTTCCATGCGCTCGGGGTGGTCGAGCAGAGGTTCGAGCGAGCGGATTCGTCGAGCACTCACAACCGAATTCACTTGGAACAGTTGATCGCCCGCGGCGCCACCCGGGTGGTGGCGACGTGTACGGACGAGGTCTTCGAACTCTCCCACCTCGGCCTGCCGCGCTCGCGTACGTCCGTGGTTCCGTCCGGCGTCGACGTCGCCGAGTTCACGCCCGACGGCCGGGCCGACGAGAAGGGTAAACGCCATCGCCTCGTCATGGTCGGCCGACTGGCGCCGAGCAAGGGCTTCGACACCGCGATCGAGGCACTCTCCCACTTCCCCGACACCGAACTCGTCATCGCGGGCGGTCCGGCCGCCGACGACGTCGCCGACGACCCCGAAGCGTCGCGACTGTTGACACTGGCCCGTGAGGCGAAGGTGCGCAACCGGGTACGGATCGTCGGGCGCGTGCCGAGAAACGCCATGCCCTCGCTGCTGCGCTCGGCGGATGCCGTCGTGTGCACCCCGTGGTACGAGCCGTTCGGCATGGTTCCGCTCGAGGCGATGGCCTGCGGCACCCCGGTGGTGGCGTCCGCCGTCGGCGGGATGCGGGACACGGTGGTCGACGGCATCACCGGACGCCTCATCTCACCGCGCAACCCGGTCCGCCTGGCCGAGGCCCTGCGACAGATCTTCGACGACGACGCCCTGCGCACGGGATACGGCATGGCGGGCTGCGATCGCGCCCGCGCCCGCTACTCGTGGGACCGGGTCGCCACCGACACTCTCCGCGCCTACGGCCGCTGCGTGTCGGCCCCTCCGCGCACGAGTCGAACCGGCGCCCACTGAAAGTCGGGCGCCGGTTCGGACGGTCAGGCCGTTCGGCCGTGCCAGGCCCCGAGGGCACTGTCCACGGAAGCGAAGCAGGGGTAGCTCGACTCCTGGCCCGCCGCTCTGAGCAGCCGATATACGGGACGGCCGCAGATCATCGCCCACGTCCGCCCGTCCCGGACGTTCGTCGTGTGGACGGTGTCGAGCACCGACAGACCCGCGGTTCCGATGAAATCCACCTGCGACATGTCGAGGATGAACTGCCCCTCCGGCGAGATCCGCGTGCACACGTAGTCGCGGAACCCCGGTGCACTGAACAGGTCGATCTCGCCTCGTACCCCTACCAACATCACCCCGGACCCGAGTCGCTCGGAAGTGAATTCCGCGCTCGCACAGCGTGTCGGAGCGGAACCGACAGCCGAGAGCGTTACCCTCGGCTTGTACGTGGTACCGAACTCCGTGCCCGAACACGCCATTTCAGGTTCTGGGACCCCTGGACCAACAGACATGGCTCACCCCATCTCGAACATTGAGAGGGGAAGCGGAGCACCTGCAGACAGACCCGACCTCGGACACATGACACCGTCTGCTACCGCAGCGCTTCCCGACATCGGCTGTGTGTTCAACCTCGGTTCGAGACTACTCCCGCCTGTGATGTGTCACAAGGAAATAACAGATACTCGAGCTCTCATTTGCCCTGGTGAGCGATTACAAACCGTTATGCACGGTTGTACGCGCCGAAACAGCCGCGACGACACGTTCTGCGACCACGCGCAGTTTGACGTTCTCCCGCTGCGAACGCGTGACGAGGACGTCGAACGCGGTCTCGGCGTCGAGACCCCGCAACGCCATCACGATTCCCTTCGCCTGATCGATGACGGCGCGGGACCGGAGGGCGATACGAAGTTGCTCGATCAGGTTTCTCGCCTCGCTGTACCGCCGGGCATTACGCACCGCGACCGCAGCCGCCTCGACGTACAGCTCCAGCGCCGACTCGTCCATCCGGTGGAAGGCGTGCGGCAGCAGTCCGTACAGATTCAGCGCAGCGGACTGCTCCGCGACGGGCAGGGGTACGGACAGATAGCTGTGGACGCCGGCCGGTTCGGAACTCGCGGCATACGCCGGCCACCTCTCGTGCGCGGCGGCACGGTCGGCCCGCACGGTCTCGCCGGAGCGTACGGCGTCGAGCGCAGGACCCTCACCGAGGCGGTACTGCAACTCCTCGAGTGCCGCGAGCTCGTCCGAGGTCGCGGCCACCGTGACGGGACCCGTCGCTCGGACAACGGTGATCCCGGCCATCGCCGCACCCGGGAACGTCTGGACTACCCGACGGCACAGCCTGTGCAGCGCGACGTCGGTCTCGTCCTCCGGCTCGAGCAACTCGAGCACCGAGTCGAGCGACACGGCGACCGCGTCGGCCTGCACAGCCTCGACAGCACTCGTCAACGTGTGCAGGTGAATCTCGTCAGGCATCCCACTCGTCTCCCGTGACCACCATGACCCTGCCGAGGGCCTCAGGAACGCTGATCGTGCCGCCAACATTACTCGGGCAAACGTACTGATCGGACTGGTTTGATCGGTCCTGTTCTGCGGTATTCCACCTGCGGTGTCGCCGGATCGCTACCCTGACTTCTCAGCAGCGCGAGCCGACCCACCGCCCGCCGACAGCACGGTACGCCCGACCCGGAGGTCTCATGGCCATCGCCAAGACAATCGAATCCGACCAGGATCACACACATCCCGTCGTCGAACTGCGCGTGCGAGCAACGCCCGATCAGCTCTCCGTACTGCGCGCCCTGGCAGCAACCGTTGCCATCCACGAAGATTTCGACCTCGACTCCATCGCCGACATCAAACTGGCCATGGACGAGATCTGTACCCAGCTGATCGTCCGCGCGACACCGGACGCGCTTCTGGTGTGCCGGCTGCAATATCTCGACAACACCCTGCGAGTCGACGTATCGAGCACCACCACGTCGGTCGGCTCCCTCGGCGAGCGTTCGTTCGCCTGGCACGTACTCAACGCCCTCACCGATTCGGTCGATCTGAAACAGGAACCCGACCCCGCTACCGCGGGTTTCGTGACCACCATGGAATTCACCAAGGTGAAGAACGGCCTGAGTCTGTGACGTCCCATACTCACAGTGGGGGGCACACGGCCCGTTGGCCGGACGAGTATCAGGACGTCACAGCACTCTTCGAACAGATGGCAGCCCTCGACGAGGACGATCCCCGGCGCCGCAGACTGCGGGACGCCGTCGTGACGCGCTGTCTCCCACTCGCCGAACACATCGCGCGACGCTTCGACGGCCGCGGCGAGGCGCACGACGATCTGGTTCAGGTCGCGCGCCTCGGACTGGTCAACTCGGTCGACCGGTTCGACGTGGAGCGGGGATCCGACTTCGTGTCGTTCGCCGTCCCCACCATCATGGGCGAGGTACGACGGCACTTCCGCGACACCGGGTGGGCCGTGCGAGTACCCCGCCGGATGAAGGAACTGCACCTCGCGCTCAGCCAGGCCGTCGCCGAACTGTCCCAGAGCCTCGGTCACGCCCCCACCGTCAGCGAACTCGCCGAACACCTGGACCTCGAACAGGAGGAGGTGGCGCAGGGGCTCCTCGCCGGCAACGCGTATCAGACCGTCTCCGTCGACAACACGTCGTCGGACCGGACCGGCGAGCTGTCGATGGTGGAGACACTCGGCGACTACGACGCCGCGATGGACGACGTCGAGAACCACGAAACCCTGCGCCCCCTGCTCCAATCTCTCCCCGAACGGGAGCGGACCGTCCTCATGCTGCGGTTCTTCGGCAACATGACACAGACCCAGATCGCCGACCGAGTCGGCATCTCGCAGATGCACGTGTCCCGGTTGCTGGCGAAGACACTGGCGTCACTGCGAGATCAACTCGGTGATGCGTAGGTCAGATCGTTGCCGTGTCGATCACGAATCGGTACCGCACGTCGCTGCCGACCACGCGGTCGTAGGCGCCGTCGCGTGCTGCCCCACTCGTGGCGGCCTACACGTCTACATGTTTGCGCGGCCGAAGGCACGTTCGGGGCCACCGCAGAGGCGGTGACCCCGAACACGCCTGAGAAATCAGGCCTCGGATTCTTCCTTCTCGGCCCGTCTGCGGAGACGCTTCGCGGCCGCCACCATATTGCGCAGCGAGGGCTCGAGCTGCCAGTAGTGCCGCGTCTTCAGTCCGCCGTCCGGGTTGGCCCACAACCGCTCGAGTGAGATCGACTCGCTCGCCTCCGTGAGCAGTTCGTCCAACTCGTCGATGTCCGGGATCCGGGCCGACCGGCTCTCGTACACACCCGGACCGACACCGTGGGTCAGCGCCCGCTCCTTGATGGCATCGAGCACCCACGTGATGGAGCGCGTCGCCACGATCGCCGTCACGTCCGCATCGAGCCGTTCGATGGCGTCGACCACCGACGCCCGGCTCGTGTACGTGATATGCGTGTGGATCTGCGTCTCCGGCTTCGCCCCGCCCGTCGCGAGACGGAATGCGTCGACCGCCCACTCGAGATACGCCTCGCGGCCGTTCTCGCGCAACGGCAGCAGTTCCCGGATCGCCGGCTCGTCGACCTGGATGATCGCGATACCCGCCGCCTCGAGGTCGGCGATCTCGTCACGGATCACCAGCGCCAACTGGTCTGCCGTCTCGTACAGCGGCTGATCCTGGCGGACGAACGACCGCGCGATCATCGTCACCGGACCCGTGAGCATGCCCTTGACCGGCTTGTCCGTCAGCGCCTGCGCGTACGAAATCCACTCGACGGTCATCGGCTTCGGCCGCGACACGTCCCCGTAGAGGATCGGCGGACGTGTACACCGCGAGCCGTAAGCCTGCACCCACCCGTTGTGGGTGAAGGCATACCCTTCGAGAAGCTCCGCGAAGTACTGCACCATGTCGTTGCGTTCGTGCTCACCGTGCACGAAGACGTCGAGACCGATGTCTTCCTGCAAACGGATCGTGCTTTCGATCTCGGCCTGGATCCGCTTGTAGTACTCCTCCCACTCGAGGCGTCCCTCACCCAGCTCGTACCGGGCCTGGCGGATCGCGTCCGTCTGCGGGAACGAGCCCAGCGTCGTCGCCGGAACGAGCGGCAGGTTCAGTCGCTCCTGCTGGGCGACCCGTCGCTCCTCGTACGGAACCCGGAAGCGGTCGCCCGGCTTGATCGCATTGACCCGTGCTCGCACCGCGTGCTTGAGCTTGAAGTGCACCGACGTGGGACGCTTGCGCCACTTGTCGGACGGCCCCTCGGTGAGCGCCTTCGCCAGCGAGACCACCTCGCCGACCTTCTGCTTCGCGAACGCGAGCCGGTCCGCGACATCACCCGGGATGTCGTACTCGGACAACACGTCGTACGGCACGTGCAGCAACGACGTCGACGTCGACACCACGAGATCCGGCACAACGTCCTTCAGCGTGTTCAGGTACGTCAGCGTGTTGTACCGGTCGACGCGCCACACGTTGCGGCCGTCGACCACACCGGCGTAGATGCGCTTGCGCTTCATGCCCGGGATCTTCGCCAGCTCGTAGGCGCTGAGCCGGTGACTGACGAGATCGAGGCCCAGAGCCTCCACCTTGGTGGAGGCGAGGATGGCGAGCGCCTCCCCGAGATGCCCGTAGGGACCGGTGACGAGGATGCGGGGCCGCAGCGGTGCGTGCGACAGCTTCTCGTACGCCTTGGCCAGCGCGGCCAGTTCTTCCGGTGTGCGGTCCTCGGTGAACGACGGCTCGTCCAGCTGAACGCACGTGGCGCCCGCCTTCGCGAGCTGCTCGAACAGCCGCTCGTACTCCGGCAGCACCTTGTCCAGCAGGTCGAGGGTCGAGAAGCCGTGCCGCTTCGACGTCGGACCGACCTTCGACAACAGGAGCAGCGACACCGGGCCGAGGATGACGGGACGTAGTTCGATCCCGCGCGCCTTCGCCCGCTCGAACTCGTCCATCACGGTCTCGGACCGCAGCGAGAACTCGGTGTTCTCGTCCAGTTCGGGCTGACGGTAGTGGTAGTTGGTGCCGAAGAACCGCACCAGCTCGAGCGGCGGGAAGTCCGGCCGGCCGCGGGCCAGCGTGAAGTAGAAGTCCAGCGGATCGAGCTGACTCTCGAGCGGCTCGAACCGCTCGGGCACGGCACCGAACAGCAGCGCGTTGTCGAGTACGTGGTCGTAGTAGGAGAACGTGTTGCCCGGGACCTGGGTCAGACCGGTCGCGGCGAGTTCGCTCCACGTCTCCTCCTGAAGGTCCCGGGCGACGGCGACGAGTTCTTCCTTCGTGCTCGTGCCGTGCCAGTAGGACTCGAGGGCACGCTTGAGTTCGCGGCGAGGTCCGATGCGGGGATACCCCAGGATGCTGGATCCGTATGCTGCGGTGCTGGACATGCGGTCGACCTTTCTGGACTCAGTCCAGTGGCTGAGTATGCCTCTGGGCTCGATGCACCTGTGCGCCTCTCACAACCGCCAGTGGTCGTGAAAGGCGCACAGGTGTAGTCGCCTACCTACCTACTAGCTGGCCTTCTTGCTGGCACGACCGTTGTCGCCGTACTCGTAGAAGCCCGCTCCGGACTTCTTGCCGACCAACCCGGCCTCGACCATGCGAAGCAGCAGCGGCGGCGCCGAGTACAGGGGCTCCTTGAACTCTTCGTACATGGAGTCGGCGATGGACTTGACCGTGTCCAGGCCCACCAGGTCGGTCAGCGCGAGCGGACCCATCGGGTGTGCGAGGCCGAGAACCGTTGCCTTGTCGATGTCTTCCTTGGTGGCGAACCCGGACTCCACCATGCGGATTGCGGAGAGCAGGTAGGGCACCAGGAGGGCGTTGACGACGAATCCGGAACGGTCCGCGGAACGGACGACCTGCTTGCCCAGCACATCGCTGGCGAAGGCCTCGGCCCGCTCGGACACCGATTTGCTCGTCTTGAGCGTGGTCACCAGCTCGACGAGGGGAAGCACCGGAACGGGGTTGAAGAAGTGCATCCCGATGACCCGTTCCGGGGACTTCGTGGCGATGCCCAGCTTCATGATCGGGATCGACGACGTGTTGGACGCCAGTACGGCGTTCGGATCCGTCACGACCTGGTCAAGCTCGGTGAAGATCTCGCTCTTCACCTTCTCGTCCTCGACGACGGCCTCCACGACGAGCTGTCGGTCCGCGAAATCACCGAGATCGGAGGTGAACCGCAGCCGCCAGGCGGCCTGCTCACGTTCCCGCTCGGTGATCTTGCCGCTGCTCACTCCGCGGTCGAGCGAACGGAGGATGCGCGAACGCCCCGCCGCCGCAAGCTCGCGGGTCTGCTCGAACACCAGAACGTCGACGTGCGCGCGAGCACACACCTCAGCGATTCCGGCACCCATGATCCCGGCGCCGATCACGCCGACGCGCTGAATCTTTTCGCTGGTCACGTCAGCTCCTTTTTCGTCTAGTGGAGTCGTCGCCCGGGGAGGGGCCCGGTTACAGGCCCCTCCCCGGGGTCGGGTTGATCAGGTGAAACCGTGATCGGTCAAAGCCTTGGAGGACAAGGCTCAGTGGAACTGACCCTCTTCGGTGGATCCCTTCAGAGCAGCCGTCGAGGTGTTGGGGTCGACCGTGGTGGCGATGCTGTCGAAGTAGCCGGCACCGACCTCACGCTGGTGCTTGATGGCGGTGAAGCCACGCTCCTCGGCGGCCTTGAACTCGCGCTCCTGCAGGTCGACGAAGGCGGTCATGCCCTCGCGGGCGTAGCCGTGGGCCAAGTCGAACATGCCGTAGTTGAGCGAGTGGAAGCCGGCCAGGGTGATGAACTGGAACTTGAAGCCCATCGCGCCGAGCTCCTTCTGGAACTTCGCGATGGTCGAGTCGTCCAGGTGCGCCTTCCAGTTGAAGGACGGCGAGCAGTTGTAGGCGAGCAGCTGGTCCGGGAACTCGCTGCGAACGGACTCGGCGAACTTCTTGGCGACCTCGAGGTCCGGCACGCCGGTCTCCATCCAGATGAGGTCGGCGTACGGGGCGTAGGCCTTGGCGCGAGCGATGCAGGGCTCGATGCCGTTCTTGACACCGAAGAAGCCCTCGGCGGTGCGGGTGCCGTCCAGGAACTGCTGGTCGCGCTCGTCGACGTCGGACGTGATGAGGGTCGCGGCCTCGGCATCGGTGCGGGCGATGACCACGGTGGGAACGTCCGCGACGTCGGCCGCGAGGCGAGCCGAGGTCAGGGTGCGGATGTGCTGCTGCGTGGGGATGAGGACCTTGCCACCGAGGTGGCCGCACTTCTTCTCCGACGCGAGCTGGTCTTCCCAGTGCGAACCGGCGACGCCGGCCGCGATCATGGCCTTCTGCAGCTCGTAGACGTTGAGCGCGCCACCGAAGCCTGCTTCGCCGTCGGCGACGATCGGGGCGAGCCAGTTGTCGACGGAGGTGTCGCCCTCGACCTTGGCGATCTCGTCGGCGCGCAGCAGGGCGTTGTTGATGCGGCGCACGACCTGCGGGACCGAGTTGGCCGGGTAGAGGCTCTGGTCGGGGTAGGTGTGTCCGGACAGGTTCGCGTCACCGGCGACCTGCCAGCCGGACAGGTAGATGGCCTTGAGGCCTGCACGGACCTGCTGAACGGCCTGGTTACCGGTCAGCGCGCCCAGCGAGTTGATGTAGTCCTCGTTGTTCACGAGGTCCCAGAGGATCTCGGAACCACGGCGTGCGAGGGTCTGCTCTTCGACAACGGTGCCCTGGAGCTTGGCGACCTGCTCCGCCGTGTAGTTGCGGGTTACTCCCTTCCAGCGCGGGTTGGTGTCCCAATCCTGCTGGATTTCAGCTGCGGTCTTCGGGGTGCCGGTGGTCGACATCAAGACTCCACTCTCTTCGATCTGCTGGTCCGGTACGGATGTACTGCTTCACATCCTTGCCAGGCCCTTCGTATGTACTTACCCAGAGTGACACAAGCAAAAAGTGCCGTCTACCTGTTGCTACTGCCAATCTTGGCTAGCTTTTCACAGCTCCTTGCAAAGACTGTTAAGAAAGTTCGGCGCCATACCTGCCCGATCGGAGAGGAAAAATACTCGCCAGTAGCAAAAAGCCGCAGGTGGTGAACCAAATGCACGCAACTCGTCGTACACAGATAGTTCCGCCCCTGCGCCCCTCGCCTTCCCGCCGCCGCATACCCCTCGACGCGGCCGTTGTGACTGCAATCACCAATCAGGTCGGTTACCGTGACCTCGAATGGTCTCCTCCGGCGAAGGGCACCAGATGCCGCTGTACGAATTCCGATGCGCCGCCGACTGCGGCTCGTTCGAGCGGTCGTTCCCCATGGCCGACGCACCCGGCACCACCCGCTGCCCCCGATGCGACCGCGACGCCGTCCGGCGCGTGTCCTCGCCGCGGCTCGGACACGGGTCGTCGTCCGCGATGAACCTCCTCGACAGCACGAAGAGGTCGGCTCACGAACCGGACGTCGTCACCGGTCCGCCGCCCGGGACCACGGCCGGGCGTTCACCCGTCACGAACAACCCGCTGCACCGCCGACTTCCTCGTCCCTGACCGGTCACCGAAGGAGCGCACATGCCCGAACTGCTGTTTCCGCTCGATTCCTCGAAGAAGTTCACCGATCAGGCGATCGTCGGCCACAACCGCTGGCACCCGGACATCCCGGCCGCAGTCACGGTGAAACCGGGCGACTCCTTCCGCGTGCACTGCCGCGAATGGTTCGACGGCGCCATCCACAACGACGACTCCGCCGACGACATCCTGAACGCGCCCCTCACCACGGTTCACACACTGTCCGGACCGTTCGCCGTGGAGGGCGCGAAGCCCGGCGACCTGCTGATCGTCGACATCCTGGACGTCGGACCGATCCCCCAGGAGGATTCCGGCCCGCTGGCAGGCCAGGGGTGGGGGTACACCGGGATCTTCTCCCGCCACAACGGCGGCGGATTCCTCACCGAGCAGTTCCCCGACGCCTACAAGGCCGTCTGGGATTTTTCCGGTCAGACCGCCACGTCGCGGCACGTCCCGCACGTCTCGTTCACCGGCATCGTCCACCCCGGACTGATGGGCACCGCGCCGTCGGCCGCCCTCCTGTCGAAGTGGAACGCGAGGGAGGGCGCGCTCATCGCCACCGACCCGGGCCGGGTTCCCCCACTCGCCCTGCCGCCCGAACCGCAGGACGCCGTCCTCGGGTCCCTGTCGGGCGCCGACTTCGACCGCGTCGCCGGCGAGGCCGCCCGCACCGCGCCCCCACGCGAGAACGGCGGCAACCAGGACATCAAGAACCTCACCAAGGGCAGCCGCGTCTTCTACCCGGTGTTCGTCGACGGCGCGAACCTGTCCGTCGGCGATCTGCACTTCTCCCAGGGCGACGGCGAGATCACGTTCTGCGGCGCCATCGAGATGGGTGGCTTCATCGACCTGCGCGTCGACATCATCAAGGGCGGCATGGACACGTACGGCGTGTCCGAGAACGCGATCTTCATGCCCGGCAACACGGACCCGCAGTACTCGGAGTGGCTCGCGTTCTCCGGAACGTCCGTCACCCTCGACGGGGAACAGAAGTACCTCGACTCGCACCTGTCGTATCAGCGGGCCTGTCTCCACGCGATCGACTACCTCACCAAGTTCGGGTACAGCCCCGAGCAGGCCTACCTCCTGCTCGGCGCCGCACCGATCGAGGGCCGGCTGTCGGGGGTGGTGGACATCCCGAACTCCTGCTCGACGGTGTACCTGCCGACGGCGATGTTCGACTTCCCCGTCGCACCGTCCGCGTCGGGTCCGTTCCAGATCGACCCGGGCGTCGGCGCGCCGCGCTCGGAGAACAAGGCCTGAGCACGGGCGAATGTACCTTTCAGCGCCTCCAGTGCGCCCAGAGGTACGTTCGCCCCGCGTCATCGCGTCCCGACCCGCGCGAGTAAATCTTGCGAAGGTTCCGTTCGCACATCTGACCTGCACCGGTACCATTGCCGTATGTCCAAGACCTTCGTCGGCACCCGGTTGCGTCAGCTCCGCACCGAGCGTGGACTGAGCCAGGCGGCGCTGGCGAAGACGCTGGAGATCTCCGCCAGCTACCTCAATCAGATCGAGCACGACGTCCGGCCGCTGACGGTGCCGGTGCTGCTGCGGATCAGCGAGGTGTTCGGCGTCGACACCACGTTCTTCTCGTCCCAGGACGACACGCGCCTGATCGCGGAGATGCGCGAGGTGGCGCTGGACCAGGAGATGGGCATCGACGCGGACGCCCAGGAGATCGCGGAGATGGTGGCGTCGCATCCGGGTCTGGCGAAGGCGATGGTCAACATGCACCGCCGCTTCCGCAACACCACCGCGCAGCTGGCTCTCGCCACAGAGGACCGCTACAGCGACGGCAGCGGCAGCGGCTCGATCACGATGCCGCACGAAGAGGTCCGCGACTACTTCTATCAGCGGCAGAACTATCTGCACGAACTGGACACGGCGGCGGAGGAACTGACCGCGCGCATGCGATTCCACCGCGGCGACGTCGGCGGTGAGATCGCCCGCAGGTTGCAGACCGTGCACGACGTGCAGATCGTCAGGCGCATCGACCTCGGCGAGAACGTCCTGCACCGCTACGACCCCGAATCCCGGCTGCTGGAGATCTCGCCGCATTTGTCGGGCGGCCAGCAGGTGTTCAAGTTCGCGACCGAGCTCGCGTTCCTCGAATACGGCGACCTGCTCGACAAGCTGGTGGCGGAGGGCGGCTTCACGAGCGACGAGTCCGTTGCGCTCGCCCGGCTCGGGCTGGCCAACTACTTCGCTGCGGCCACGGTGCTTCCCTACGGCCAGTTCCACGACGTGGCCGAGGACTTCCGGTACGACATCGAGCGGCTCTCCGCGTTCTACTCGGTGAGCTACGAGACGATCTGTCACCGTCTCTCGACGCTGCAGCGCCCGAAGCTGCGCGGTGTCCCGTTCATGTTCGTCCGCGTCGACCGGGCCGGGAACATGTCGAAGCGGCAGTCCGCCACCGGGTTCCACTTCTCCACCAGCGGTGGCACGTGCCCGCTGTGGAACGTGTACGAGACGTTCGCGTACCCCGGCAAGATCATGAACCAGATCGCGCAGATGCCGGACGGCCGCCGGTACCTGTGGATCGCCCGCACCGTCGAACGTCGCGCTCAGCGCTACGGCCAGCCCGCCAAGATCTTCGCGATCGGGCTCGGCTGCGAGATCCGGCACGCCCACCGCCTCGTCTACGGCGATGGTCTCGACCTCGACGATTCCAACCCGGGCACCCCCATCGGCGCCGGCTGCCGGGTGTGCGAGCGCGTCAACTGCCCGCAGCGCGCGTTCCCGCCGCTCGGCAAGCAACTCGACATCAGCGAGCACCAGAGTTCGGTCTCCCCGTACCTGATCCGCTGACTCGTCCTTTGTCACATCGGTTCAATCCGACTGAACCGGTGCGACATTGGCCGCAGCGGCAGCAGCATCCGGCCACGCCGGGGGCTCTGTGAGCGCTTGTTCACGTAACCGTAATTCGCGTCACGAACACGTCACCGACAGACATTCAGACGCAACAACGGCCGCTTAATGTTCGCCCCACGAATACACCTCTGTATACGTGGGGCGGATACATGTCCCGGGTTGCGGAGGTCCCCAAGTCCTCCGACGGAAAGGCCCGTACATGCGCACCTTCTCCAAGCGCGCCCTCGCTGCACCGACCGCGCTCGCCGCCATCGGGCTCGTGCTGACCGGTTGTGGCAGCAAGGCGTCCGACACGGCCGGCGAGTCCACCGCGGCGTCCTGTGTGGACACCTCCGGGGACACGATCAAGGTCGGGTCACTGAACTCGCTGTCCGGCACGATGGCGATCAGCGAGGTGACCGTCCGGGATTCGATCGCGCTCGCGGTCGACGAGATCAACAACTCGGGCGGCGTGCTCGGCAAGAAGATCCAGATCGTCGCGGAGGACGGGGCCTCGGAGCCCACCGTGTTCGCCGAGAAGGCGGAGAAGCTGATCAGCAGTGACTGCGTCGCAGCCGTGTTCGGCGGTTGGACGTCGTCGAGCCGCAAGGCGATGCTGCCGGTGTTCGAGGACAACAACTCGCTGCTCTACTACCCCGTGCAGTACGAGGGGCTCGAGGATTCGAAGAACATCTTCTACACCGGGGCCACCACCAACCAGCAGATCGTGCCCGCCCTCGACTACCTGAAGGAGAAGGGCGTCAAGTCGCTGTACCTGGTGGGCAGCGACTACGTGTTCCCGCAGACCGCCAACCGCATCATCAAGGCGTACGCGGAGGCCAACGGTATCGAGATCAAGGGCGAGGACTACACCCCGCTCGGCTCCACCGACTTCTCGACCATCGTCAACAAGGTCCGCTCCGCCGATGCGGACGCCGTCTTCAACACCCTGAACGGCGATTCCAACGTCGCGTTCTTCCGCGAGTACGCGAACGTCGGCCTGAAGCCCGCCGACATGCCCGTCGTGTCGGTGTCGATCGCCGAGGAGGAGGTCGGCGGTATCGGCGTCCAGAACATCGAGGGACAGCTGACCGCCTGGAACTACTACCAGACCATCGACACGCCGGAGAACAAGAAGTTCGTCGACGCGTACAAGGCCCGGTACGGCCCGAACAAGCCGACGTCCGACCCGATGGAGGCCGCCTACACGTCCGTGTACCTGTGGAAGAACACTGTCGAGAAGGCGAACTCCTTCGCCACCAAGGACATCCAGGACAACGCGGACGGCGTCACGTTCGCCGCACCGGAGGGACCGGTCACCATCGACGGGTCCAACCACCACATCACCAAGACCGCGCGCATCGGTGAGATCCGGAACGACGGCCTGATCTACACGGTCTGGGATTCGGGCACCCCGATTCAGCCGGACCCGTACCTGAAGTCCTACCCGTGGGCCGAGTCGCTGGGTAGCTAGGACACGGTCCGACGAGCACGAGGTAAGAGAGGACACACATCGATGGATGTAGTGATCGGACAGCTGTTCACCGGGTTGAGTATCGGATCGATCCTGTTGCTGGCGGCGTTGGGGCTGTCGTTGACGTTCGGCCAGATGGGCGTCATCAACATGGCCCACGGCGAATTCATCATGGCCGGCTCGTACACGGCTTACGTGGTGCAGCAGGTGGTGTCGAGCGCCACCGGTTCTCTGTTCATCTCTCTGCTCGTCGGCTTCGTGGTCGGTGGCGCGATGGGCGTCCTCCTCGAGGTCACCCTCGTCAAGCGGATGTACCACCGGCCGCTGGACACGCTGCTGGTGACGTTCGGGGTGGGACTGATCCTGCAGCAGCTGGCGCGGGACGTCTTCGGTGCACCCGCCGTCAACGTCGCCGCACCGGAGTGGCTCTCCGGCGGTGTGGAGATCCTCGGCGCGGTGGTGCCGAAGACGCGCCTGTTCATCCTGGTGCTGGCGGTCGTGGCAGTGGTCGCGCTGTCGCTGGCGATGCAGAAGTCCCCGATGGGACGCCGCATCCGCGCCGTGGTGCAAAACCGCGACCTCGCGGAGACGAGCGGGATCTCCAGTCGCCGAACCGATGTGACGACGTTCTTCATCGGTTCCGGTCTGGCGGGTGTCGCGGGTGTGGCGCTCACCCTGATCGGCTCGACGAGCCCGACCATCGGGCAGAGCTACCTCATCGACGCCTTCCTGGTGGTCGTGGTCGGCGGCCTTGGCCAGATGAAGGGAGCGGTGATCGCCGCGTTCGCGCTCGGCATCCTCAATTCGTTCGTCGAGTACTCGACCACGGCGTCGATCGCCAAGGTCATCGTGTTCGTGGTCATCGTGGTGTTCCTCCAGGTTCGGCCGCAGGGCCTGTTCGCCGTCAAGACGAGGAGTCTCGTATGAGCATCCTGACGAGTGGCCGCTACCGCGCGTGGGCGGGATTCGCGCTGGCCGCAGTGCTTCTGTACGTCGTCGCCCCCGCGGTTCTCAGCGACTTCCGGCTGAGCCTGCTCGGCAAGTTCCTGTGCTTCGCGATCGTCGCGGTCGGTATCGGCCTGGCGTGGGGCCGCGGCGGCATGCTCACCCTCGGCCAGGGTGTGTTCTTCGGATTGGGCGCCTACATGATGGCGATGCACCTGAAGATCGCCGACGCAGAACTCCGCGGCGACACCGTGCCCGACTTCATGCAGATCGCGGGCATCCGCGAACTGCCGGGCTACTGGGTGCCGTTCACGTCGCCGATCGTGACGATCCTGGGAATCCTGCTGATCCCGGCGCTGGTGGCGTTCGTCCTCGGGCTCGGCGTGTTCAAGCGCCGCGTCAAGGGCGCCTATTTCGCGATCCTCAGCCAGGCGCTCGCCGCCGCGTTCGCCATCCTGCTGGTGGGCCAGCAGAGCACCGGAGGAAGCAACGGCCTCAACCGGTTCCGCACGTTCTTCGGTTTCAACCTGAACGATCCGGCCAACAAGCAGATGCTGTTCTTCATCGCCGCAGGTGTGCTGCTGGCCGTGGTCGCGATCACCCGGCAGCTGATGAACAGCCGTTACGGCGAACTGCTCGTCGCCGTCCGGGATCAGGAGGAGCGCGTCCGCTTCCTCGGGTACGACCCGGCGAACATCAAACTCGTCGCCTACGTGACGGCCGCGTTCTTCGCGGGCCTCGCCGGCGCGCTGTTCGTGCCGATCGTCGGCATCATCTCCCCCGCCGACGTCGGGATCGTCCCGTCGATCGCGTTCCTGATCGGGGTGGCCATCGGCGGACGTTCCACACTCCTCGGCCCGGTCCTCGGCGCCATCGGGGTGGCGTGGGCGCAGAGCGCGTTCTCGGAGTCGTTCCCCTCCGGCTGGACGTACGCGCAGGGCCTGCTGTTCATCGTGGTCGTCGGCTTCTTCCCGGCTGGCGTCGCGGGACTGTTCGCGCTGCTGAAGCGGAAGAAGAAGGCATCCTCCGACGAACCTGCCCCGCCCGGACCGGAAGACGAGACCGAGCCGACGGAACGAATGGAGATGGCGCGATGACGATTCCTGCCACGGCCAAGGAACCCGTGCTCGGCGGCAACGCCGGAATGTCCAGCGAGTACCTCGAGGTCCGGGACCTTCGGGTCAGCTTCGACGGCTTCAAGGCGGTCGACGGCGTCGACCTCACCCTCATGCAGGGCGACCTGCGGTTCCTCATCGGCCCCAACGGCGCCGGCAAGACCACTCTCGTCGACGCCATCACCGGGCTCGTCCCCGCGACGGGATCGGTCACGAAATCCGGTGTCGAGTTGATCGGCAAGAAGGTGCACCGCATCGCCCGGCTCGGCGTGGGCCGCACGTTCCAGACCGCCAGCGTGTTCGAGGAGTTGACGGTTCTCCAGAACCTCGACATCGCGGCGGGCGCCGGCCGTTCGGCACTCACACTGTTGCGCCGACGCAAGACGGTGCTCCCCGCCATCGAGGAGGCGCTCGACGTCACGGGTCTCGGCAAGCTCCGCGACACCCCGGCGGGAATCCTCGCGCACGGGCAGAAGCAGTGGCTCGAGATCGGGATGCTGCTGGTGCAGAACTGCTCCGTCCTGCTCCTCGACGAGCCGGTGGCCGGCATGAGCCACGAGGAACGCGACGAGACGGGAAACCTGCTGCGCCGCATCGGCGGTGAGCGGACCGTCGTGGTGGTCGAGCACGACATGGACTTCATGCGCGCGTTCGCGACGTCGGTGACCGTGCTGCACGCCGGGAAGGTGCTGAGCGAGGGAACCGTGGAGCAGGTGCAGGCCGACCCGCGTGTGCAGGAGGTGTACCTCGGGACCGCCGCGGCCGGCGCCGCCCCCGAGTTGCAGCCCGAGGTTTCTAAGGAGGACAGCGATGCTCGAGCTTGACGACATCCGGGCCGGGTACGGCCGAACCGAAGTGATCCACGGAGTCGCGCTGACGGTCCCGTCGGACGGTGTGGCCGCGGTGATGGGACACAACGGCGCGGGCAAGACCACGCTTCTCCGGGCCGCGGTCGGACTGATCAAGGTCGACACCGGGCGGGTGTTGTTCGACGGCGAGGATGTCACGGCGCTGCGGCCGAGCGCCCGCGTGGCGCGCGGCCTCGCCTACGTGCCGCAGGGCCAGCAGTCGTTCGGTCAGCTGACCACCGCGGAGAATCTGCAGGTGGTGGCCGACGGCCGCAAGCGCGGAAGGGAACTCGTCGGCGAGGTGCTGGATCTGTTCCCGGCTTTGCGCGGCCTGCTCGACCGGCGTGCCGGTCTCCTCTCCGGCGGGCAGCGTCAGCAACTCGCCATCGCGCGGGCCCTGATCACGGAACCGAAGATGCTGATCCTCGACGAACCGACGGAGGGCATTCAGCCGTCCGTCGTGGCCGAGATCGAGCGCACCATCGTGGAACTCACCCGCCGCGGCGGGCTCGGAGTCCTGTTGGTGGAACAGCACATCGGGTTCGCGCTCGAATCCGCCGAGAGCTACTACGTCCTCGAGTCGGGGCGGGTCACGTCCTCCGGCGCGGGTGGCGCCGCACCCGATACCGACGTCCGTACCGCGGTCTCCGACGTCCGCGCGGCGATGGCCATCTGATGGCGCGCCGAGAACCGGCCGGCTCCCTCAGCGATCACGTGTATCTGTCGCTGCGCACCGACCTGATGAGCGGCCGGATCCCACCGGGACAGCGTCTCGGCGAGGAGCGTCTCGCCGACACCTACGGGGTGTCCCGGACGCCGGTGCGGGAGGCCCTGGCCCGGCTTCTCGCCGACGGACTCGTCCAGCGCGACGTGGGCGGGTTGTTTCCGTACCGCCCCCGCATCGACGAGCTCGCCGGCCTGTACGAACTGCGCATCACGCTCGAACTCCAGGGAATCGCCCGGGTCCGCGCCGACGAGTCGCTGTCGCACGACCCGGACGTTCTGGGACCCGAGCTCGACCGGTGGTACGCGTTGCGGAAGGAGAACCCCGAGCCGGACGCCGGGTTCGTGGCGCTCGACGAGCAGTTCCACACCGTTCTGCTGCGGTCGGCCGGCAACCGGGCGCTGTCCGATGCGCTCGTCAGCGTGAATGCGAAGGTGCGGCCGGTCCGGATGTTCGACTACCTCACCCCCGACCGCATGAGCGCGACCATCGACGAGCACATCTCGGTGGCCGAGTTCGCTCTCGACGGCAAGCTGGATACGGCGTACGACACGCTGCTTGCGCATATCAGCGAGTCGCGTGAAGTGGTCATCGAGCGTGCTGAACAGGCACTTTCCCTCGCACGGATGGCCTGGGCGATCCGGGATTGAGACAGTTGTCCAATTCGGTTGGACATTTTTCCCACCAACGAACCGAGCGGGTGCTAGCGTCTTGCTACCGCTCGGTAACACAGGTTGGGAACTCGCTTCATGTCACGCACTCTCGAAGAGAATCTGGTCGGACGCCGCGTCCTGATCACCGGGGCAGCCCGGGGTATCGGCGCCGGACTCGCCAGACGACTTCACGAGCGGGGCGCCCGTGTCGGGCTGCTCGGCCTCGAACCCGAACTCCTCGATCAGACAGCCACCACGTGCGGCCGGGCGCCGTGGCGTCGATGCGACATCCGCGACCGGCGAGCCGTCGAGGACTCGTTCGACTACCTCGCCGACCGGCTCGGCGGCCTCGACGTCGTCGTCGCCAACGCGGGCGTGACGCCCCCGGCGCACATCGTCGAGGGCGATCCGGAGGTGATGCGGTATGCCATCGAGGTGAACGTGATGGGGACGTATCACACGCTGCGCGCCGCGGGACCGTACATCGGCCACCGCAACGGGTACGCACTCGTCGTGGCGTCGTCGACGACGTTCAGCCCCCTGCGCGGCGTGCACGGCGCCACGAGAGGCGGTGCCGAGGAGCTCGGCGGGGCCCTGCGGGAAGAGATGAAACCGCTGGGGACCCGGGTCGGTATCGCCCGGCTCGGCGAGATCGACACGGACCGGACCCTGATCGACTTCGACGGCCTCGCGGTTCCCCCACCCCGCGGCAGTGCACTGACCCGGACCTCCTCGATCACGGTGGCGGTCGATGCACTCGAACGGGGAATCGCGGGGCGGAAGAATCGGATATACGCGCCGTCCCGGGTACCCGGGTCGGATTCTGTGCGTATGCTCGCACTTCGGGCCACGGAGATGACCCGTTCGATCGAACTACGCGCGCACGCAGCCGTTCCCGCGAGGGGACGAGTAGAAGGAGAGGGGGCGGCGTGACCGCACGCATTCCACCCGGACGTCTGAAGGAACTCGGCCCCGTCAACTGGGTGCTGTGGCGAATCATCTCCCGTGTCGCCGGTGTGCCGGACGCACATCTGTTCAGCACGGTGGGCCGCACGAGGGGGCTCTTCCGTGCGTGGCTGCAGTACTCCGGCAAGCTGATGCCGGGCGGGCAGATCTCCCGGTACGAGACCGAACTGATCATCCTTCGGGTGGCACACCTGCGGAAGTGCAGCTACGAGATGGACCACCACGTGCGCCTCGGACGCCGGGCGGGCGTCACCCCGGCGCTCCTCGACCAGGTGCTGGAAGGTCCCGCCGCGGAGGGCTGGGACGCGCGCCGCCGCGCCATCCTCACTGCCGTCGACCAACTCGTCGCCACCGACAACCTGGACGATGCCACGTGGTCGGCGCTGAGCACCCACTTCGACGACCGCCGGATGATCGAATTCTGCTTTCTGGTGACCCAGTACGACGCCCTGGCCACCACCATCGGGACTCTGAGGATCGAACGCGACTATTCGTAGGTTCCGCATCGCGTAGAGAAGAGGAACGGCCGCATGACATCCGCTACCGACGAGGTCCGCTCCGAGAAGGGACTGGCGCGGGTCGCGCAGTCGCTGGCCGGCTGGACGGAGAAATGGTTTCCGGACGCCTACGTCTTCGCGCTCGTCGGCGTCTTCGTCGTCTCGGTGGCCGCACTGGCCAACGGTTCGTCTCCGCAGACGGTCGTGGACGCGTTCGGTGACGGTTTCTGGGATCTGACGGCGTTCACCCTGCAGATGGCCATGGTGGTGCTGACCGGATACGTCGTCGCCACGTCCCCGCCGGTCGCCCGGCTGATCGATCGCCTGGCCCTGGTGCCTCAGTCGGCGCGCACCGCAGTCAGTTTCGTCGCATTCCTGTCCATGTCGGTCTCCTTCCTGAACTGGGGGCTCAGTCTGGTGTTCGGAGGGCTGCTCGCCCGGGCGATCGCCCGCCGATCCGACCTGCGAGTGGATTACCGTGCGCTCGGCGCTGCGGCCTTCATGGGTCTGGGCGCCGTGTGGGCGCTCGGCATGTCCTCGTCCGCCGCGCAACTGCAGGCCACCGCCGCATCCCTACCGCCGGCGCTGCTGGAGATCACCGGCGTCCTCGACTTCGGGACCACGATCTTCACCTGGCAGTCGCTGCTGATGTGCGTGATCATCATCGCCCTGACCGTGGTGATCGCCCACTTCTCCGCGCCGAGGGGCGCGGCCGTCACCACCGCCCAGGATCTGGACGTCGACCTCGACGACCGGCCGAAGGAGGTGGCGCCCCGAACGCGACCGGGAGAGTGGCTCGAATACAGCCGGATCCTGCCGGCGCTGGCCGGTCTGATGACGCTGGGGTGGCTGATCTCCCAGCTGGTGACCAAACCCGTGCTCACCGTCGTCAGTAGCCTGAACGCCTATCTGCTGGTCTTCCTCATGCTGGGGCTGGTGCTGCACGGGACGCCGCGCAAGTTCCTGCAAGCCGTCGCGCTGGCCGTCCCGGCGACGGCCGGCATCCTGGTCCAGTTCCCGCTGTATGCCGCGATGGCCGCAATCCTCACGAAGGCCGAGGGCAGAAACGGCCTCACCATCTCGGAGCACCTGGCCGAGTTCTTCACGAACATCGGCAGCGGCGGCGGCTTCACCGTCGTCATCGCCCTCTACACGGTCGTGCTGGGCCTCTTCGTGCCGTCCGGAGGCGGAAAATGGCTCGTCGAGGCGCCTTACGTCATGCAGTCGGCCACCGATGTCGGGATGAACCTGGGCTGGACGGTCCAGGTGTACAACGTCGCCGAGGCCCTGCCGAACCTGATCAACCCGTTCTTCATGCTGCCCTTGCTCGCAGTGCTGGGGCTCAAGGCGCGCGATCTGGTGGGATTCACGTTCCTGCAGTTCATGTTCCACCTGCCGGTGGTCCTGCTCCTGGTGTGGCTGCTCGGAACGACGTTCGAGTTCGTACCCCCGGTGCAGCCGTCCTCACCGTGATCCCGATTCGCGCAGGCCGTGAGAGGTCTTACTAACCCACGCGTTACCTCGAGCAATCTCGGTGAAACACCCCGTCCTTAGCGTATACAACCATGTCCACAGGGATGAATACGCCGCCGATCGAGTACTCCTTCGACACCCTGCTCGTCGCGAACCGGGGCGAAATCGCCTGCCGCATCATGCGATCGGCACACCTCCTCGGACTGAAGACGGTTGCGGTCCACTCGGACGCCGATTCGGCTGCCGCGCACGTCGAGATGGCCGACGTCGCCGTCCGGCTGGGTCCGGCTCCCGCCCACGAGTCGTATCTGCGGGCCGACGCCGTCGTGGAGGCCGCCCTGGCGACGGGCGCGGGCGCGATTCATCCCGGATACGGCTTCCTGTCGGAGAACGACGCGTTCGCCGCAGCGGCGGAATCCGCCGGGATCGCGTTCGTCGGTCCCACCCCCGAACAGCTGCGCACGTTCGGGAACAAGCACACGGCACGCGAGGCCGCCCGCGCCGTCGGCGTCCCGCTCGTCGCGGGCAGCGGGCTCCTCGACTCCGTCGACGACGCCCTGTCCGCGGCCTCCGACATCGGCTATCCGGTGATGATCAAAGCGGTCGGTGGCGGCGGGGGCATCGGGATGCAGGCGTGCTTCGACGCCGCCGAACTCCGCGAGGCCTACGACCGCGTCCAGCGCCTCGCTCAGGCCAACTTCTCCTCGTCCGGGGTGTTCCTGGAGCGCTTCGTCGCCCGTGCCCGGCACATCGAGGTGCAGGTGTTCGGCGACGGACTCGGCCGCACGCTGAGCCTCGGCACCCGCGACTGCTCACTACAGCGCCGCAACCAGAAAGTGGTCGAGGAGGCCCCGGCACCCGGACTCTCCGACGACGTGGTGGAACAACTGCTCAGCTCGTCCCGCAGTCTCGCGTCGTCGGTGAACTACCGGTCCGCGGGAACCGTCGAGTTCGTCTACGACGTGGACCGCGGTGAAGCGTCGTTCCTCGAGATGAACACGCGACTGCAGGTCGAACACCCGGTGACCGAGGAAGTCACCGGAGTGGACCTCGTCGAGTGGATGCTGAGGCTCGCCCGCGGGGACGGTTCCATGCTCGACGGGCTGCCCGACTCCGGACCCGAGATCAGGGGAACCGCCGTCGAGGCCCGCATCTACGCCGAGGACCCCGGCCACGACTACCGTCCCAGCGCCGGACGACTCACAGGGGTCGAGTTCCCGGCTCACACGCGGGTCGAGACGTGGGTCGAGACGGGAACCGAAGTGAGTGCCTATTACGACCCGATGCTGGCGAAGGTGATCACCCGCGGGCACCGGCGTACGGCGGCGTTCGCCGCCCTCGCGGAGGCACTCGCCGACACGCACATCTACGGAGTCCAGACGAACCTGCCCCAGCTGCGGCGGATCTGCGTCGCCGACACGGTGCTGGCCGGCGAGCACACCACGCAGTCGCTGGCCGATCTGCGGCCGACCGGCCGACGCGTCGACGTGCTCCGCGCCGGGACGATGACCACCGTGCAGGATCACCCCGGCCGAACCGGACTGTGGGAGGTCGGAATTCCGCCGTCGGGACCGATGGACGACCTGTCGTTCCAGTTGGTCAACACCGCGGTCGGCAATCCGGTCGGCGCGCCGGGTCTCGAATGCACCCTGCAGGGGCCGCGCCTCGTGATCTCGGATGCCACGGTGATCTGTGTGGGCGGTGCCGACACCCCGGTCACGCTCGACGGCGAACCGATCCCCTTGTGGGAACCGGTGGAAGCGCCGGCCGGGTCGGTCCTCGACGTCGGCACTCCGGCGGACACCGGCCTGCGCACGTACGTCGCGTTCCGGGGCGGCATCGACGCTCCGCTGTACCACGGCAGCGCGTCCACGTTCACGCTCGGCGGGTTCGGCGGCATCACCGGCAAGGCCGTCACCACCGGTGACGTGCTGGGACTCTTCGACGACTCGCTGTTCGAGAACACCACGGGTCTCGGCGCACCGCATCCCGTCCCGGAGGACTCGCGTCCCGAATTCACGCACGTGTGGCATCTCGCCGTCACCGAGGGACCGCAGCCGGCGCCCGCCTACTTCACCGACTCCGACATGGCGCAGTTCTACGACACGACCTGGAAGGTCCAGACCCACGCGAACCGGACCGGCCTCCGGCTCGACGGCCCCAAGCCGGTCTGGTCGAGGACCGACGGCGGCGACGCCGGGCTGCACCCGTCGAACCTGCACGACAACCCGTACAGCGTCGGAGCGCTCAACGTATCCGGCGACACCCCGATCCTGCTCGGCCCCGACGGACCGAGCCTCGGCGGCTTCGCGTGCCCCCTCACCGTGGTGAAGGCGCACCGGTGGAAGCTCGGGCAGATCAGGCCCGGCGACGAAGTGCGGTTCGTCGCCGTCTCCGACGACGGTGCGCACGTGCTGCGGGCGTCGGATTCGTCTCGCAAACTGGATCTTCCGCCCACCGCAACCCGCTCGGCGAACAGCGACGGCGGGGTCCTGCGCCGCATCCCGCCCGTACTGGACCGTCCCGAGGTCGCGTACCTCCGCGGCGGCGACGACAACGTCCTCGTCGAGTACGGGGACCGGGAACTCGACCTCGGACTCCGCATGCGCGTCCACGCGCTGTCGGAAGCGCTGATCCGGCGTCGGGTCCCGGGCATCATCGACATCACTCCGGGTGTGCGCTCCCTGCACCTGCATTTCGATGCCGACGAACTTCCCGCCGGCCGGTTGCTGGACATCCTCCAGGACATCGAGGAACTGCTGCCCGCGACACACGATCTGGTGGTGCCGAGTCGCACGGTCCGGTTGCCGCTGTCGTTCGACGACCCGTCCATCGCCGAGGCCATCGACCGGTACCGCAACGGTGTCCGCGACGAGGCGCCGTGGCTGCCGTCGAACACCGAGTTCATCCGGCGCATCAACGGTTTGGACAGCGTCGACGACGTGCGCGACGCCGTGTTCGACGCCGAGTACCTGGTGCTGGGGCTCGGCGACGTCTACCTCGGCGCACCACTGGCCGTGCCCCTCGACCCGCGGCACCGCCTGGTCACCACCAAATACAACCCGGCGCGCACGTGGACGCCGTCCGACGCGGTCGGGATCGGCGGCAAGTACCTGTGCGTCTACGGCATGGAGTCGCCAGGCGGTTACCAGTTGATCGGGCGCACCGTCCCGATCTGGTCCGGCTACCGGCAGCACCGCCCCTTCGACGAGGGCACACCGTGGATGTTCCGGTTCTTCGACCGCATCGTGTGGGAACCCGTCACCCCGGAGCAGCTGCGCGAATACCGCGAGCAGGCCGTCGCGGGGCGGTTCGACGCCGAGATCTCCGACGGCACGTTCGCGTTCGCCGACCACCTGAAGTTCCTGCGGGACAACGCCGAATCCATCGCCGAGTTCGACTCCCGGCAGTCCGCGGCGTTCGAGGCGGAGAAGTCCGCGTGGCGCGCGTCGGGCGAATTCGACCGCGTCGAGCAGGCGCCCGCACCCGAGCCGTCGGCACGGGTCGACGTTCCGCCCGGGGCTGTCGTCGTCGAGGCTCCCATGGTCGGCAGCGTGTGGCGCGTCGAAGTCGAAGCTGGGCAGCGCATCGAACCGGGACAGAACGCCGTGGTACTCGAGGCGATGAAACTCGAGATGCCGGTTGCATTCACCACGTCCGGAACAGTCCTCGAAGTCCTCGTGTCACCGGGCGCGATCGTCGAACCGGGCACCCCCCTCGTCGTGATTGGAGCAGAAAACTGATGACTGTCGATGCCGTGAACCGCGGACAGACCACCCTCTCCCCCACCGCCCGTGTCGAGGATGCCTTCCGGCGGATCGCCGAGGTGGACCGTCCGGAAGTGTGGATCACCCTCCGGCCCGCCGAGGACGTGCACGCCGATGCCCTTGCCGTGCAGGCCCGTCTCGACGCCGGCGAAAACCTCCCCCTGGCCGGGAAGGTCGTGGCGGTCAAAGACAACATCGACGTCGCGGGACTGCCGACGTCGGCAGCGTGCCCCGAGTTCGCCTACCTCCCCGACGTCACCGCGAGCGCTGTGCGCCGCCTCGTCGAGCAGGGCGCTGTGGTGCTCGGGAAGACGAACCTCGACCAGTTCGCGACCGGGCTGGTCGGGACACGCAGTCCGTACGGCGCCGTCCGGTGCTCGTGGGACCCCGACCGGGTGTCGGGCGGATCCAGCTCCGGTTCCGCCGTCGCCGTCGCCCTCGGCATCGCCGACATCGGAATCGGCACCGACACAGCAGGTTCCGGGCGGGTCCCGGCCGCGTTCAACGGTCTCGTCGGCATCAAGGCGACGCTCGGCGTCATCCCCGCCGACGGCGTCGTTCCCGCCTGCGTCGACTACGACTGCGTCACCGTCTTCGCCACCGAACTCGACACGGCCGTGACCGCCGCCCGCATCATGTCGGGCCCGGCGAGCGCGGACCCGCGAAGCCGCGCGTGGCCGTCCGACGTCCGCCTGGCGGCGCCCACGCAGCCGAGGGTCGCGATTCCCGCGGAACAGAATCTCGATCTGCTGACACCGGAGTACCGTGCGGCATTCGTCGCCACGGTGGGGTCGTTGGCGGACCGAGGTTTCTCCGTCGAGGCGATCGACATCTCCCCACTCCTCGACGCCGCCCGCCTGCTGTACGACGGCGCCGTCGTCGCCGAGCGGTACACCGCTGTCGGGAAATTCCTCGACACCGCGCCGGCGGGCGCCGATCCGGTGGTCACCGCCATCGTCGAGTCGGCGAGGAAGCCGGCGGGCCACGAGTTCGCCGCCGACCTCGACACGCTCACCCGCGTCAAGGCGCAGACGCGGGAACTGCTGGCCGGTTTCGACGGCCTCCTGCTGCCCACCACCACCGAACACCCGACCATCGCTGCCGTACAAGCCGATCCGATCGACATCAACCGGCGGATGGGCACGTACACGAACTTCTGCAACCTGCTCGACATGGCGGCCGTCGCGGTCCCGGGCGCCCCGACCGCCACCGGCGACCCGTTCGGTGTCATGTTCGTGGTGCCTGCGTTCGCCGACCAGGTGGCCGTGGACCTCGCGGCCCGTCTCGTCGGTGCACCGGCGCCCACCCTCGTCGCGGACGGTGTGGAACTGGCCGTGTTCGGAGCCCACCTGCGCGGACAGCCCCTGCATTTCCAGCTCGAGGACATCGGCGCACGGTTCGTGGACACCGTCACCACCACCGACGCCTACCGGCTCACCGCACTCGACACGACGCCGCCCAAGCCCGGTCTCGTCCGTCGCGGCCCCGGCGCGGGAGCGGCGATCATCGGGGAACTGTTCCGGGTGTCACCCGCCGGGCTGGGCACCTTCCTCGCCGCACTGCCCGCCCCGATGGCGCTGACGAGCGTCGAATTGTCCGACGGCCGCGCCGTGGTCGGCTTCAGCTGCACCCACGACGCGGTCGACGGGGCCACGGACATCACCGAATTCGGCAGTTGGGTTGCCTACGCCCGTGAGTACTTGTCAACCACGGGCGGTTAATAAGTACTCACGGCAAGGACGGTGGCGGCGGGGGTCGAGTTGCGGCCGATCAGCTTCTGCAGGTCGCCGCTCTCGGTGTCGAGGGCGCCGACGGCGACTCCCGCATCGGAGTCGGCGAGCATGCTCGCGATCGGCGCGGGCAGTCCGGCGCCCTCGAGCACCGCGGCGTACTCGGCCTGCGGAAGGTCCTTGTACGACACCGGCTTTCCGAGGACGGAGGAGACGACCTCCGCTAGTTCGCTGTATGTCAGGCGCTCGTCGCCACCGAGCTCGTACACCTTGCCTGCCTGCCCGTCGGCGAGCAGGACCGCGGCGGCGGCCTCGGCGTAGTCCTTGCGGGCGGCCGCGGCGACGACACCCGTTCCGGCACTGCCGAACAGCGCACCGGTCTCCGCCGCAGCGGGAATGCTGCCGAGGTAGTTCTCCCAGTACCAGCCGTTGCGGAGCAGCGCGAAGTCGATTCCGGACTGCGTCAGCCGGTCCTCCGTGGCGCGGTGTTCCACGGCCAGTCCGATCGGGCTCTTCTGTGCGTCGAGGACGCTGGTATAGGCGACGAAGCCGACGCCGGCGGTCTTCGCGGCGGCGATCACGTTGGTGTGCTGGGCGATCCGCTGCCCGATGTCGCTCCCCGAGACGAGCAGCAGCTTGTCGACGCCGGCGAGCGCCTTCTCCAGTGCGGCGCGATCGCCGTATTCCGCCTGCCGGATGGCGACGCCCTTGTCGGCGAGGTCCGCGGCCTTGGCCGGGGTGCGGACGACGGCGACGATGTCGCCCGCGGGGGTGCCCTTGTCGAGCAGTGCCTCGACGACGAGTCGACCGAGGTGTCCGGTTGCTCCTGTGACGGCGATGGTCATGACGAACTCCTAGCGCGTAGTGGTGCGAGTTGACTATTCAAGCTCACTTTCCATCATGCACTAATTTTTCGTAAGTGCAAATGTTCTCGTAAGCACTTCCTGCATGTGGGGTAGACTGGACGTATGTCCGAGCCCGCGCACCCAGCACAGGAAAGTGAAGACCGCACCCTCGAAGCCGACGTCTTCGCACGCGACTGCGCGTCGCGCGAAACGTTGCAGACCGTCACCGGCCGCTGGGGTGTGCTCGCGCTCGCGGCGCTGACCGAGGGCAGTTACCGGTTCAGCGCGCTCCGCCGACGCGTCGACGGCGTCAGCGAGCGCATGCTGTCGCAGACATTGCAAGCCCTCGAACGAGACGGCCTCGTGGTCCGCGAAGTGCTCGAAGCCATTCCGCCGAAGGTCGAGTACAGCCTCACGCCGCTCGGCGCCGAGGTCGGCTCACGCCTCATCGGCCTGATCGAGCTCGTCGAAGCGCGCGTACCCGACGTCCGGGCAGCGCAGGAGAAATACGACGCCGCTCGCGGCGTCAGCTGAGTTCGTCGAAGTCGGTTTCCTCGTCGACGATGTGGACCGCGGCCTCCTCGGCCGACGCCGCTCCCCCGTCGATGCCGATGTCGGACGCCACGAGGTCCTTCTCCTCGTCCTCGCCCACACCCTCGTCCTCTGCGACGAGCCGGCCCGACCGCAGTCGTCCGACCTCGTTGTCGTCGAGAATCTCCGCGTTGTCGTCCTCCAGAGCCGGGTCCGGCTCCTCCTCCGCGAGCCGCTGATCAAGGGTCTCACCCTCGCGCTGCTCGGCGGCCGTCGTCCCGTACGCGTCGAGCCCGAGCGGCCTCTCCGGAGGCGAATAGCCCTCGTCGAGAACGTCGTCCACACCTCTGTCGACCAACGTGTCCTCCGGCTGCAACTGGTCCTCTTCGTCGAGGCTGTACTCGCCCTCGGATCCTTCTGGCGTGCTGTCCGGCATGGTCATCCTCCCCACGATGCCATCGCAGCGGGCAGTTCGCCATCGGATCGCGGAAGCAACTCGGGGAGAAACGCGAAGGGCCCGCACAGAGACTGTGCGGGCCCTCTCGGTATTCGGGTCAGAAGTTGATCATGTGCCCGGCGAGACCGTGGATGGCCTCCTGCAGGGCTTCGCTGAGTGTCGGGTGCGTGTGCACGTTGCGAGCCAGCTCGTTGACCGTGAGGTCCCACTTCTGCGCGAGGGTCAGCTCGGGCAGCAGCTCGGAGACGTCCGGGCCGATCAGGTGCCCGCCGAGCAGTTCGCCGTACTTCTCGTCGGCGATCAGCTTGACGAAACCGGTCGGGTCACCGAGGCCGTGTGCCTTGCCGTTGGCGGTGAACGGGAACGTCGCGACCTTCACGTCGTAACCCTCGTCCTTGGCCTGCTGCTCGGTCAGGCCGAAGCTCGCGACCTGCGGCTGGCAGAACGTGGCCCGCGGCATCATCCGGTAGTCCTCGATCGGCAACGTCTCGACGCCGGCGATCGTCTCGGCGGCCACGACGCCCTGCGCCTCGGCGACGTGCGCCAGCTGCAGCTTCATCGTCACGTCACCGATGGCGTAGATGTGCGGCACCGACGTCTGCATCGTGTCGGTGATGCCGATCGCGCCGCGATCGAGCTGCACGCCGGTCTTCTCGAGGCCGAAGCCCTCGACGCGGGGCGCGAATCCGACCGACTGCATCACCTTGTCGACCACGACGGTCTCGATGTCGCCGGACTTGTTGTTCTTGATCGAGACGGTGACCTTGCTGCCGTCGTCGTCGATGCTCTGGACGGCGGCACCGGTCTTGATCGTGACGCCGAGCTTCTTGTACTGCTTCTCGATCTCCTTGGACACGTCCGCGTCCTCGTTGGGCAGCGCACGGTCGAGGAACTCGACGATCGTGACGTCCACTCCGTAGTTCTTCAGGACGTACCCGAACTCCATGCCGATCGCGCCGGCACCGACGATGAGGATCGACTCCGGGAGATCGCGGGTGAGGATCTGCTCCTCGTAGGTGACCACGTTCTCGCTGAGCGAGGTGCCCGGCAGCAGCTTGGTGGTGGAACCGGTGGCGATGATGGCGTTGTCGAACGTCACCGTCTCCGTCCCGCCCTTGGACAGCTCGACCGAGATGGTGTTGGCGTCGGTGAACGACCCCTTGCCGTCGTACTCGGTGATCTTGTTCTTCTTCATCAAGAAGTGAACGCCCTTGACACGCCCGTCCGCGACCTTGCGGCTGCGGTCGTAGGCGGCGCCGAAATCGAAGGACGCCTCTCCCGAGATGCCGAACGTCTTGGCCTCTTTTGTGAAGAGATGCGCAAGTTCGGCATTGCGGAGAAGTGCCTTGGAGGGGATGCAGCCGACGTTCAGGCACACACCGCCCCAGTACTTCTGCTCGATGATGGCGGTGCTCAATCCCAGCTGTGCCGCGCGGATAGCAGCGACGTACCCACCGGGACCGGCTCCGAGGACAACGACGTCATAGTGTGAGGTCACGGTTGTTCAGGGTAGTCCCGTCCGGAATCGCTGTCTCCACGCGGTCGCATTACCCGCGAGTAGCCTCATCCGTCCCACCTTTGCCGCCGCGACCAGGCACGACACCGCCTGCAAGAATGGCGCCATGACGGATCCCTTCCTCTGGCTCGAAGATGTCACCGCGGAACGGTCACTCGACTGGGTGCGCGAGCGCAACGCCCGCACGCTCGCCGAGTACACCGAGAACGCCGAGTTCTCTGCGCTCGAGAGCCGGATCCTGGACGTGCTCGACACGGACGACCGGATCCCCTACGCCGGCATGCGCGGCGAGTACCTGTACAACTTCTGGCGCGACGGCGACCACAAACGCGGCATCTGGCGGCGCACCACGCTCGAGCAGTACCGCACGGAGAACCCCGAGTGGGACGTCCTGCTCGACGTCGACGCCCTGGCGGAACGGGAAGACGAGAACTGGGTGTGGGCCGGGGCCAGCGTGCTGCGACCCGAGCAGTCACGCGCCCTGCTGTCGTTCTCGCGTGGTGGCGCCGACGCGTCCGTGGTGCGCGAATTCGACATCGAGAAGCGCGAATTCGTCGGCGGTGACCACGCATTCGACGTCCCCGAGGCGAAGACCAGCATCAGCTGGATCGACACGGACACCGTGTACGTCGGGACCGACTTCGGCGAAGGCTCGATGACCGACTCCGGCTACCCGAGAATCGCGAAACGCTGGCATCGCGGCACCCCGCTCACCGAGGCGGTCACCGTCTTCGAGGGTGAGACCACTGACGTGTCCGTCGGCGCCTCGTACGACGACACCCCCGGATACGAGCGGCACTTCGTCGGCCGGTCCATGGACTTCTACAATTCCGAGCGCTACCAGCTGCTCCCGGACGGGTCGAAGGTCCGGATCGACACCCCCGACGACGCGGGCTCGTCCGTGTACCGCGACTGGTTGACCATCCGTCCGCGCACCGACTGGGACGTGGACGGCACCGTCTACCCGGCCGGGTCGCTGCTCGCCGCGAACTACGCGGACTTCCTCGCCGGGTCACGCGAGCTGACGCCACTGTTCACCCCGGACGAGCACACATCACTCGAGCAGGGAACGTGGACCCGGAACCACCTTCTCCTCGTGCGACTGTCGGATGTGCAGACCAAGCTGTCGGTGCTCACGCCGAACGACACCGGGTGGGAGGAGAAGCCTCTCGACGGTGTACCGGAACTCACGGCGAGCGGGATCATCAGCACCGATCCCCGCACCAGCGACAGCTTCTTCGTCAACTCCAGCGGATTCACGACGCCGGCGACGCTGCTGTACGGCACGGTCGGTGGACCGCTCGAACCCGTCAAGCAGGCGCCGTCGTTCTTCGACGCAGACGGCATGTCCGTGGCGCAGCACTTCGCGGTGTCCGACGACGGAACCGAGATCCCCTACTTCGTGGTGCGCCGCGACGACGTCACCGGCCCCTGCCCCACCATGCTGTACGGATACGGCGGCTTCGAGAACTCGATGGTCCCGGGATACAGCGGTTCGGTCGGGTTCGCGTGGCTCGAACGCGGCGGCGCGTACGTGGTGGCGAACATCCGCGGCGGCGGCGAGTACGGCCCGTCGTGGCACACCCAGGCGGTGCGGGAGGGTCGCCACAAGGCGTTCGAGGACTTCGCCGCGGTCGCTCGCGACCTGGTGGCCCGCGGCATCACGACGTCGAAGCAGCTCGGGATCCAGGGCGGCAGCAACGGCGGACTCCTCATGGGCGTCATGCTCACCCGCTACCCGGAACTGTTCGGGGCGATCGTGTGCCAGGTTCCGCTCCTCGACATGAAGCGGTACCACCTGCTGCTCGCCGGGGCGTCGTGGATGGCCGAGTACGGCGATCCGGACAACCCGGACGACTGGAAGTTCATCAGCGAGTACTCGCCGTATCAGAACACCGACGCGACCGCGGACTACCCGCCGATCCTCGTCACCACGTCCACCCGCGACGACCGCGTCCACCCCGGCCACGCCCGCAAGATGACGGCACTGCTCGAGAAGCAGGGCCACGAGGTCTGGTACTACGAGAACATCGAGGGCGGGCACGGCGGGGCCGCGGACAACGCGCAGGCCGCATTCAAATCGGCGCTCACGTTCACGTTCCTGTGGGAGATGCTCACCCGCCCGTGAGTACTTATCAACCGCCCGCGGTTAATAAGTACTCACGGGTCAGGTGTGGTCGTGGATCCACTCGACGATCCGGTCGACGGTGCCGGCTGGGTCGCGGATCCACCCGTTGTGGCCCAGCGGCTGCGGCTGGTGCCACAGCGTGACATCGGCGTTCGGGAGCTTCGCGAGGAGGTTCTTCGCCGAGGATTCCGGCGCCAGATCGTCACCCTCGACGGTCACCGACAGCACCGGCAGTTTCAGCCGGGCGATGCGTTCCTCGTAGTCGATGTCGGCGCCGTCGGGTTCGATCCTGCCGGTGCGGGCGAATCGCGACCAATCGGTGATCAGCGCCTTCGACTGCCGCCCGAACCCTCCGATGTCGAGTTTGTCGCCGGGCCAGAACCCCGCCAGGTTGGCCGTCATCGACATCGCCGCGGCGCCGACCAGCATCCGCGGGGCATGGATGCCGGGGAACCCCCGGTGATACGGCGACCCGGACGCGACGAGCACGATCCCGCCGAGCCGGCCGCGGATCCGGGCCGCGTACATCACACCGAGCTGACCCCCCATGCTGTGTCCGAGCAGGAAGGGCGTGGCGGCGGGAAATCGCTCCCGCACCACTTCGAAGATTGCGGGAAAGTCGAGGGCCACCAGTTCGTGGTAGCCGTACGTGCTGGCGCTGCTCGGGCGGGGACGACTGTCGCCTTGGCCGCGGAGCTCGCCGATTGCCGCGTTGAACCCCCGGGACACGAGTTCCTCGGCGAAGGGTTCGTAGTAGCCGGCGGGAATTCCCAGGCCGGGAAACACGACGATGACGGGGGCCTCGTCCGGGCCGGGAAACAGGCGAACCGGAGTGGTGGTTCCGTCGGGCATCTGGATCGGTACTGTCTCCACCTCGTCAGACTAGACGGCTCGACCCCCGCAGATCCGGGATCTGCGGGGGTCGAGTCTCATCCGAGACCGGTGATTACAGGCCGATCGACGCAGCGAGCATCGGCCACGACTTGTGCAGGTCTTCCTGCCAGTACGACCACGAATGCGTGCCGACGGGCCGGAAGTCGAACGTTGCGGGAATCTGCAGTTCGTTCAGTTTGTCCGCGAGCGCGTGGGTGCACTGGTTGGTGGCCGCCTCGATGGCGCCGCCGAGGAGGATCTGGTTGGCGAGCGTTCCGACGTCGCCGTTGATCCCCGGCCCGTTCAGCTGGTCGCCGGGCCCGGGCAGTCCGGATCCGTTGCTGACGTAGATGTCGAGTCCGCGCAGCTTCTCCGCGTTGATGTACGGGTCGTTGGCCGTCCAGCCGGGGCCGTCTTCCGGTCCCCACATGTTGGAGGTGTCGCCGCCGCCGCGGCCCTCGACGACCAGCCGCACGTACGTACGGCCGGGGTCCGTGCTGGTCATCGCACAACCGCTGTAGGCGCCGACGCTCTCGTACAGGCCGGGAGCCGACTGCGCCAGGCTCAGCACGGAACTACCCGCCATCGAGATGCCGGCGATCGAGTTGACGCCGTTGGTGCCGAGCGCGGAATCGACGATCGGCGGAAGTTCCTGCGTGAGGAACGTCGTCCACTTGTTGTTGCCCAGTTCCGGGTCGGTCTGCTCCCAGTCCGTGTAGTAACTGAACGCGCCCTCCATGGGCGTGACCACGTTGACGTTCTTGTCGGCGAAGAAGTCGACGACATCGGTCCTGGCCTGCCACGTGGCGGAGTCCTCGCCGCCGCCCGCCCCGTTGAGCAGGTACAGCGTGGGCCTCGGTGCGCTCGTGTCCGCGGGAGTGATGACCCGCAGTGGAATCTCCCGGTCCATGGAGGCCGAGTACACCTGCATGGTCAACTGCCGGTCGTCGATCTCGTCGGTGCTCACCAGGTGGGAGCCACCGGCCGCGACACTGGCGTCTCCGGTCGGATCGGCGGAAGCGGACGCCTGGACTCCGAGGCACGGAATCGCCGCCGTCAGGGCGACCGCGAGCGCGAGCCGCACCCCGTACCTACCCGCTGCAGTGCGGTTGACCATCGTTCTCCTTCGCTGCGACGTCACCTGCCCGACTCCGAAGAGGCGAGAGCTGGAGCCCACATGATGTCATGTGGACTCCAGCTCTCGTCGAGAAGTGGGGTCGAAACGGGGGTTTCCCTATTCCGCGACGGACCCGATGAAGTCGATCAGTGTGGTGAGCGCTTCGAGCAGAGTCAGAAAGCTGTCGGACATAGTATTACTCCTTTTCGACGCAGTGGATTTCGAACTTCCCCCCGCGATCAGGGGCTCCGTCATTTGTACCCGAGTTTTCTCTTCGAATAAGCACAAAGTGGTAAACATTTGCGATCGTTGACTTAACGACGAACTCACGAATGAGTACTGGCTACTTCTCAATTATCGCCTGAACATGCGCCTCTATCAGGTTATATAGCGTCACCACGACCTCCGGATCCACGTTCCCGTAATCGAGGAGCGACAGAACATACCTGATTGCATTGTTTCCGGACTTTTTCTTGTCATTGCCCTTGAATCACCCGCCCGAGAATGAGGGTCGGCGAATTCGAATGTCTCTTCTTTTGCCGCGGTGAACGCATCCGATTTGTCTCTAATTCAAAATTGATCGGCAAAAGTTTCTATCCTTACACCGAATCGCCCTGAAGTGTGGGATATCGAGTTCATCGGCGCGGCGCGGACACGAGAACGATCGACCCCGAGCCACGAACAGCGAGCGGTATGGAGCGGGCACTCAGGGTGAAAGACCAGGGTCGGGATCGGGGTACATCCCGATGTGCCGGCAGGTCTCGCCCAACAGAATGGGAGCATGACATTCGAGAGCAACACTCCCCGCCAGTTCACCCGTTCCGACAACCAGAAGATGCTCGCAGGCGTCTGCGGCGGCATCGCCGAATACTTCTCGGTGGACGTCAACCTCGTCCGGCTGCTCACCGTGGTCGCCACGCTGGTCACCGGCGGCACCGCGGCCCTCGTCTACCTCGCCGCCTGGATGCTGATGCCGGCCGGACACTGACCCGGGCGACACCGAAAAGCACTGTGGCCGTGAAACGAATCCACGGCCACTGCCGACAGGAGATCTGCCGACGCGCACACGGGAAGGGGCGGGTCACCGACACGAAAGAGCCCGGGACACCAGATGGTGTCCCGGGCTCTTCGAGCACTTCGTGCCCGTGAGTGGTAGGCGAGTCCGAGGACTCCTCAACCACTCACAGGAGGCGTAGCCGCCTTTAGAAGTCCATACCGCCCATGCCGCCGGTCGGGTCGCCCACGGGCGCTCCGGCCTTCTCCGGCTTGTCGGCGACGACGGCCTCGGTTGTCAGGAACAGAGCCGCGATGGACGCTGCGTTCTGCAGCGCGGAGCGGGTGACCTTGACCGGGTCGTTGATGCCGGCTTCGAGCAGGTCGCCGTACTCGTTGGTCGAGGCGTTGAGGCCGTGACCTGCGGGCAGGTTGCGAACCTTCTCGGCAACGACGCCGGGCTCGAGGCCCGCGTTGAAGGCGATCTGCTTCAGCGGTGCTTCGAGGGCGACGCGAACGATGTTCGCACCGGTGGCCTCGTCACCTTCGAGCTTCAGGTCGTCGAGCGCGGGAGCCGACTGCAGCAGAGCCACGCCACCACCGGCGACGATGCCCTCTTCGACGGCAGCCTTGGCGTTACGCACGGCATCTTCGATGCGGTGCTTGCGCTCCTTGAGCTCCACCTCGGTGGCAGCGCCAGCCTTGATGACTGCAACGCCACCGGCCAGCTTGGCCAGGCGCTCCTGCAGCTTCTCGCGGTCGTAGTCGGAGTCGCTGTTCTCGATCTCGGCGCGGATCTGCGCCACGCGACCGGCGATGGCCTCGGGGTCTCCCGCGCCTTCGACGATGGTGGTCTCGTCCTTGGTGATGACGACCTTGCGTGCCTGGCCGAGCAGCTCGAGTCCGGCGGTCTCCAGGGAGAGGCCGACCTCTTCGCTGATGACCTCGCCACCGGTGAGGATGGCGATGTCGGCGAGCTGAGCCTTGCGACGGTCACCGAAGCCGGGAGCCTTGACGGCCACGGACTTGAAGGTGCCACGGATCTTGTTGACCACCAGGGTGGACAGGGCTTCGCCCTCGACGTCCTCGGCGATGATGACCAACGGCTTGCCGGACTGGATGACCTTCTCCAGCAGCGGCAGCAGGTCCTTGACCGTGGAGATCTTGGAGCTCACGAGCAGGATGTACGCGTCCTCGAGGACGGCTTCCTGACGCTCCGGGTCGGTGGCGAAGTACGCCGAGATGTAGCCCTTGTCGAAGCGCATGCCCTCGGTGAGCTCGAGCTGCAGGCCGAAGGTGTTGGACTCCTCGACCGTGATGACGCCTTCCTTGCCGACCTTGTCCATGGCCTCGGCGATGAGCTCGCCGATGGACGGGTCGCCTGCGGAGATACCAGCGGTAGCAGCGATCTGCTCCTTGGTGTCGATCTCCTTGGCGGTCTCGAGCAGACGCACGGTGACGGCCTCGACGGCCTTCTCGATGCCGCGCTTCAGACCCAGCGGGTTGGCGCCGGCAGCGACGTTGCGGAGACCCTCACGGACGAGAGCCTGGGCGAGAACGGTAGCGGTGGTGGTTCCGTCGCCGGCGACGTCGTCAGTCTTCTTGGCGACCTCCTTGACCAGCTCGGCACCGATCTTCTCGTAGGGGTCCTCGAGCTCGATCTCCTTGGCGATGGAAACACCATCGTTGGTGATCGTGGGGGCGCCCCACTTCTTCTCGAGCACGACGTTGCGACCCTTGGGGCCCAACGTCACCTTGACTGCGTCGGCGAGGGCGTTGAGTCCCCGCTCGAGGCCGCGACGGGCCTCTTCGTCGAACGCGATGATCTTGGCCATTGCGAAGTGATCCTCCGGATTGGGGGTGACACACAAGGCGACCGCTAGTCGGGTCGCCTCATTTACGCCTTCGGCCGAGTTCGGTGCCCGCGACGGACGACCAGGGGTGTCTTTGGTTCCCGGTCTCACCGTCCCGACCTGGCACTCACGCGTCGTGAGTGCCAAGTGCATTTTTAGCACTCGGACAGGGTGAGTGCAAGGTCGGGACGGAACCGGTGGCCGGGCGATCAGCGCATCGCGCACACCTGACCGGTGTTCACGTTGAACGCGAGGGACAGGGCACCGACGCAGTCGACGCCGTTCGCGTCGGCAGTCGCACCCGAACCCCACCCGGCGATCGCGACGGTGGTGGTGCCGTCGGCCGCACCGGAACGGGCGATGCCGCCGCCGAGCGCGAGCGCGTACGCCTGCCCCGAGCCGGTCGACGCACCGAGCGACGTTCCGTATCCGTTGGCGTACGTGGTGGCGCCGCTGTGTCCGTTGGCGACGCTCACCGCGGTGCCGCTGTCCGCGGCCATCGCGTGGGCGACGCCGGCGTCGGTCGCCTTGGCGCCGCAGCTCGCGGTGTCCGACACCTGGACGTCGTTCGCCGACGGCGGGGAGACACAGTTGACGGGGGCGGCACCGGCGACGCCTGCGCCGGCCACCGAGATTCCCGCCGCGACGCCCAGACCCACGGCCATCGCCGCTCCCACACGTGCCAGCCGTCGGCCGAACAGAGACGAGATACGAGTACGAGATGCCGAGGCGGTCGAGGTGACGGGTGTGGAGACAGCGAGCATGGAAGCTCCTTCTGGGAACGTCGAATTGGAGGATTCGCCGCGAGAGTACCCGCTCGCGGGCGGTTAGTCCCGGACCGCGGTCAGGCGAGTTCGTCGAGGAGCTTCGGCAGCTGCGCGACCGAGTCGACGACGTGGTCCGGACGCTGCGGGGCGAGGTCCAGAATCGACTGGCGGAACTTGCCCGTCCGCACCAGCACGCCGATCAGTCCCACCCGCTGCGCGGCCAGGACGTCACCTGTCAGATCGTCACCGACCATCACCGTCACATCCGGTTCCGTGCCCATCAGATCGGTGGCGGTGAGGAACGCCGCGAGCGACGGCTTGCCCACCGAGACGACGTTCGTTCCCGCGACCTCCTCCATACCGGGGAGGTAGGTACCCGTGTCGATGCGCAGCCCGTCGTGGGTGGCCCATGTGGTGCCCCGGTGCATCGCGACCACGGGGACGCCGTCGAGCATCAGCTCCACCACGCGGCTGAGTGCGTCGTGGGTGAATTCCGGCCCGGCCCCACCGAGGATCACCACCTCGGGGTCGTCGTCGTCCAGTTCGATCCCGGACAGATCGGCCGTGATGTCGCCGCTGTTGAGGACCCAGGCCCGCGCCCCGGGGTAGGTCGACCGGACGTACTCCGCGGTGAGCCGGGCCGCTGTGACGATCTCGCCGGCGTCGGCCTCGATGCCCGCCGACCGCAGGGCATCGGCGATCTCGTCGCACGTCCGGGACGTCGTGTTGGTGAGGTAGGCGCACGCGAGTCCGCGCTCGCGCACCTCCCGCACCGCGGCGGCGGCACCGTCGATCGGATGCCACGAAGTAACCAGCACCCCGTCGATATCGAGCAGGACACCCTCGACCCCAGCCATGACAGGAGCCTATCCGCGCGGCTCGGACGGTGTCACTGCCGAGCCCGGCAGACGAGGACGGGACAGGGTGCGTGGTGCACCAGATTCTGGCTGACCGATCCGAGCAGGGCACCCAGCACCTTGCCGCGCCCGTGGCTTCCGACCACCAGCAGTTGCGTCCGTGTCGCGTGCCGCAGCAGGACGTCGGCGGACACCCCCTGCGTCGTCACCGCGTTCACCGGCACGTCCGGGTACTCGTCCCGGATGCCGGCGAGGCATTCGGACACGATGGCCTTCTCCCCTTCCTCGTAGGCGGTCCAGTCCACGTACTTCGACGCGTGGGCGAGCCCGTGCTGCTTCTCGCCGCTCCACGCGTGTACCACGTCCAGACCGACGCCGAACGCGGACGCGAGTGCGAACGCCTCCTCGACGGCCTTCTCGCTGACCTGGCTGCCGTCCACGCCGACGACGATCGGGCGGGTGTCCGGTGCCGCCGTCGCGGGCTCTCCCCGGACGACCGCGACGGGGCTGTGCGCGTGGTTGACCGTGCGGAGCACGGTGGACCCGAGGAGGTAGTCGGTGACCGCGCCCGCACCCTGCGCACCGAGCGCCACGATCCGCGCCGCCCTCGACAACTCGATCAGGTGGGACGCCGCCGCGCCCGATCGGACGTCGCGCTCGACGGCGAGTCCGGGATGGTCCTGTAGGACGGCGGCGGTGGTGGCGTCGAGCATCGAGTTGCCGTCCTCGCGCAGTTCCTGGATGAACTGGGCGTCGATCATCATCGCGGTGCCGTTGTAGAACGTGGCCTCGTCCGGGTACGTGTGGGCGAGCAGGAGTGGGGCGTCGAGCCGGACCGCCGTGCCCGCGGCCCAGCGCGCCGCGTCGAGCGCGGCGCGGGAACCATCGACGCCGACGACCACGGGCGCCCCTGCATGTTCGCTCATATCTCTCTCCCTCTACGGCTCGAGAACTGCTGCACCGCTGAACTTTCCGCCGGCCAGGTCACGCAGGGCCCGGTCGGCGCGGTCGAGTGGGTACGGGTGGGTGTCGATACTCAGCCGGTGTTCCGCTGCGATGCGCAGGAATTCGACGGAATCCGAACGGGTATTGGCGGTGACGCTGCGGATCTGCCGTTCCCGGAACAGATGCCTCTGATACTCGAGCGCGGGAATGTCGGAGAGGTGGATCCCCGCGACGGCGAGGGTGCCGCCGTCGGCGAGCGCCTCCATCGCGACGGGCACCAGATCGCCCACCGGGGCGAACAGAATCGCGGAGTCGAGGGGTTCCGGCGGCACGTCGCGCACTCCCTGCACGGACGCCGCCCCGAGTCGCTGCGCCAGCGCACGGGCCTCCGCCCCACGCGTCATGACGTGCACCCGGGCGCCGCGGATCGACGCGACCTGGGCGGTGAGGTGCGCGCTGCCGCCGAACCCGTAGAGGCCCAGTGCACCGCCGTCGGGGACCGCGGCACGTTCGAGTGCGCGGTAGCCGATGATCCCGGCGCACAGCAGTGGTGCGAGTTCGGTGTCCGTGTAGCCGTCCGGCAGGTGCAGCGCGTAGTCGGCCGGGACCGTCGCGAATTCGGCGTATCCGCCGTCCGCATCCCAACCCGTGTATTGCGACTGCCTGCACAGGTTCTCCGAACCGCGCAGGCAGGCCGCGCAGTGTCCGCAGGTGTGACGCAGCCAGGCGATACCCACCCGGTCGCCGACAGCGAAGGTCCCCGACACCGAATCACCCAGTGCGGCAACCTCCCCCACCACCTCGTGGCCGGGAATCACCCGGGACCGGTGCACGGGCAGGTCACCTTCGGTCACGTGCAGGTCGGTGCGGCACACTCCGCACGCCAGCACCTTCACGAGAAGTTCGCCCGGTCCCGGCTCGGGAACGGCCTCACGTCCGAGTTCCAGGGGGTGGCCCGCGACGGGGCCGGGCGCGACCACGCGCCACGCGGCCATCGTTCCGGGTCCGCCCTGCGCCGCCGCCATACCCCCACAATGCCCGTGCGGGGTGGCCACCGCCAGGACCCGGAGGCTCGTGTCTCGAGGACACGGTGTCGCGGCGAAGACCGGGCCGGACCGTCCCCGGCAACTAGGCTCCCAGACATGGACCTGCGCGGTGAAGACCTGTTCACGGTGGCGGGGTCGCTGGCCGAGCTGATCGGCGCGCCGATCACGATCGAGGACGAGAACTCGACGGTTCTGGCCTATTCGAGCGGCGAGCAGGCCGTGGACCAAGCCCGCATCGAGACCATCCTGGGACGGCAGGTGCCCGGGAAGTACCGGCAGCTCCTCGCGGACGCCGGTGTCTTCGAACGCCTGCATCGCGACACCGACGTCTTCTACGTGGACATGCGGATGCCGAACATGACTCCCCGCGCGGTGATCGCGGTGCGGGACGCGGGACGCTCGGTCGGGTCCATCTGGGCGGCGATGACGTCCGCCCCCACCCCGGAACAGGAATCGATCCTGCGGTCCGCGGTCCCCGTCGTCGCCGAACACATCGCGGCGGAGCGTGAACGGGTGGACGTGACGCGCCGGATGCAGGTCGATCGGGTGCGCGCACTGATCAACGGTGGCGAGCCCGCCTTCCGTGCCGCCGACGACCTCCGGCTGGAGGGAAGGCTGACCGTCGCCGCGGCCGCCCCGGTCGCGGTCGGGAGCCCACTGCCGTCCGGCTTGCTCGCCTCCCTCGGCCTGTACCTCGACACGTTGGCGGTCGATTCGGTCGCCGCCCAACTCGACGACGTCATCTATGTGGTCATCGCCGCATCGGAGAAGGACGTCCGGCGCCTCGCCGAGAATTTCCTCGGTCGCGCCCGCAGCGGGGCCGCGTTCGTGGTCGCCGTCGGACGCGAAGTGACCACAGCGAGCCAGGCGCACCTGTCGCGGGGGGACGCCGACCGGGTCCTCACCGTCCTGCAGCACGCCCGGTCCGGCGGTGTCGTCGGTTCGATGCGGGACAGTCTCGCGTCGGTGCTGGCGTTGCGCGTCGCGGACATCTTCGACGGACTGGGCGAGCTCACCCCGCTCGCCGCGCTGACCCGGCACGACGAGCAGCACGGTACCGATCTCGTGGCCACGGCCCGTGCCTTCCTGGCCCATGGCGGCGATGTCGCCGATGCGGCGGCCGCACTGCACGTGCACCCCAACACCCTGAGGAACCGGCTGCGACGCTGCGTCGATTCGTGCGATGTGGACCTGACCGACGCGGACACCCGGCTCATCCTGATGTTGCATCTGAAGCTGACGGGACTGCGGGATATGTGACCCCTGGCCGATTGCACAGGGGTCACTGTCCGGGACTGGCCGAACGGCTACTCCCCCGACGCCGTCGCCGACCGATGATGGAGTCATGAGCACAGTGCAGCGCCCTGACCATGTCGCGATCGTCGGAGCAGGCGTCGTCGGATTGTCCACGGCGTGGTTCCTTCAGGAGCGTGGCGTGCGCGTCACGGTCGTCGACCGGCACGGTGTCGCGTCGGACGCGTCCTGGGGCAATGCGGGTTGGCTCGCACCGGCATTGACGTTGCCGCTGCCCGAGCCCGCCGTGTTGAAGTACGGGCTGCGCGCGATGCTGAATCCGTCGTCGCCGGTCTACGTTCCGTTCACGACCGATCTGCGCCTGGTGCGTTTCCTCGTCGGCTTCGCGCGGCACTGCACACCCTCCCGGTGGGCGGACGCGATGACGGTATTCGCCGAGGTCAACCGGATCTCCCTGGGCGCCTACGACGAACTCGCGGACGGCGGCGTGCGGGAGCACACCCATCTCGCCGACCCGTTCCTCACCGCATTCAAGTCGGACGAGGACCGCGAAGCGCTCGTCGACGAATTCCGTCACGTCGAGGCCGCCGGCGGGGAGGTCGAGTACGACCGCGTCGACAGGGACGAGATCCACTCTCTCGAGCCGAGTCTCGGTAACGGTGTGCACTCCGGTCTGAGGCTGCGCAACCAGCGCTTCATCGACCCGCCGCGCTTCGTGCACTCACTCGCCGACGCCGTCCGGGCCCGTGGCGGCGAGATCAGGTCCGGCTTCGACGTGACGGCTGTGCAGGATCGGGGACAGTCAGGGGTCCGGCTGGTCTCGGCCACCGGCGACGCGGTAGCCGCCGATGCCGTCGTCATCGCCAGCGGCGCACGCCTCAATGCACTCGCCCGCCCGTTCGGTGTCCGCGCCCTCGTGCAAGCGGGCCGCGGCTACAGCTTCAGCGTCCAGCCCCAGCAGATGCCGAAGAACCCGATCTACTTCCCCACCCAGCGAGTGGCGTGCACGCCCTTGCAGGACCGTTTCCGCGTCGCCGGAATGATGGAATTCCGCAGTCCCGACGCACCGCTCGACCCGCGCCGTGTCCGGGCGATCATCGAGGCCGCGACGCCCATGTTCACCGGCATCGACTGGGAATCGCGTCGGGAGGAGTGGGTCGGGTCCCGGCCCTGCACCACCGACGGACTTCCGCTCGTCGGCGCCACCCGCTCCCCCCGCGTGCACGTGGCGGGCGGTCACGGAATGTGGGGCATCGCGCTGGGGCCGCTCACCGGACGCATGCTGGCCGACTCCATGACCGGCGGCGAGGTTCCCGGTGTCATGCGGCATTTCGACCCGCTGCGCTGAGCGCGGCTCAGGAACGGGATGCCCAGAATCTGCGCAATTCGACGACCAGTTCGCGCGACCGCTCGCCGGGGAAGAACAACTTGCCACCCCGGATCTCCACGACTTCCCGCGCTCCCGGGATGAGGTCGCGCAGCCAGTAGGCCCACTTCGTCCGGAAGAACACGTCCCCGGTGCCCCACACGACGAGTGTGGGCACCTTGAGTGCCGCAAGGTCCGACTCGACCGCGAGCAGGTCGCGTGGATGGAGGGACACGTTCTGATACCCACTGCCGTACAACAACTTGCGAGCCCTCGACACGTTCCTCGCCAGCGGTCGCGCAATCCGGGCGAGCAGTCCCGCCCGGGCGAGCAGCACGGCGGGAAGGAACGCCTTCGGCGGCACGTTGTCATGGGTTTCGCAGTTCGTCAACGTCAGCGACGACAACATATCGGGGTGCCGGGCCGCGAAGATCTGCGCGACCGCCCCACCGGTGTCGTTGGCGACGACGTCGACCTTCGACAGCCCCAGCGCGTCGCACGTGGCCGCGACCACGTCGGCGAGTGCGCCGAGGGTGAAGTCCCTGATCGGGCGCGGCGGGGGTGTGACCGTGCAGCGGGAGGTCGAGCGCGACGCACCGCCGTTCTCCCTCGAGTTGACGGATCACGTTGCGCCAGAGGTAGCCGGAGGTCCCGACACCGTGAATGAAGAAGGCCACAGGGCCGGTGCCGGAATCGAGGCAGCTCACCGGACCACGGTCCGTGTCGACGGCCTTCCTTCGTGTGTCGAACTCCGCGAGAGTCATGAGGACCATCTCCTGCATTCCACGGTAGTTCGCAAAGCTCGAGGCATCAACGGGCCGCGGGGCACGCCGCTCAGTCCAGCTTTCCCACCACCGTCTCCGCGCTCGCGACCAGCGCGCCGGAGGCCGCGAGGGTGACCGCGGCCTCGATTTCCGGCGCGAGGTGACGGTCGGTTCCCGGTCCGGGAACGTGCTCGCGGATCGTGTCCCGCACCGCACCCGTCGCGGGCGACGGCGCCAGCGGGGCACGCAGGTCCAGCGCACGAGCGGCCGTCAACGCCTCGATCGCCAGGACCCGGGTCAGTCCGTCGACCGCCCGGCGCAGCTTCCGGGCGGCCGACCACCCCATCGACACGTGGTCCTCCTGCATCGCCGACGACGGAATCGAGTCCACACTCGCCGGCGCCGCCAGCCGCTTCAGCTCCGAGACGATCGCCGCCTGGGTGTACTGCGCGATCATGTGGCCGCTGTCCACCCCCGGATCGTCGGCCAGAAACGGGGGCAGCCCGTGATTGCGGGCGACGTCGAGGAAGCGGTCGGTGCGGCGCTCGCTCATGCTCGCCACGTCCGCGACGACGATGGCCAGGAAGTCCAGCACGTATCCGACCGGCGCCCCGTGGAAATTGCCGTTCGACTCCACCCGCCCGTCCAGCGTGACCACCGGATTGTCGATTGCGCTCGCCAGTTCCCACGACGCCACCCGCTCGGCGTGCGCGAGCGTGTCCCGCGCCGCCCCGGCGACCTGCGGCGCGCACCGCAACGAGTAGGCGTCCTGGACCACGGTGCAGCTGGGATTGGCGTGGCTCTGCACGATCTCCGAGCCGGCGAGCAACCGGACCATGTTCGCGGCGGCGCGGGCCTGTCCGGGGTGCGGCCGGAGCGCCTGCAGATCGGGGGCGAACACCTTGTCGGTGCCGAGCAGCCCCTCCACACTCATCGCCGCTGTGACGTCGGCCAGACGCAGCAGCCCGTGCAGGTCCTCGCACGCCAGCAGCAGCATGCCGAGCATGCCGTCGGTGCCGTTGATGAGGGCCAGCCCCTCCTTCTCCGCGAGGACTACCGGTGCGATACCGGCGGCGGACAGCGCCTTCGCAGCCGGCATCGATTCGCCGTCCGCGTCCCGCACCGTGCCCTCACCGATCACCGCGAGCGCGACATGGGCCAGCGGCGCCAGATCGCCGGAGCACCCGAGGCTGCCGTATTCGTGGACCACCGGAGTGATCCCCGCCGACAGGAGCGACGCGTAGACCTGCGCGACTTCCGGCCGCGCGCCGGTCCTGCCGGTGGCCAGGGTCGACAACCGCAGCAGCATGAGGGCACGCACGACCTCACGTTCCACCTCGGGGCCATTTCCGGCGGCATGCGAGCGCACCAGACTGCGCTGCAGCTGCGTCCGCAGCGCAGAGGGTATGTGCCGGGTGGCGAGGGCCCCGAAACCCGTCGAGATCCCATACACGGGCTTCGGATCCTCGGCCAGCGCCTCGATGCGCTTCCGGGTTTCCGCCATGGCCGACATCGCGTCCCGCGAGATCCGCACCGGCGCGCCGAGACGTGCCACCCGGATCACTTCTTCGGCGGAGACCGCTCCGGTTCCGACAACGACAGACTCTTCGGCTCCCACAACCCCAGTCTCCCCCGGGGTCGGGCGGAGAGTGACGGGATTGCGGGAGCGACGACGGCGTCTACAACCGGCCGCGGAGAGCTTCCTCGATTTCGCGTGGCGTCATCAGACGTTCGAGTTTTTCACTCGGCCACGAGGACGGACGTCCTTGCAATCGGGCTGATTCGAGTAGAGGGAGAGGGCTGCGGTCCCACCGCAGGATCGAATGAACATTCACTACCGATCACTTCCGAACACCGACTCGACAACTTTCCATTTTGCGCCATTGCACCGGCGACATTTCGTCGCGCTCTTGACTCATCGCCCATCGTGCCCCTTTGGTTACACGGTTTCGATGAGGCGCGCGGAAGTGCTGGAAAACTGCAGTCGGGACGAGAATTCAGTGACCTACCGCACACCTCTCTGGCACGAGCGCCTATCATGACGCCAAAGTAATTGTTACCTTACGTACCACCTTCCCTGACTGGAGACAGCCGATGGCAAACACCCTCGAAGCAAGCATCGACATCGACGCGCCCCCGCATGACGTGTGGGCCGTCGTGTCGGATCTGAAGCGAATGGGCGAATGGAGCCCCCAGTGCCGCACGATGCGCGTCCTCGGTGGCGTCGTCGAAGAGGGCACCAAAACCGTCAACATCAACCGCAAGGGCTTCCTAGTGTGGCCGACCACGTCGAAGGTCGTGAAGTTCCAGCCGAACAAGACCATCGCGTTCCGGATCCTCGAGAACCGCACCATCTGGTCGTACGAACTCGAGCCGACGGCAGGCGGAACCAAGGTCACCGAGCGCCGCGAAGCCCCGACCGGAACGTCGAAGGTGTCGCAGTTCCTGGTCAAGACCGTCCTCGGCGGCAACGAGGACTTCGAGGTCGACCTCGTCAAGGGCATGAACACCACCCTCGCCCGCATCAAGTCGGCGGCCGAACGCACGTAGTCCGGTTGACCCTCGACCTGGTCGAGGCCTCAGCGTGGTCCGCATGGACACACCGGACGCCGTCATGGCGAGGATCGCGCAAGGACAGGAACTGGCAGTGACGGGTGACCGGGAGGGCGCCCGACGCATCTTCGAGGAGGTGTGGGACGCCCTCGCCGGTCCCGGCGACGACACACCGGACCCGTTGCACGTCGTCACGCTGGCCCACTACCTGGCGGACGTCCAGACCGACCCCGCCGAGGAGCTGCGCTGGGATCTGCGGGCCCTCGCCGCCGCCGACTCGCTGACCGACGACCGAGCTCGGCAGCACCACTCCTCGCTCCGGGTCGCGGGGTTCTACCCGTCGCTGCACCTCAACGTGGCGGCCGCTCATCACGCGCTCGGCCAGTCGTCCGAGGCACGCCACCATCTCGATCGGGCCGCGCAGAGCTGCGAACACCTCCCCGAAAACAGATATGGACGGACGATCCGCGGGGCCGTCGAGCGACTCCGCGCAGAACTCGACGCCGACGCTGTCGGACCGCAGGGGCAGAGTGAGCACCGTGCTCAGCATCGGTGAACTCGCCCGGTCGTCCGGTCTGTCGGTCAGCGCGCTGAGGTTCTACGACAAGGCAGGCGTGCTCACCCCGCACGTGGTGGACCCGCGCACGGGCTACCGCTGGTACGCCGACAAGCACGTGGACGCAGCGGTCCTCGTCGCCGCGATGCGCCGGGTGGGGATGCCCGTGAAGGAGATGGCGGCCGTGCTGAGCGGCACGGACGCCCACGGACTTCTCGACCGGCATCTCGGCCGGCTCGAGAAGGGGCTGGACGATGCCCGGCACGAACTGACGAGAATTCACCGCCTGCTCGACGCGCGAGCGGCGCGGGAGTGCACGATCGTCCTCCGCACCACCGACCTCCTCACCGCGTTCGGCTCGGTGCGGTTCGCCGCCGACGCCGACTCGCAGTTCCCGGTGTTACGCGGCTGCCTCCTGGAAACCGACCACGACGTGCTGCGGCTCGTCACCACCGACCGCTACCGGCTGGCGGTCGGCACGGTGGCCGTCCTCGAACCGCCGGACGAACCGATCTCCGCCGTCGTCCCGTGCACGTTCCTGGACGACGCGGCCAGACTGCTGGGTCGCCACGACACGGTGACCGTCGTCGTCGGCGTCGGCGTCGGCGTCGGCGTCGGCGTCACCCTCCGCTGCGGCGCCGAGCAGCTCACCACCCGCCTCGTCGACGGCGCGTTCCCAGACCATCACAGTCTGTCGCCCCTCGACCGCGGAATCGAACACACCTTCTCCTCGGCGGACTTGCGCGCACTCCTGGCGGACGCCGGCGACCGGGTGGATCTCGGTGTTCTCGAGTCGGGCGAGATCGTCGTCGGCAGCCCGGCGACGGAGCAGCCCGCGCGCTTCCATGTGCAGGTGAACGCCGGTTTTCTCCTCGAAGCCGTCGATGCGCTGCCGGGTGAGCAGTTGACGTTCCAGGTGGGTGGACCCATCACGCCGCTCGCCATCCGGCCACGATCCGTTCACACATCGGACCCCGCGAGTGCGTACTCTCTCCTGATGCCGTTGCAGCCGGTAGCGCTCACGTAATCTGTGAGTGCGGCGCGATGGCGCGCAGGCAGCACGTCCGTCCGACACAGTTAGAGGAGCCCGTGGCACGCAAGCCCACACCCCCCGGAACCCCGCAACCCACGAGCGTCGGGCATATCGTCGACCTCGTCCGCGGAGCAGTTCCGCCCCTACATCCGGCCGGGCTGCCCTTCGTCCTCGCGCCACTCGGTGTGGCCGTCCTCGGTCGCAAACGCAAGTGGGTCCGGCGCGGAGCGCTGACCTCCGCCGCGGCCTGCGCCGCGTTCTTCCGGCATCCGCACCGCGTACCGCCGAACCGTGTCGGCGTCGTGGTCGCGCCCGCCGACGGCGAGGTCGCGCTCGTCGACTCCGCGGTCCCGCCGTCCGAACTCGACATGGGCACCGAGCCGCTCCCCCGGGTCAGCATCTTCCTGTCCGTGCTCGATGTGCACGTCCAGCGCAGTCCTGTCGGCGGTGAGGTCAGGAAGGTCGTCCACCGGCCGGGCCAGTTCCTCTCCGCCGACCTCGCCGACGCCAGCGAGGTCAACGAACGCAACAGCATGCTGCTGCACACCTCGGAGGGCCACGATGTCGCCGTCGTGCAGATCGCCGGTCTGCTCGCCCGCCGGATCGTCTGCGACGCCAAGGTCGGCGATACCCTCCCGATCGGTGACACGTACGGCCTGATCCGGTTCGGCTCCCGCGTCGACACGTACTTCCCGGTGGGCACCACGTTGCTCGCCGAGCGAGGGCAACGGACGATCGGTGCCGAGACCGTCATCGCTCAACTGCCGTGATCGCCAACGCGAAGCGACAGCGGAGGGGTCGACCCAAGCAGGCGGTCCGGCTCCTGCCGAGCGTGGTCACGATCCTCGCGCTGTGCGCGGGGCTGTCCGCGGTCAAGTTCGCGCTCGACGGCGACCTCGGAACGGCGTTGGCCATGATCGGTGCGGCCGCGGTCCTCGACTCGCTCGACGGCCGGATCGCACGGATGCTCGACGCCACCAGCAAGATGGGCGCGGAGCTGGATTCGCTTGCCGATTCCATCTCGTTCGGCGTCGCACCGGCCCTCGTCCTCTATGTCACGCTGCTGGACGGCCAGAGTTTCGGCTGGATCATCGCCCTGATCTACGCGGTGAGCATCGTGCTGCGGCTGGCCCGGTTCAACACGCTCCTCGACGAGGACGACATGCCGGGCTACGCCAACGAGTACTTCACGGGGGTCCCGGCGCCCGCGGGTGCGCTGGTCGCGCTGACCCCGCTGGCTGCCGCGGCGCAGTGGGGCGACGGCTGGTGGTCGTCGTACCCCGTCGTCGTGGCGTGGACCGTGATCTCCGCGGCGCTGATCGTCAGCCGGATCCCCACGCTGGCGCTGAAGACGGTGTCGGTGCCGCCGCACATGGCTGCCGGTCTGCTCGTCCTCGTGGCGCTCGCGGCGGCGGCTCTGGTCACCTACCCGTACATCCTGCTGATCGCGCTCGTCGCGGTGTACCTCGGGCACATTCCGTTCGCGGTCCATTCGAAGCGGTGGGTGGCCGCGCGGCCCGAGACGTGGGACATCAAGCCCTCCGAGCGGCGGGCCATCCGGCGTCAGCCGGACGCCCGCGGCAGGCGATCCGCCGCACGGCTCGGACTGCGCCGGCCGGCCCGATAGTTCGCTCCCGCACGTAGGCTCGACGACGTGACCTCACCGGAACTCGCGCTCACAGTCCGACTGAACACCTCGGCCGCCGACACCCGGCGCGGTGTGGTCCGGCTGCATCCGGAAGCCCTGGCCGCGCTCGGCCTCCGCGAGTGGGACGCTATCGCCCTCGTCGGCGCGCGCCGCACCGCCGCGGTGGCAGGTCGCGCGCCGTCCGGAACACCCACCGGGACTGCGCTCCTCGACGACGTGACCCTGTCCAACGCCGGGCTGACCGAGAACAGCACGGTCGTCGTGACACCGGTGACGGTGTACGGCGGGAAGACGGTGACGGTCAGCGGCTCGAACCTGGCCGTCAACTCCGTCTCCGACGTCACGCTGCGTCACGCCCTGCTCGGCAAGGTCCTCACCGTCGGCGACACGGTGTCGCTGCTCCCCCGCGATCTGGGCCCCGGAACCAGCACCGCCCCCGCCACGCAGGCACTGTCCCGGACGTTCGGGGTCGCGTGGACATCCGAGTTGCTCACCGTCAGCGGGGTCGACCCGGCCGGTGGTCCGGTGAGCGTGCAGCCCAACACCGCGGTCGGATGGGGCGAGGGTGTGCGCGCGACGGTGTCCGCGACTCCGTCCCGGTTGCCCGCGCCGCCTGTCCGGCCCGCCGAGGAAGTTCCCCCGGTCCCGGTCGAGGACCTGGTCGGTTCCCACACCCAGGCAGCCAAACTCACCGAATGGCTCGGACTGGCGCTCGACGAACCCGAACTGCTCCGCAAACTCGGGGCCTCACCGCATCTGGGCGTCCTGGTGACCGGGCCCGCAGGCGTCGGGAAGGCGACGCTCGCCCGAGCGGTGCTCGCCTCCCGCCGAGTCGTCGAACTCGACGGGCCGAGTGCCGGCGCCCTGGAAGCCGACTCACGGTTGCAGCGGGTCACCGCGGCGGTCGACGCGATCCGCAGCGGCGGCGTCCTGCTGATCACCGACATCGATGCCCTGCTGCCCGCCACGCCGGAGCCGGTGTCGGCGCTGATCGTCGAACAGCTCCGCCGCGCGGTCGACACCGTCGGGGTCGCGTTCGTCGCGACGTCGGCGCACCCGGAGTCGGTCGACGCCAGGTTGCGCGGACAGGACCTGTGCGACCGCGAACTCACCCTGACCCTGCCCGACGGCTCCACCCGCCGGGCGCTGCTGGAACTGCTTCTGCGGAAGGTCCCCACCGACGGCATCGCCCTCGACGCGATCGCGGCCCGCACACCGGGATTCGTCGTCGCCGACCTCGCCGCGCTGTGCCGGGAAGCGGCCCTGCGTGCCGCCTCACGCGCGGCCAGGAAACCCGTCGACCCGGCGCTCACCCAGGACGACCTGCTCGGCGCGCTCGACGTGATCCGCCCGCTGTCGCGGTCGGGCAGCGAGGAACTCGCGATCGGCAGTGTCACCCTCGACGACGTCGGGGACATGGTGGAGACCAAGCAGGCGCTGACCGAGGCGGTGCTGTGGCCGTTGCAGCACCCGGATTCGTTCGCCCGGCTGGGGGTCGATCCCCCGCGCGGAGTACTGCTGTACGGCCCGCCCGGGTGCGGCAAGACCTATCTCGTTCGGGCGCTGGCAAGTTCGGGACATCTGAGCGTGCACGCCGTCAAGGGCGCCGAACTGATGGATAAGTGGGTGGGTGCGTCCGAGAAGGCGGTCCGCGAACTGTTCCAGCGGGCGCGGGATTCGGCCCCGTCGCTGATCTTCCTCGACGAGGTGGATGCCCTCGCGCCGCGCCGCGGTCAGAGTTCCGACTCGGGGGTGTCCGATCGGGTGGTGGCGTCACTGCTCACCGAACTCGACGGCGTCGAACCGCTGCGCGACGTGGTGGTCGTCGGCGCCACCAACCGGCCCGACCTCATCGACCCGGCGTTGCTGCGGCCCGGCCGCCTGGAGCGGTTGGTGTTCGTGCCGCCGCCGGACGGTGCTGCCCGCCGCGCGATCCTGCGGACGTCCGGGAAGTCGGTGCCGCTCGCCGCCGACGTCGACCTCGACGCCCTGGCGGACGACCTCGACGGCTACTCGGCCGCCGACTGCTCGGCGCTGCTGCGGGAAGCCGCGCTGGCCGCCATGCGCCGGAACATCGACGCAGCCGACGTCTCCGCCGCCGACGTGGCGGAGGCACGCGAAAAGGTGCGCCCCTCACTCGATCCCGAGCAAGTGGCGCACCTCGAGTCCTATGCGCTGACGCGCCCGTGAGTACTTGCTAACCGCCCGCGGTTAACAAGTACTCACGGGTCAGGACCAGCGGCCGAGCAGCGTGGCCGCGTGTGCGGCGAGGGCGGCCTGGAAGAACGGGCCGAAGCTCACCCGCGCGACGCCGAGCGGCCCGAAGCTCGCCGGATCGTCCTGATCGGGCAGACCGATGGCGTTGACGGGCAGCGGCAGCTCCGACGTGAGCCGCTTCTGGGTGGCGTCGTCGTGACGGCCCACGGGGTACAGCACGTCGGCGCCGGCCTCTGCGGCGAGCTTCAGCCGAGCGATCGCGCGGTCGACACGGTCGGACTCGTCGCCCACCTGCTTGACGAACAGGTCGGTGCGCGCGTTCACGACCACGTGGACCCCGGCAGCGTCGGCCGCCTGCCGCAACCCTCCGACGAAGTCGGCGTGCTCCTGCGGTTCGCGGAGACGCCCGCCCTCGCTGTGGACCGTGTCCTCGATGTTCAGGCCGACGGCTCCCGCGCCGATCAGACCTTCGATCAGACGGGCGGGCTCGAGCCCGTATCCCGATTCGATGTCGACCGACAGCGGCAGATCCACCGCTGCGGTGATCTGCGAGATGCGGTGCAGCAGCTCGTCGAACGTGATCCCCTCGTTGTCGGGCTTGCCGATCGAGTCGGATACCGGGTGGCTTCCGACTGTCAGCGCCTGAAAGCCAGCGGACACAGCCAGATTCGCGGACCAGGCATCCCACACGGTGGGCAGGATGACGGGGTTGCCGGGCTGGTGCAGTCCCAGCAGGGTGGTGGCCTTCTCGTTGATCGACGTCATAGGTGGGCTCCTCGCCTCGGTGGTATTCGATCGGAGTCGTTCTCGGGCACGCCTTCGGTGCCAACGCCGGGTTCGCCATTTCCATTCCTACCCGCTCGAGTACCGTGAGCGAATGGACTTCCGGGAACCCCTGTCGGCCGCGGCTGCTCTCGCGTCCGGTGCACTGGCCGGTTTCGTCCTCACCAATCCCCGCAACCGGGCCTGGACGATCAACGCGTCCGACCGGGAGGTCGACCGGTGGCTCAGCAGCCAGCCGACGGGTGTGGTGGTGGCTCTCGTTCTCGCCGTCATCGCGGTCGCCGGTCTGCAACGGTCCGGCTCCCGGCGGGTGTCGTGGCTCCTGGCGGCGGCGTGCGCGCTCGCCCTGATCGGTGCGCGCTGGGTGGTGCCGGACGTCGGCGGGGTCGACACGCTGATCGCCCTGCACTTCGCGAAGACCGCGACTGCCGGGTTCCTGCTGGGCGCGGCGGTCGCCGCGGTGTGGGGTCGCTGGGTTTCGCAGCTGGCGTCGACTCTCGGTGTGGCGAGCGCGTTCCTCCTCGCGAGTGTGCAGCGACTACCGCGCGGCGACACCGCGTATGTCGAGCCCGCGAGTATGAGCACCTCCGCGATCGGCGAACCCCCGCAGTGGCTGCTGATCGGAGTTCTCGTGCTCGCGCTCGCATCGGCGGTGGTGGCGCGGTCGCAGTTCCGGGTGCAGCGTCCCGACCGGAAGACCCTGCTGACCGCGCTGGTCGGCGCCTTGGCTCTCGCCCTGCTCAACCGGTTGCTCGGGGCATGGATCGACGATCAGGAATTCGGCGAACCCCTGACGGTCTGGCTGATCGTCGCGTTCTCGCTCGCCGTGATTCTGACGGTCACGGTGCTGATCGCACGCCGGTTCCCGGGGATCGACGGACGCTTCCTGCTCGCCGCGACCGGTGTCACCGCCGCGGCCGTGCTCGTCCTCGACGACCTCCGGACTCCGCGGGTGACGACGCCCGCGACGGCATTGCTGGCGGTGGGCGTCGTCGCGCTTGCCGCGGGCATCGCGGTGGCGGTCAGGGTCCCGCCGAAGTGGCGGCGCCCGCAGTGGGGACTGAGCCTGGCCGCCGTCGTTCCGCTGCTCGCCGCAATCTGGCCCGACTTCGGCGACGACGGCGTCGCGTTGTTGATCCGGCTGGCCGTGCTGGGCTGCGGCACGGGTTTCGCGCTCGCCGCCGCTCTGCCGGGGTCGGCGCCCGTCGCGGTGCTCGGTTTCGCATTGCCGTTCGCGTCGCTGGTGTTCGTGGCGGCGACCACCGTTCCCCGCAGCCGGGTGGTCTACCCGGGCTCGAGCAGCGAACACCGTCTGCCGTCGTCGCCTGCCTCGACCGCCGCGTCCGACCATCTCGTCGGCTTCGTGATGCTGCTCGTCGTCGCGTTCTGCGTCTACTCGGTCCACGAGCGGCGCAGTACCCCGGAAGGCAGCTAGTCGAGGAGGCCGAGCGACTGCAGCCGACGGAACACGAGCATCGAACCGGGCGCGACGTCGGGCATGGCCGCGTATTCGTCGACGGTGAAGTACCGCAGTTCGGCGATCTCGCTCGCCGGCCGCGGCTCGGCGCTCAGTTCGGCGAGGAAGCAGGTCATGTGCAGGTCGGTGCCCTCGGGGTGTCCGTACGCGGGCGCCTCGAAGACCCCCAGATGTTCGAGCGTCCCGTCGACGATTCCGGCGTCGAGTTCCTCCCGGATCTCGCGGTGCAGAGCCTGTTCGGCGTTCTCGCCCGGATCGATCTTTCCACCTGCCATGTAGAACGCGGTCTTCCCCACCGATCGGGTCTGGAGGAGTTTCCGGTCGCGGATGTGGGCGAGCGCGGCGGTTCGGATCTCGGCAGGCACCGTCACAAGATAGAACAGTCCGGCCGGCCGCCCATAACACATTCCGCCCCATTAGTCCGATTTGCCGCGATTGTGAGTCCGAATAACCGACCCAGTAGGATGTACCCCGTAGCCCAGTTCGCTAGCTAAGCGAACGGTCTACACGACTCGGTTCGTTTCGTTCCGACACCCCGCCGCCCGCTGACCCCCGACGGAGTGCCTTTTGCTTGCTGTTCTGCTCGCCCATGCCGTTGCCGCCGTTCTGGCTCCGCTTGTGGTGCGCAAGTTCGGCCGCAATGGTTTCTACCCTCTCTCCCTCGTCCCGCTGGCGTCGCTCGGATGGGTGATCGCGAACTGGGGCACGGAGCAGACCGTGTCCATCGAGTGGGCTCCGGGCCTGTCGATGGACCTCGACTTCTGGTTCGATCCGCTCGCCGCGATCATGTCGGTGCTCGTGCTGGGCATCGGCACGCTCATCCTGGTCTACTGCGCGCGCTACTTCACCGACGACGAACCCCGCCTCGGCATCTTCGCCGCCGAGATGGTGGCCTTCGCCGGGGCCATGTTCGGCCTCGTCGCCAGCGACAACATGTTGCTGCTGTACATATTCTGGGAACTGACGACGGTCCTGTCCTTCCTGCTGGTCGGGCATTCCGCCGAACGCGCGTCGAGTCGCCGGGCGGCGACGCAGGCGCTGCTCGTCACCACCGCGGGTGGTCTGGCCATGCTGGTCGGCATCATCATCCTCGGCCAGGTGAGTGGCACGTACAACCTGTCCGAACTGATCGAGATCGCACCTCGCGGCTGGCTCGCCGGTGTCGCCGTCGTGCTTGTCCTGATCGGTGCCCTGTCGAAATCCGCGATCGTGCCGCTGCATTTCTGGCTGCCCGGAGCGATGGCCGCCCCGACCCCGGTCAGCGGCTACCTACACGCCGCGGCCATGGTGAAGGCCGGCATCTATCTCGTCGCCAGACTGTCGCCCGGTTTCGCCGACTCGGCGCCCTGGCGGTTCACGATCATCACGCTCGGTCTGCTGACGATGGTCCTCGCCGGGTGGCGGGCGATGCGTGCCTTCGACCTCAAACTGGTGCTCGCGTTCGGCACCGTCAGCCAGCTCGGTTTCATGATGGTCCTCGTCGGCCTCGGCACCCGCGACGCCGCGCTCGCCGGCATGACGATGGTCGTCGCCCACGCGATGTTCAAGGCCGCGCTGTTCATGGTGGTCGGGATCATCGACCACACGACGGGCACCCGCGACATCCGCAAACTTGCGCACCTCGGTGACCGTGCTCCCGCTCTGATGGTCGTCGCCGCGCTGGCCGCGGCGAGCATGGCCGGGCTTCCCCCGTTCCTCGGGTTCATCGGAAAAGAAGCCGCATTCGACTCCCTGTTGAGCACGACCGTCCTCGCCGACCCGGCGCGGATCGTCACCGTCGGCGTCGTGGTGTTCGGTTCGATCCTGACGCTCGCCTACAGCGTGCGGTTCATGTGGGGCGCCTTCGGTCGCAAGCGGCTCGCGCGGCCGAGCCCGGCCGTGCAGGGCATGCACGCACCGGGACCGTTGTTTCTCGCCGCGCCCGCCGTTCTGTCCGTACTGAGCCTGGCGGCGGGACTCGTGGCGCCGCAGCTCGAGAAGCTTCTGACGCCGTACTCGCAGACCCTGCCCGCCGAGGGCGTCTCCGACTACCACCTCGCACTGTGGCACGGCGTGAACACCGCCCTGCTGCTCACCCTGCTGGTGTTCGCCGTCGGCACCGCGCTCTTCGTGGCGCAGCGCTGGGTCAACCGGTTGCGGTTCGAGCATCCGCCGCTCGGCAACGCCGACCGCATCTACGACGCGACGCTGCGCGGCATGGACGCCTTGTCGATGCGGCTGACCGGCGCCACCCAGCGCGGTTCGCTCCCGCTGACCCAGGCGACCATCCTCGGCACCCTCGTGGTGGTGCCGCTGGTGCTGCTCGTCGTCGGCACGAATACGGGCGCCGACGTCCGGTTGTGGGATTCGCCGGTGCAGTTCGTGATCGGGCTGATGATGGTCGCGGCCGCGCTCGCCGCGACGGTGATGCGCAACCGTCTGGCCAGCGTGATCCTCGTCGGTCTCAGCGGCTACGGCTGCGGTGTGCTGTTCGCCCTCCACGGTGCCCCCGACCTCGCGCTCACCCAGTTCCTGGTGGAGACGCTGACCCTCGTCATCTTCGTTCTCGTGTTCCGGAAACTGCCCGCCGAGGTGGACGAGCGCCGGGCGATCGGATTCAAGATTCCGCGGGCGCTGCTGGCGGTCGCGGTCGGTGCCACCATCACCACGATCGGCGCGTACGCCATCAACGCGCGGAACTCGGTGCCGATCTATGAGCGACTCCCCGACGCGGCGTACTACCTCGGCAACGGCAAGAACGTCGTCAACGTCCTGCTCGTCGACATCCGTGCCTGGGATACGCTCGGTGAGATCTCGGTGCTGCTGGTGGCGGCCACGGGTGTCGCGAGCCTGGTGTTCCGCAACCGCCGCTTCGGCAGCGCACCCCGGGTGTCCGACGCCCCCGCGGTCACGGCCGATTCGTCGGCGTCGCATTCCGAGACGACGTGGCTGCTCGGCGGCGACCTCATCGACCCGAAACACCGGTCCCTGGTCCTCGAGGTGACGACCCGGCTGATCTTCCCGACCATCATGGTGTTGTCGGTCTACTTCTTCTTCGCCGGTCACAACGCGCCGGGTGGCGGGTTCGCCGGCGGCCTCACCGCCGGTCTCGCGCTGGTCCTGCGGTACCTCGCGGGTGGACGGTACGAACTCGGCGAAACCGTCCCGATCGACGCGGGCAAGATCCTGGGCCTCGGACTCACACTTGCGGCGGGCACCGCGCTGGCGTCGCTGTTCCTCGGCGCCCCGGCTCTCTCCTCCGCGGTGTTCGAGGTGACGCTGCCGCTGGTCGGCCACGTCAAGATGGTCACCGCCCTGTTCTTCGACCTGGGTGTGTATCTCATCGTGGTCGGGCTCGTACTCGACGTGCTCCGCAGTCTCGGAGCACGTCTCGACGCACAGATCGAGGTGAACCAGCGATGAGCGCGAACATCGGATTTCTCGTCATCATCGGCGTCCTGGTGTCGGCGGGCGTCTACCTGCTCATCGAGCGCAGCATCACCCGCATGTTGCTGGGACTGCTGCTGTTCGGCAACGGCATCAACCTCCTGATCCTCACGTCCGGCGGTTCGGACGGCAATCCGCCCATCGTCGGCCGTGAGTCCATCCACGAGTCGATGGCCGACCCGCTGGCTCAGGCGATGATCCTGACCGCGATCGTCATCACGATGGGCATCGCCGGTTTCGTGCTCGCGCTCGCGTACCGGTCGTTCAAGATCACCACGCAGGACGCCGTCGAGAACGACCCCGAGGACACCAGGGTCCTGCGGCGCCGGTCGCCCGCCGAGGCACCCGACCGGGACCGCTCCGACGACCCGGTCACCGGCGAGCCGAGTTTCAGCGGCGACGCATTCGACAAGGACGGAAACCCTATTCCCCTGGAAGAGCTGAAGAACCTCGAGGACCTCGAATGCTACGAGGACCTGCACGAGGGTGACTTCGACGACGACGAGGACGCCGACAAGGCCGGGATCGGGGAGAGGTCGTGACCATTTCCCCGCACATCATCACGGCCCTCGCGCCGCTGCCCGTCCTCGTCCCGATGCTCGCCGCCGCGGCCACGCTGGTGCTCGGCCGGCGTCCGCGTGCCCAGCGGATCATCACGCTCGTCGCGTTGATCGGTGTTCTCGTCGTGTCGGGACTGCTGCTGTTCCTGGCCGACCGCGACGGGACGACGGCCATTCAGGTGGGTGGCTGGGATTCACCGATCGGCATCACGCTGGTGGTCGACCGGCTGTCCGCGATGATGCTGGTGGTCTCGTCGATCGTGCTGCTCGCCGTCATGGCGTACGCCGTGGGTCAGGGTATCCGCGACGGCAGTGAGGACCAGCCCGTCTCGATCTTCCTGCCGACGTATCTGGCGCTGACGGCGGGCATCTCCAACGCGTTCCTGGCGGGCGACCTGTTCAATCTGTACGTCGGCTTCGAGGTGCTCCTCGCCGCCAGCTTCGTCCTGCTGACGCTCGGTGCGAGCGCAGACCGTGTCCGTGCGGGCGTGTCGTACGTGATGGTGTCGATGGTGTCGTCGCTGATCTTCCTGGCGGGCATCGCGTTCGCCTACGCAGCCACCGGAACGCTCAACCTCGCCGACATGGCCACCCGCCTCGACGGCATCCCGTCCGGAACGCGCACCGCCATCTTCGGTGTGCTGCTCGTGGCGTTCGGCATCAAGGCGGCGGTGTTCCCGCTGTCGACGTGGCTGCCCGACTCCTACCCCACCGCGCCCGCGCCCGTCACCGCGGTGTTCGCCGGCCTGCTCACCAAGGTGGGTGTGTACGCGATCATCCGCGCGCACACGCTGCTCTTCCCGGAGGGCGAACTCGACAACGTGCTCATGGTGTGCGGCCTCCTGACGATGCTCGTCGGCATCCTCGGTGCGATCGCGCAGAGCGACATCAAACGTCTGCTGTCGTTCACCCTGGTCAGCCACATCGGGTACATGGTGTTCGGTGTCGCGCTGTCCACACAGTCGGGGCTGTCGGGTGCCATCTACTACGTGGCCCACCACATTCTCGTGCAGACCACGCTGTTCCTGGTGGTCGGTCTGATCGAACGCCAGGCCGGATCGTCGTCGTTGCGACGGCTCGGCGGGCTCGCCGCGGCGAGCCCCGTCCTGGCCATCGTCTTCCTCGTCCCGGCCCTCAACCTCGGTGGTATCCCCCCGTTCTCCGGGTTCATCGGCAAGGTCGCGCTGTTGCAGGCCGGCTCGGCGGATGCGAGCGTGCTGGCGTGGATCCTCGTCGCGGGCGGAACCCTCACCAGCCTCCTCACGCTGTACGTCGTCGCACGTGTGTGGACCAAGGCGTTCTGGCGGGCGCGCGCCGACGCCCCCGAGGGTGACCTCGCGGACGTCAGCCCGTCGGCGCTGCTCGACGAGTCCGAGGCCGACATCTCGTTCGACGACCGCGCCGACGTGGGCCGTATCCCCGCGATGATGCTCATCCCCACCGTCGCCCTCGTCGCCGTGGGGCTGGCGATGACGGTGTTCGCCGGCCAGATCATCCAGATCAGCGATCGCGCGGCGAGCGATCTGCAGAACCGGTCCATCTACATCGACGCCGTCCTCGGCGGTCACCCCGGCGGCGAAGCGCAGGAGGCACCGCGATGAAACGCGAGAGACTTCTCCAGTTCGGCGCGCTGCTGTGGCTGATGGCGGTGTGGATCCTGTTGTGGGGCAACGTCAGCTGGGGCAACAGCCTCGGCGGGCTCGCCGTCGGCGCGCTCATCATGGTGCTCATGCCGCTGCCGCGGGTGCCCGTGGAGGGCCGGGTGCACGTCCTGCCACTGCTCCGGCTGGCAGTCATGTTCGTGTACTACTCGCTCCAGTCGAGCCTCCAGATCGCCTATCTCGCACTCCGGCCCGGGCCGCCGCCCGTCACCGGGGTCCTGCGCTACCAGCTGGGAATCAAGTCCGACCTCGTCCTGACCCTGTGCATCGACGTACTGAACCTGATTCCGGGCACCATGGTCCTCGAAATCGACCAGGTACGGCGGATCGTCTACGTGCACGTCCTGGACATAGGTTCGCAGAAGGCGGTCAGCCAGTTCTACCGCACGGTCGCACAGTTGGAACGGTTGTTCATCGAGGCGTTCGAACGCGACTCCGACTGGAAACCGAGCCCCTGGCACAACCGCGACCTGCACTACGACGACCCCACTCAGGAGGGCAGCTCATGACAGTCGTATCGGTCATCTCCGGAATCGTCCTGGTCGTCGCCGGGGTTCTGACGACGTTCCGGCTGCTCGACGGGCCCAACTCGCTGGATCGCCTCGTCGCCCTCGACACCCTGATCGCGCTCGCGATGTGCGGGCTCGCCGTGTGGGCCGCGTACACCGGCGACACGACGATCGTGCCCGCCATCGTCGCGCTGTCGTTGGTGGGGTTCATCGGTTCGGTGTCGGTGGCCCGGTTCCGGGTGAGTGACAAGTCGTGACCACCGTGCTGAACGTCATCGGGGCCACGCTCATGCTGTGCGGCTCGCTGCTCGCGCTGACGGCCGCCATCGCCATCGTCCGATTCCCGGACACCCTGCGCCGCATGCACGCCGCCACCAAACCGCAGGTGGTCGGTCTCATCATGGTTCTCGCGGGCGCCGTCCTCGAACTGCGTGGCAACGTCGACATCTGGATGCTGATCCTCGTCGGCATCTTCACCCTGTTCACCGCGCCGGTCATCGCGCACAGCGTCGGCCGGGTGGCGTACCGGGAGCAGCGAGATCAGGACGGGCTGTTGATGATCAACGAGTTGGAGCCGCCAGAACGTCCGTGACCGCTGCCTTGGCGCCGCTGCCCCACCGTGCGAGTGCGGTGTCGGGCCGGGCGAAGAACGTCGCGTAGAACCCGAGGCTCATCGCGGCGAGGGCACCGAGGACTAGTGGTCCGGACACCTCGGGGAATCGGCCCATCGGCACCGCGAGGTAGCGGTAGCTGAGCAGCAGTCCGGCCAGCACCAGCGCGCCGCCTCCGACGAGGCGGACCCGGAACCAGCCCCACCCCCGTTCGGGGTCGCGCAACGCGGATTCGATGGTCAGGCACAGGACGGCTCCGGCGACCAGGTCGACGCCGTAGTGGTAGCCGAACCCGAGGGTCGCCGTCAGCGTGCACACCAGCCAGAACGTGCCACCGAGCCGCAGCCACCAGGCGCCCTGCCGGGAGTGGATGAACAGGGCGAGAGCCCACGCCGTGTGCAGGCTCGGCATGCAGTTGCGGGGGGTCGCCGAATCGAACGACATCGGTTCGGGCGCAAAGTCGGGTGTCGGGACGAGGTTGGGCCAGTAGTCGCTGACCTGGAACCCCTGCCCCTCGGTGCCGAACGCGAAGATCGGACCGACCACCGGGAACAGCACGTAGAAGACGGGACCGATGAGACCGATCAACAGGAACGTGCGGACCAGGTAGTGCGACGGCCAGCCGTTCCGCAGTTGGTAGACGGCCACCGCGATGGCCGCGACCGGCAGTTCGATGTAGACCCAGTGGAGGATGCCGTAGCCGACGGGTCCGAGGGCGTCGACGAACTGCCCCAGGTGCCACGAGGGGCTGCCCAGCGCGTGATCGGCCAGTTGCGCGTATTCGTCGAGGATCATCGGCCCGGCCATGATCGTGACCTGCAGCCAGGCGTCACCGAACTTGGTCGCGAGAATCAGCAGCGCACCAAGTCCGACACCCCTGAGGGCGCTGCGCCGCTGGTCGCCGGTCCATCGGACCGCCGCATACACGCCCACCGCCGTGAGTACCCAGGTCGCGCCGTTGCCGACGGTCAGCGGGCCACCGGACAGATAGCGCACCGCGGCGACCACGACATCGATACCCGCCGCGGCGGAGAGTGCCACGACGCGCTGGCGATTGGTGAGCCCGACCATCGCGAGCGCGAGGCCTGCCCACGGGACGGACGCCGACTTGGGGGTCAGGACATAGTCGTGGAACAGGCTTTCGAGGGGGCCTTGGAAACCCTGTGTGGACGCGACCAATTGGACGACCACCAGCAGGATCGCCACCCCGAGCGCCCCGCCCGCCGCGAACATGCGGGATCGATCGACGGGCCCACCCGGCCGTACAACGGCAACATCGTCGATCGACACCCGCCAAGTGTAAACAACACGTGAACGGGAAGTGGACGAGTGTCCTGCCCGAGACCGTCCTTCAGGTCCCGAGCTCTTTCACCAGCGCATCGACCACGGCCACCAGGTCACCGCCGGTCGCCTCCGCGACCTGACGTTGCCGCTGGTAGGAAGCGCCACGACGGGGAATCTCGGCCACGGCGGCCAGTTCGTCCGCGCAGCCGAGACGCACAGCGGTCGGGGCCAGCTTCTCGAGCAGGTCGTTCAGGTCGTCGGTGACGAGGCGCTCGTTGCTGTCCTGGTCGAGAATGATCTCGGCGTCGAGCCCGTACCGCGCGGCCCGCCACTTGTTTTCCTTCACGTGCCACGGCTGCAGGTTGGGCAGATTCTCACCTGCCTCGAAACGCCGGTCCAGGTCGACGATCAGGCAGTGCACGAGCGCGACGAGCGAACTGAGTTCGGCGCGGGTGGAGATGCCGTCGAAGACGCGGACCTCGATGGTGCCCCACCGTGGCGCCGGCCGGATGTCCCAGTGCATCCCACCGACCTTGGTGATCACACCGGTCTTCATCTGGTCGCTGATGAAATCCTCGTACTGCCCCCAGTTCGCGAACTGGTACGGCAGCCCCGCGGTGGGGAGCTGCTGGAACATCAGCGCACGATTACTCGCGTACCCCGTGTTGACGCCGGCCCACATCGGTGAGGACGCGGACAGCGCGAGCAGGTGCGGGTACCGCTGCAGCAGCGCATTGAGGATCGGGAACACCTTCTGCGGCGAGGACACACCGACGTGGACGTGCACACCCCAGATGAGCATCTGACGGCCCCACCACTGGGTGCGTTCGATCAGCTCGTCGTAATCCGGTGTGCGCGTGACCAATTGGGTCGACCATTGCGCGAACGGGTGCGTTCCCGCGCAGATGAGATCGACGCCGAGCGGGTTCGCCGCCCGCCGCAACAGGTCGAGCGACTCATCGAGGTCGTCCATCGCCTCACCGACGGTGGAGTGGATACCGGTGACGAGTTCGACGGTGTTGCGCAGTAACTCCTTGGTGATCCGCGGATCCTCGGGACCGGCGAGATTCGCCACCGCGTCGAATACCTCCGCGGCCGTGTTGGAGAGATCCCGCGTGACCCTGTCGACCAGCGCGATCTCCCACTCGACGCCCAGAGTCGGCCGCGGCGAACCGGGAAAGGGAACTACCACGGTTTCGATCCAACCACAGGCCGCAGTGCGCGGCAGCGCACCGGCATCCCGGCCGAAGCCGGGATGTCACGCGACTCAGCTGGCGCCGATGACACCGCAGGCCACCCGGGAACCCGCGTCCCCGGTGTTCAGGGTTTCCTGATCGGGGGCGGGTGCGTAACGGGTGGGGATGTTGGCGAAATTGTCGGAACCCGAGTGGATCATGACCGCGGTGCCGCTGTCGCCGTTCTTCAGGTCCTCGACCGTGAAGGCGTCGGTGGTGGTGACCAACTCGGCCGTGCCGTCGGCCAGAACCTGCAGCGAGGTGAGGTCACCGCTCGCGGGGTGCCCCGAGTGGCCTTCGGCCTGGAAGTGCCCGCCGGCGGACAGGAAGTTTCCGGGCGCACCCCCGGTCGGTGCCACGGAGTTCGTCTCACACTTGCCGACGGAGTGCACGTGGAAACCATGGAAGCCGGGCGTCTGATCCTTGACGGAAACGGTGACCTCGACGTGGCTGCCTGCCTGCTTGAACGTTGCGGTGCCCACGTCTTCGCCCTCGGCGTTCTTCAGCGTCGCGCTGACCGCGCCGCTCTCCGCGGACTCACTGGAACCGCTCTCGGCGTCGCCGGGAACGCCTGCAGCACTGGGATCGGCGGCGCCGGTCCAGACGGGAGGAGTAGTGCCGGGAACGTCGGTCGGCTCCTCGTTGTTACTGCAGGCGGTCAGTCCGAGTGCTGCAATGGCCACCACCGGGGTGACAATGCGCCAGGACATCCGACGGGTAGAACTCGAGGCCATCAAACCGCTCCTTTGAGGTGGCGAAGAAGTGCATCTGATCATAACCGCGGCGATGGTGCACCGACCGTCCGGTCTACTGCGCGGACGTGACGATGACGATCACACCGGCGGACGAATTGGCGATACCCGGGAACCGCGGCTGGGCCGACACCCCGAGTTGCGCGGCGATCTCCGTCGCCGCTTCCTTCTCGGCGGCGGAAGTCCCGTAGTACACAGTGGTTTCGGAGATGGTGCCGTCGCTGTAGTTGCCGGTTTCCGACACCGTCCACCCCGAGGACATCAGTTCGGTGGCCGTCTGGCTCGCGAGACCGGTGACATTGCTGTTGTTGAGCACCCGCACCGGGACCGACGCCGCGTCGGCGGACTTCGAGGTACTCGAGGCACCGGACGTGGTGCTCGCCGCGGGCGTCGAGGTGGCGCCCGCGGCTCCGGCAGCCGTCGTCGGACGCACGGCGGCGGTGGTCGTGGCAGCCGCCGTGGTGGTGACGGTGGCGGCGGTCTCCTCCGAGTCCGAACCTCCGAGGGAGGCGAACCCGAGACCCGCGAACAGAATCGCGAGGGCGATCAGCACCATCGCGAGGGCACGTAACGGCGGGCCGGACGATTCGGGTTTCGGAGTACTCACGATGTCGACCTTAGCGACCGGGTGCTACGTGACGTCGAACCCGAGGCGGCGGGCGGCGCGGGCCTTCTGCCTGCTCGCGCGCAGCCGTCGCAGGCGCTTCACGAGCATCGGGTCGGCTGCGAGTGCCTCCGGCCGGTCCACCAGTGCGTTGAGAACCTGGTAGTACCTGGTGGCGGACATGTCGAACAGCTCTTTGATCGCTTCTTCCTTCGCGCCGGCGTACTTCCACCATTGGCGCTCGAAGGACAGGATGTCGTGCTCCCGACGCGAGAGGCCGTCGTCACCGACGTCCTTGACCCCTGCCGAGTTGTCGCCGTCGGTGCGCTCGGACTGGTTCCGACTACGCGCTGTTGCGCCGTCCATCTCACTCCTCGACTACTAGCTCTCGCTCGACCTCAGCGAAACCACGTTCCCCCGGCTCCTCGATCGCGTGGCCGACCGAGCAACGAATTACACCACTGTTCTTCAGCGACTATTCAACCATGACGAACGCCGCGGGCAGTGCGAACGGCTCGGGCGCGCCGCACTATCCTTGACGACCATGGCCATCCTCCCCATCCGGATCGTGGGCGACCCGGTATTGCACGAACCGACCGAGGCAGTGTCCCAGTCACCTGCGGAACTCGCTGAGATCATCGCCGACATGTACGACACGATGGACGCCGCCAACGGCGTCGGGCTCGCCGCCAACCAGGTCGGCCTGCCGCTGCGGTTGTTCGTCTACGACTGCCCGGACGTCGACGGGAACGGCACGGCACTCCGCCGCCGGGGTTGCGTCGTCAACCCGGTCCTCGAAACGTCGGAACGACCCGAGACCATGCCGGATCCGGACGACGACGTCGAGGGCTGCCTGTCGGTGCCGGGCGAGCAGTTCCCCACCGGACGGGCCGAGTGGGCGAAGGTCACCGGCACCGACGCCGACGGCAACGCCGTCGAGATCGAGGGACACGGCTTCTTCGCACGCATGCTGCAGCACGAGGTCGGTCACCTCGACGGCTTCCTCTACGTCGACATGCTGGTGGGCCGCAACGCACGCGCCGCCAAGAAGACCATCAAGCGTGCCGGCTGGGGCGTTCCCGGCCTCAGCTGGGTGCCGGGAACGGTCGAAGACCCCTTCGGGCATGACGACTGACATTCCGCTCGGAAGCCGAGTAGTGCTGCGATATCAGCTGCCACCCGGCCACAGCCATCCGATGACCGACGTCATCGGGGTGCTGGAGAGCGTCGAACCGGCGGTGGTCGTCCGCGCCGCGGACGGCTCCGTGGTCGAGGTGGATCCGGAGCGGGTGATCGCGCTGAAGGCCGTCCCCGCGCGACCGGTGCGCGCGAGCGAGATCCGGTCCCTCGAACTGGCCTCGGCCGACGGCTGGCCGGGCGTCGAGCACGCGTGGATCGACGGGTGGCTCGCCCGGTACGGTCACGGCTTCACCGGACGCGCCAACTCGGCGGCCCCGCTCGGGGACCGTGGGTCGGTCGGCAGCCTGGAGGACGCCTCCCCGGGCGGCACGCTCGACCGTCTGCGCGAGTGGTACGCCGAGCGCGACCGCCCGCTGCGGTTGCTGATTCCCGACCGGCTGGGCGAGGTACCGCTCGGCTGGAACGTCAGCGACGAAGTGGTCGTGATGGCAGCCGACATCGACAACCTGGCGTTGCCCGAGGGCCCACGCACCACCACGGTCACCGATCACCCCGATCCGGACTGGCTCGCCCTCTATCGCTACCGCGGGTCCGCGCTCCCCGACTTCGCGGTCGACGTGCTGGATTCGGTCCGCGGCGGCACTCTCGGGTTCGGCCGGATCGGCGCCGCCGACTCGACGCTGCTGGCCGTCGCCCGCGGATCCGTCACGTCCGCGCCCGACGACCGCCGGTGGGTCGGGCTCACCGCGGTCGAGGTCGCGGAGGCTCACCGCCGCCACGGAATCGGCAGCCTCATCTGCGGCGACATGATCAACTGGGGACGCGAACACGGCGCGACCCACGCGTGTCTGCAGGTCGCCGTCGAGAACGAGGGCGCCCAGGCGATGTACCGCAACCTCGGCTTCGTGGCCCACCACCGGTACCGCTACGCCACCGAACCTGTCGGCTGACGACCTGTCGGAGAGTGCCGCTAGGGTGGCTGCCGTGCGCATCGCAACCTGGAACGTGAACTCTGTTCGTGCCCGTACCGACCGGATCCTGGACTGGCTCCAGCGGTCCGACGTCGACGTGCTGGCGATGCAGGAAACCAAGTGCAAGGACGAGCAGTTCCCGTACGAGCGTTTCCGCGAACTGGGCTACAAGGTCGCGCACGTGGGCCTCAGCCAGTGGAACGGCGTCGCGATCGCGTCCCGCGTGGGTCTCGACGACGTGCAGATCGGGTTCGAGGATCAGCCCGGTTTCCACAAGGACCCCGAGGTCGCGCCCGCGCAGGAAGCCCGCGCCATCGGCGCCACGTGCAACGGCGTCCGCATCTGGAGCCTGTACGTCCCCAACGGCCGTGAGCTGGCCGATCCGCACTACGCGTACAAGCTCGACTGGCTGGCGAAGTTGCACACCGATGCGGTCGGGTGGCTGGGGCAGAACCCGGACGCGCAGATCGCATTGGTCGGCGACTGGAACGTGGCCCCCACCGACGAGGACGTCTGGGATCCGGCGCTGTTCGAGGGCAAGACGCACACGTCCGTCCCCGAGCGTGAGGCCTTCCAGGCATTCATCGAATCCGGATTCGCCGACGTCGTCCGGCCGCACACCCCCGGCCCCGGCGTCTACACCTACTGGGATTACACCCAGTTGCGGTTCCCGAAGAAGCAGGGAATGCGCATCGACTTCGTGCTGGGATCGCCTGCCCTCGCCGGCCGTGTCGACAAGGCCGCGATCGACCGCAACGAACGCAAGGGCAAGGGCGCCAGCGATCATGCGCCGGTCATCGTCGACCTCGGCGACTGAGAACGCAGCACACCGAGCGCCACGACCGCGCACCCGAACCCGATGAGCACACCGTGCCCGATGCGCAATGGGGCGTCGACGTAGAACTGCGGGATGAACAGTGCGAACCCCACCGCCATCGGGATCCCCGCCCAGCCCGCGAGCAGCCGGGATCGGGCGATCGCCACGGCGGCCGCCGACGCGCCGACCGCGACGAGTAGCAGTCCTGCGGCGAACAGCGTCGCCTGCGCCGCCCCCATCCGCACGCTCTCGGCGAGGGTCGTGACGGCCCCCTCGTCCAGGCCGCTGCCGCCCAGGGCGTGCAGCGCGAACGTTTCGGCACCGTAGTAGGGCAGCGTCAGCCCTGTCCCGATCCACGACGCCGCCACTGCGACCACCGCCGCTCGTTCGCCACCCGTCCCATTCAGCAGTCCGCTGAGCGCGACGAGCGCAAGCCCGAACGCGATGAACCCGCCGACGGCGGCGAGGTGAGCGATGAGCCACCACGGTGAGGCGAACTCGGCCCGTCCGTCCGGCGCCCCACCCGCCGCGTAGGGACGCACCACGGGGTAGACGACGAACAGGACACCGGCGAGGGCGAACAGCGCCGCGGCGCAGATCCGTGCGACCCCGGTACGACTCTCGATCCGATCCGACACGGCCATGACGACTCCCTCGAATGTGAGCACCGCTCTCTATACAGAGCAGTATTCACAGCGGAGTCGCAGATGGCAAGAGCAGTGCTCTCGAAAGTAGGGCTACTCGGCAACCAGAACGTCGAGATGCTCCGGATGCAGCGCCAGGTAGCGCTGGACATACGTGCAGATGGGGCGCACTTTCCAGCCACGCCGACGCGCCGAGCTCAACGCCTCGCCCACGAGGATTGCGGCCAGCCCTTGCCCACCGAACTCTTCCTTGACGACCGTGTGCATGAACGCGACCACCTCGCCCGGCTTCGCGGTGAATCCGGGAATGTCGTCCTCGTCCCGATAGCCGAGGATGCCGACCAACTCGTCCCCGAGCCACAGATCGAATCGTTCGTGGGCAGGGTTGTCGAGCACGCGAGCCTCAGCGGCCGTGATGTTCCCGGACGACCCGGAACTGTTCGAAGTGTGATCCATGCCACTCATGGAATCAGCAAGGCGGCATCCTCGCGAGCGGAATCGCCGCCCCCGGCACCGTTTCGTTGCCGACGAGTGCCCGATTCGTGCCCCGACCGTCGTCAGCCCTCCACCGGGACGACGAGATCGCGGTACTCGGGGTGCGCCGAGACGAAGCGCTGCACGTACGTGCACACGGGCCGGACCTTCCAGCCGTAACCGCGGGCGAGGTCGAGGGAGCGACCCACCATGAGGGCGGCGAGTCCGCGGTGGCCGAAGTCCTCCACGATCACCGTGTGCATGAACGAGACCACCGGCGCCTGCCGCCCCCGACCCTTCGGACCCGGCGGCCGGGCGGCCACCACCCCCACGCCGGCACCGGCGCCGGGCGGCGCGTCTGCAAGGGCGAAATACCCAAGGATGCCGACCAGGTCACCACTCAGGCGTAGCTCGAATCGGTTCTGATCGGCGTTGTCGATCACGTCCACAACCTGCGCGTCTGTCAGCATGGTTATCTCCTGGGGGTGTGTGTCGTAACCGAAATGTGATGTTCATCACCCTTTATACCGATGCCGGGAACCGCTGTCCAAGTTTCACCCGAATGATTGCTCACAGAGATCTCGGTTACAGTTTGTGGGACAACTACACATCCACGGGGGCTCGCACCAGCGGGCTGAGAGGACGGCTAGGGCCGTCGACCGTCGAACCTGTCCGGGTAATGCCGGCGTAGGGAGCATCATCGATGAGCACAAACGTATCTACAGCCACGTCCGTCACCACGGGGCCGATCGAGGGCAGCACCAAGCAGTACCTGCTGTCGGGCGACGACGTCCGGGTGCCGGTCCGGCGCGTACACCTCACCAACGGTGAGCACCTCGACCTGTACGACACGTCGGGTCCGTACACCGACGCGGACGCCGCGATCGACCTGGAAGCGGGACTGCCGCATCTGCGTGCACCGTGGATCGCCGATCGGGAGGGCACCCAACTCGACGCCGCCCGCGCCGGCGTCGTCACCCCCGAGATGCAGTATTGCGCTGCACGCGAGGGTGTTTCACCCGAGGCGGTGCGCGCCGAGGTCGCGGCGGGACGCGCCGTGATCCCGGCCAACCGCTGCCATCCCGAACTCGAGCCGATGATCATCGGCAAGGCGTTCGCAGTCAAGATCAACGCGAACATCGGCAACAGCGCGGTCACGTCGTCGATCGCGGAAGAGGTCGAGAAGATGATGTGGGCGACGCGATGGGGCGCCGACACCATCATGGACCTGTCCACCGGCAAGAACATCCACGAGACCCGGGAATGGATCCTGCGCAATTCGCCCGTGCCCGTGGGAACCGTGCCGATCTACCAGGCGCTCGAGAAGGTCAACGGAGACCCGACGGCACTTACGTGGGAGATCTACCGCGACACCGTGATCGAGCAGTGCGAGCAGGGCGTCGACTACATGACGGTCCACGCCGGGGTGTTGCTCCGCTACATCCCGCTGACCGCGAAACGCGTCACCGGCATCGTCTCCCGCGGCGGTTCGATCATGGCGGCCTGGTGCCTGGCCCACCATCGGGAGTCGTTCTTGTACACCCACTTCGACGAACTGTGCGAGATCCTTCACCGCTACGACGTCACGTTCTCGCTCGGTGACGGCCTGCGCCCCGGCTCCATTGCGGACGCCAACGACGAGGCCCAGTTCGCGGAACTGCGCACCCTCGGCGAGCTCACGCGGATCGCGAAATCCCATGGGGTGCAAGTGATGATCGAAGGTCCCGGGCACGTCCCGATGCACAAGATCGTGGAGAACGTGCGCCTCGAGGAAGAGTTGTGCGAGGAGGCACCGTTCTACACGCTCGGGCCGCTCGCCACCGACATCGCGCCGGCGTACGACCACATCACGTCCGCGATCGGCGCGGCGATGATCGCGCAGGCCGGCACCGCGATGCTCTGCTACGTGACACCCAAGGAACACCTGGGACTGCCGAATCGGGACGACGTCAAGACCGGGGTCATCACGTACAAGATCGCGGCGCACGCCGCGGACCTCGCGAAGCAGCATCCGCGGGCGCAGGAGCGGGACGACGCGCTTTCGAAGGCCCGGTTCGAATTCCGCTGGCACGACCAGTTCGCGCTGTCCCTCGACCCGGATACCGCGCGGGAGTTCCACGACGAGACGCTGCCCGCCGAGCCGGCGAAGACGGCCCACTTCTGCTCGATGTGCGGCCCGAAGTTCTGTTCGATGCGGATCTCCGCCGACGTGCGCGAATACGCGCAGCGACACGGACTCGATTCGGTCGAAGCCATCGAGGCGGGCATGGCCGAGAAGTCGAGTGAGTTCGTCGACGCAGGTGGTCGCGTGTATCTGCCCGTCGAATCCGTCACCTCAGAGAATCGGTAAGGTCCCCTTCGTGAAGCTGCTGCCCCTGACCCCCGACGGCCAGACCCCCGTCCGCGTCCTCACCATCGCCGGCACCGATTCCGGCGGCGGCGCCGGGATCCAGGCCGACTCGCGGACGATGGCGCTGTGCGGCGTCCACGCCTGCGTCGCTGTTGCCGCGGTGACGGTGCAGAACTCGGTGGGCGTCAGCGGTTTCCACGAGATTCCGCCGGAGACGGTGGCCGCGCAGGTGCGGTGCGTCGTCGACGACATCGGGGTCGGGGCAGCGAAGACGGGCATGCTGGCGTCGACGGCCATCATCGAGGCCGTCGCCGCCGTGTGCACCGAGGTCGGGATCGGCCGCGACCAACCGGTCCCGCTGGTCGTCGACCCGGTGTGCGCGTCGATGCACGGAGATCCGCTCCTGCACGCCGAGGCGCTGGACGCCGTGCGGAACACGCTGATCCCGATCGCCACGGTGGTCACCCCGAACCTCGACGAGATCCGGCTGATCACCGGCATCGAGGTGGTGGACGACGCGACCGCGCGCCGGGCCGCCGAGGCGCTGCACGCACTCGGGGCGAAGTGGTCGATCGTGAAGGGCGGGCATCTCCGGACGTCGGCGTCGAGCACCGATCTGCTGTTCGACGGTGACAGGTTCCTCGAGTTCAGCAGTCCCCGTATCGACACCGGCAACGATCACGGCGGCGGCGACACCCTCGCGGCCGCCATCGCGAGCGCTCTCGCCCACGGGTGGTCCGTGCCCGATGCGGTGGCGTTCGGCAAGGAATGGGTCACCAAGTGTCTGGAGGCGTCGTACGACCTGGGCGCCGGTCACGGCCCCGTCTCTCCCCTGTGGCGACTCCGTCACTCGTGAGTACTTGTTAACGTCCGGCGGTTAAGAGCGTGTCTCATGTGGATGAAGTGATGTGTGGGACATAATGTGACGCGTGGTAGATGAGTTGTCACTGAGGTTGGTGCCGGATGCGTTGTGGGAGATAGTCGAACCGTTGATTCCGCCTTTTGTCGCCCGGCCGCAGGGAGGTGGCAGTACCCCCGCCGATGACCGAGCGGTGTTCACCGCGATCGTGTATGTGCTCACCAGCGGATGTGCGTGGCGGCACCTGCCACCGTCCTTCGGGGTAACCGTGCCAACCGCGCATCGACGGTTCAGTGCCTGGGTGCGCGACGGGGTGTTCGAAAAACTCCATCGCGAGGTGCTCGACCAACTCGGTAGCGCGGGCGAACTCGACTGGACGGCAGCAATCCTGGACGCGGCAAGCGTCCGGGCAAAAAGGGGGGTTCGCTGACCGGCCCCAGTCCCGTCGACCGCGGCAAGAAGGGATCGAAGATCCACGTCCTATCCGAAACGAATGGAATCCCACTGGTCGTGGGTGTGACCGGGGCGAATACCCACGACAGCACGATGCTGCAACCGATGGTGGCCGCGCTTCCGGCGACGAAGTCCAGGCGCGGACCACGCCGACGCAAGCCGGGAAAGCTTCGCGCCGACAAGGGCTACGACTACGACATGCACCGACGGTGGCTGCGTGAACGAGGCATCGTCCCGAGGATCGCCCGCCGCGGCATTGAGCGAAACGATCGCCTCGGCCGGTACCGGTGGAAGATCGAACGCACCATCGCCTGGCTTACCGGCTACCGACGTATGACCATTCGCTACGAACGCTACGGCGAACACTTCGCTGGCTTCCTTCACCTCGCCGCCGCACTCACCTGCTTCAAGAAACTTCCCACATGAGACACGCTCTAAGAAGTACTCACGGGCGGCGGAGCCGCAACCGCCAGATACCGAGATCGGAAGGCACCCCGCTGGGCGCGGGGGCGAAGAAGGCGCGTCGCCACGGTTTGACGCCGACACCCAGTTCGTCGAGGGTGCCCGGCTGCAGACTCTCCAGCGTGGCGGACGACGCCATCACGTTGCCGTCGCCGCCCAGTTCCATCATGCGCGCCGCGATCGTCACGTCCACGCCGAGCCAGTCGCTGCCGATCTGCCGGGGCACGCCGGTGTGGATGCCGACACGCATGCGGGGGCGATAGCCGTCCACCTCCACCTCCGCGAGCGCTTCCTGTGCGGCGAAGACGGCGTCGATCGCGCGGTCCGGGCTGGGGAAGACGGCCATCACGCCGTCCCCCAGGCGCTTCACCACGTGCCCGCCGCGGTCGACGATGGGGGTCTCGACGGCTCGGGCGACGTCACGCAGCAGGGCGAGGGTGGCGCTGTCACCGGCGGGCAGCGACCAACTGGAGAACCCCACCAGGTCGGTGAACACGATGGTCACCTCCTGCGTTCCCCGACCGCGCCCGGTGCGCTCGAGCAGCGCCTGCCACACCTGCAACGCGCCGAGGCTCATCTCTCGGGACGCACCCGGCTGGTGGTCGAGGAAGCGATCGGCGACGCGGGCGATGGCCCGTGCGCTGCCGGGGCCTGCCGTCGACAGTGGATCGCCGAACGCCGGATCGCCGGGCAGCGCACGACGAACCCTCCGCAGCCCTTCGATCAGCTGTGGCTGCCGGTTCACCGATCCCATCCAGCCCAGAACCTTGTCGCCTCGTTTCGGTGTCTGCGCAGCGTCGAGTTCGGCACTGTTCTCTTCGGCCGGGTCGTCGCTCACGAGAGTAAGGGTAACCCAGCGTCACATGCACAAACCCGTGCCGAATCGGACATCACTCCGCCGCCCGCGCCTTCTCCCGGTCCGCGCCCGTGGGGACACCGTTCGGCCCGGCGAGCGACTCCGCGTACACCCCCACGGCGTACGCGACCGCGGCGGCATTCTTGGCGAGCGCGGCCCGGTTCACGTTCTCGAGGGTGTCGGTCGCGCTGTGGTAGTTCTCGTCGTACACCACATCCGGGGTGCCACCCCACTTCTGTGACTGCTCGGGGGTCTTCGTCTCGTCGGCGCCGCTGAACACGCCGCCCGAGGGGATGCCGTGCTCGATGAACGGACCGTAGTCGGATCGGCCGTCGAAGTCCGTGCCGTCGGCGGCGACCCCGTTGCCCTTAAGGAACTCGATGAACGTGCGCTCGATGCCCGCGGAACCCTCCGGTCCGGGCCCCTCGCCGACTTTGTCGGAGTTGTCGCCGTCGTACGCCAGGTAGCCGGCGTTCTCGGAACCGAGCATGTCGAAGTTCAGGTACAGCGCGATGTCGTTCCGCTGGTCCTCGCTGAGGCTGTTCACGTAGGCCTCCGAACCGAGCAGACCCAATTCCTCGGCGCCCCAGAACGCGAAGCGCACCGCGTTGTCGACGTCGGGCGAACCGCCGAGTTGCACGGCCGTTTCGAGGGTCGCGGCGACGCCGGTGCCGTTGTCGTTGATGCCGGGACCGTCCGGGACGCTGTCCAGGTGGGCGCCGACCATCACGACGTCCTCGGTCGAACCGGTCTTCGTCTGGGCGATGACGTTGCGAGCGGTGCTCGACTCGGTGGTGGTGTCGAGGGTGAGGGTGACGTCGCCCCCGGCCTGCTCGAGTGCGGCGCCGTCCGCCTTGCTCACTCCGCCGGTGGGCACCTTGCCCACGTCCGGGTCGCCGAGGGTTCCGCCGTTCATCGGTCCGTCCTCGTTGTTGACGACGATCACGCCTGCGGCGCCGCGCTCGGACGCGAACTGCTGCTTGGCCGCGAACGGGCACACCCCGCGGTTGACGAGGACGATCGCCCCGGTGACGTCGAGGCCGTCGTAATCGGTGACCTCGCATCCCGGACTCTCGTCCTTGGGGGCGGGTACCAGGCGGGCGGTGATCCCCTCCGGACCGGTCGACGGCGAATACGACAGCGCACGCACCTCGAAGTCACGGTCGCCGGACCTGAGTGCCTCCGTCCGGACGTCGAACTTGTGGAACTCGAATTCGGGCGTCTCGACGTCGAAGCCCTTGTCTTCCAGCACCTGTGCGACGTAGTCGACGCTGGCGTCGTAGCCGGAGGTTCCGGCCGCGCGGTTGCCGTTGTTGTTCTCGGCGATCGTCTGCAGTTGCTCCAGGTGCCCCACCACACCGCCCTCGGTGACCGAGGCCGCGAGAGCGCTCGCGTCGACCGGCGGCGAATCGGGTTCGCTCGTCGACGAGCACCCGGCCAAGATCATCGCACCGGCCACTCCGACTGTGAAGGCTCCCCGTAGTCGCATGTCGGGAGCCTAACGCAGAAGCACCTGTGGGCCGGCGCGAATGGATTTCGCACCGGCCCACAGGCTCCCGCCCCGCCGTCACCCTCAGCCAGGTCTCCCGACGATCACCTGGCGGAGGAACGGGGCGAAAGTACTGTATCGGGTGTCAGGCGTCGCGCTTGTTGACGACCACCAGGCCGGCCCCGAAGATCACGAAGACGAACACCGCGAAGTAGACCAGGCTGCCCCACGGGCCCCAGTGGAAGTCGACCCCCTGCGGCGCCCCCAAAAAGTTGTTGGCGTTGAGGAACGGCAGGAAGGGCATGATCTTCTGGCCGAACGACCCGAACAGGTTGAACAGGCTCTCGATCAGCAGCGGCCACAGCAGCAGCAGGGCGATCGCGCCTGCCGACTGGCGCAGCAGCGTGCCGACGCCGACGGCGAGAACCACGCACAGGAACGCGTAGATCGGGACGCCGTAGATCGACCGCCAGGCGTCGTCACCCGACAGCGTGAGCGCCGCTCCTGCCTCGTCACCCGCGGTCGCCTTCGCGATGGCGTACGCGCCGAACGTGAGCACGAATGTCAGCACCGCACCGAACGCGCCGATCAGGCCCGCCTTCGCGATGAGGACGGACGCCCGGTTCGGGATGGCCTGGAACGTGGTGCGGATGACGCCGAACCGGTATTCGCTGGTCACGGCCAGTGCCGCGAGGATCATCAGGACCAGCACGCCGAATCCGGAGACACCGCCGACGGCGTCCGACATCTGCGGCAGGAACGGATCGAAATCCGGTTGCTTACCGTCCGCGATCTGGTTGTTGAAGGAGTTGATGCTGGCCTTCGCGCTCAGCCCGATGACTGCGGCGAGGCCAAGGCCCAGCACGATGATGATGACCGTGCACCACCACGGCGACCTCGTCGACGTGACCTTGATCCGTTCGGCATTGAGAACAGCCATTACAGTGCACCCCTCATCACATCTTCGACGCCCTCTGCGTGGTACTGCACGTCGTCTCCGGTCAACTTCATGAAGGCGTCCTCCAGCGATCCGCGCTGAGATGCCAACTCGTACAGGACGATGCCCTGCGAACCGGCGATCCCGCCGACGACGTCCGTCGACGAATCCACCACCACGAGCGCCTGCTGCCCGTCGGATCCGTCCTCGCGCACGGTGAGCCCGTTGGACGTGAGCGCGCTACGCAACGCGTCCAGCTGGGGGCTCCGCACCCGCACCGTCGATTCCGAGGACTTGCTGACGAACTCGGACACGGTGGTGTCGGCGATCAGACGCCCCCGGCCGATGACCACCAGATGTTCTGCGGTGAGCGCCATCTCGGACAGCAGGTGGCTCGACACCAGCACGGTGCGACCCTCCGCCGCGAGGCGCTGCATGAACTTCCGGATCCAGACGATGCCCTCCGGGTCGAGCCCGTTCACCGGCTCGTCGAACAGCAGCACCTTCGGGTCGCCGAGTAGCGTGGCGGCCAGGCCCAGGCGCTGCGACATGCCGAGCGAGAACCCGCCTGCCTTCTTCCCGGCCACCTCGGTGAGCCCGACGAGGTGCAGCACCTCGTCGACCCGGCTCTTCGGCAGCGAGTTGGACGCCGCCATCCACTGCAGGTGGGCGCGGGCCGAGCGGTTGGGGTGCACCCACTTCGCGTCGAGCAGAGCCCCCACCGTCCGCAGCGGCTGCACCAGGTCGCTGTACGGTTTGCCGTCGATCAACGCGCTGCCCGCCGTGGGGCGGTCCAACCCGAGGATCATGCGCATCGTCGTCGATTTGCCTGCACCGTTCGGGCCGAGGAAGCCGGTGACCATACCCGGCTTCACGTTGAACGTCAGGTTGTCCACCGCCTTCGTCGCACCGAAGGTCTTTGTCAGTCCCCTCACTTCAATCATGATGAGAAGGATGCCCGAACCTGCGGACGGCGCGCATCGGCCGCAGGTCTACTCCCGGCTCGTCCCCTGGTACCGGTCGGACCCTGAGCCTACCGGTCGGACCCTGAGCCGGACCCCGACGCGACCCCGAGGACTACGACGACGCCTGCGCCCAGAACCGCTTGGGAATCCGGCCCGCGTGACGTGCCTCGTACCCCGCCACCACGGCCCCGCGCATCGCCGACGCCATGAGCGCCGGATCCTTCGCCCTGGTCACAGCCGTGGCCAGCAACACCGCATCGCAGCCGAGTTCCATCGCGAGGGTGGCGTCGCTTGCGGTCCCGATGCCGGCGTCGAGGATGACGGGCACCCCCGCACCGTCCACGATCATCTCGATGTTGTGCGGGTTCGCGATACCGAGCCCGGTGCCGATCGGCGAACCCAGCGGCATCACGGCCACGCAGCCCACGTCCTCGAGTCTGCGGGCCAGAACCGGGTCGTCGGTGGTGTAGGGCAGGACGACGAATCCGTCGTCGACCAGTTGCTCTGCAGCGCTGACCAACTCGATGGCGTCGGGCATCAGGGTGCGCTCGTCGGCGATGACCTCGAGCTTCACCCAGTCGGTCTCGAGCGCCTCACGGGCGAGTTGCGCCGTCAACACAGCCTCGGCCGCACCGCGACACCCCGCGGTGTTGGGCAGCGGGGCGATGTCGAGCCGGCGCAGCAGGTCCAGCACACCGGTGCCGCCTGCGGCGTCGACGCGGCGCATCGCGACCGTGGTCAGCTCGGTGCCGGACGCGACGAGCGCCTCTTCGAGCACCGTGAGGTTGGCGGCGCCGCCGGTGCCCATGATCAACCGTGAACCGAACGTGCGTCCCGCGATCGTGAGGCCCTTCTGCACGCCGGGCGTCGCGTCAGCCACCCTGCACCGCCGTGAGGATCTCGATCTCCCAGCCCCGGACCACGAGCTCGTCCCACCGGGCGCGCGGGAACACGGCGCCGTTCACTGCCACCGCGATGCCCTTGGTGGGCAGGTTCAGCACCTCCAGCAGCCCGGTGACGGTCAACGGTTCCGTGAACTCGTGGTCCTCGCCGTTGACGCTGATGCCGATCGGCACCACTACTTGCTGCTCACTCATCTCTACCTCGCTACTTTCTCGAAACGTTCGGGGTCGGCGGCTTTCGCCTCGACCAATGCCGAGCCCTCCAACAATGCCATCGTCGCGTCGGCGGTCACCGGGGTGAGCAGGATGCCGTTACGGCCGTGTCCCGTCGCCACCACGACCCGATCGGACACCCGGCCGATCAGCGGCAGGTTGTCCGGGGTCATCGGACGCAGACCCGCCGAGGTCTCGTGCAGTTCGTACTCGCCGATGGCGGGCATCAGGGCCTCGGCGTCCGCGATCAGGTCGCGCACACCGGCCACCGTGACCTGCGTGTCGTTGCCCGACTCGTACTGGGTGGCACCGACGACGATGCCGTCGGCACGCGGCACCAGGTAGGCGGGCCTGCCGTGCACGCTGCCGCGGATGGTCCGGCCCGGCGCGGGGGTCACCCCGGGACGCGAGCGCAACCGCAGGATCTCGCCCTTCACCGGGCGAACCGGAAGCCCGGGCCACAGGGCCGGTGACGCGATGCCCGCGGTGACGACGATCTGGTCGGTGTCGAGCCGGTCGAGGCTGTGCACGGCCTCCCCGATCAGCTCCACTCCGGCGTCGGCGGCGCACCGCTGCAGCGCCTGCAACAGCAGCCTGTTGTCCACGGCCAGTTCGTCGACGGCCAAGAGTCCCAATCGGACTCCGCGACCCAGCATCGGCTCGAGGGCCCGGACTTCGGCGCGGCCCAGGATCTGCAGTTCCCGCCCCTGGGCGCCCACCCATTCTGCGATGGTCCGCAGGTCCTCCGCGTCGGCGCCGTCCAGCGCGACGGTGAGCGAACTTTCCGACGTGAACAACTCGACGCCGGCTCCGGCCTCGAGTTCCTTCCCGAATTCGGGCCACCGGTCGAGCGATGCGCTCCCCAGTTCGAGGACGCTCTCCTCGCCTGGCCAGCCCTCGGACAACGGGGCGAGCATGCCGCCCGCCACCCAGGACGCTCCCGAACCTATCGACGGGTCGTACAGCCGTACCGACCAGCCGTTGCGGGCTGCTCGCCACGCAATGGACAGGCCGATCACTCCGCCTCCGACGACGGATACCGATCTCGCCATTGAACTCCACCTCACTTCCTGCGCCGGCATGATCCGGGTCAGGTATGACGGTCGGGCTCGGCGTGAGCCCCTCTCAGCCCCACGTTCCCCGGGACTCCCGTGTTGCACTTTCACCGTAGAGGCTACCGTCATGCCGTGACCACCTCGCATCACAGCAACCTCACGGACCGTCGGCGCCGCCTCGGAACAGCACGTTTGTACCTGTGCACCGATGCTCGGCGCGAGAAGGGCGACCTGGCGCAGTTCGCCGAGGCCGCACTGTCCGGCGGCGTCGACATAATCCAGCTCCGCGACAAGGGCTCGGCCGGAGAGAAGAAGTTCGGCACGATGGACGCCCGGGACGAACTGGCGGCGCTGTCGGTGCTCGCGGCCGCGGCCAGGCGGCACGGAGCGCTGCTCGCGGTCAACGACCGCGCCGACATGGCGCTGGCGGCCGGAGCCGACGTGCTGCACCTCGGCCAGGGCGACCTGCCCGTCCCGTACGCACGGACCGTGGTGGGTTCCGACGTCCTGATCGGACGCTCCACCCACAGCCGCGCCCAGGCCAGCCTGGCGGCGATCGAGGACGGCGTCGACTACTTCTGCACCGGACCGGTGTGGGCCACCCCCACCAAGCCCGGACGGACCGCGTCGGGCATCGATCTGGTGCGATCGACCGCCGACTCGGAGCCGAACCGCCCGTGGTTCGCGATCGGCGGCATCGACGAGTCCCGGGTTCCGGAGATCCTCGCCGCGGGTGCCTCCCGCATCGTCGTCGTCCGGGCCATCACCGAGGCCCGCGACCCGCAGGCCGCCGCGCGCTCACTGTCCGCCCTGCTGCAGCAGAACGCGTAGTTACGGCTGATCCAGCCAGTCCAGCACCGTGGCGGGCGGCAGGACCACGACGGTGGCCGGCAACTGTTCGATCAGGTCGGGATCGGTGGTGACGATCGCCGTCACCGTTCCCAGCGTGGTGCCGTGGCCGGCCGGTTCGGCGAGGCGGCCGACGGCGTCCAGGGCCTCGAGCACCTCGACGCGCGGCAGCCACCCGTAGGTGCCGTCGGGCAGGTGCACCGTGCGGGGCAGGGCCTTCGACAACTGTGCCAGCGCGCCGCGCTCGCCCAGCACGTCGTGCCGGTCGAGCAGCAATCGCACCTCGGTGGTGCGCAGTTGCGGCCACCCCGCTTCGAAACCCGGGTGCAGCGGCAACCCGGCGACGTCGGTTTCCCGCACCCAGCGCAGTTCGGTGCTCTCGCCGTTCGCGACGGTGGGCAGTGGGCGCTCGGCGTCGGCGATCACCGTGGTGTAACTCCAGCCGCTCGCGGCCTTCATCGTGACGACCTCGGTGCGGACGCGGATGGCCGCGCTCTCGATGCCTGCTTCCTCGTGGGCCTCGCGCACCGCGGCGTGGGTGGTGGACTCGTGGCTGTCCCGGGCACCGCCGGGCAACGCCCACGTACCGCCCTGGTGACTCCAGACCGCACGGTGCTGTAGCAGGACGGCCGGCGTCTCGTCGGGGAGCGGCGCACGCAGCAACAACCCGGCGGCACCGTGCTTGCCCCAATGACGACTGCCGTCCGGCCCGGTTGCCCAACCGTCACCGTCACCACGCATCGACTACCCCTGTCCGACCTGATGGGTCTCCCTGCAGTTCCCTCACACTAACGGTTTCTTCCGGAACTGCCCGTCGGCAGTCGTGAACCGACCGCTGCTTATATGCTCCCCACAAGGTGCGGCCATGACACGGGAGGGGTGCGAGGTGGTTCTGCGTGAGGCACCGTCGATCGAACCCCACGGCAGCCGCGCATTGTCTGCCGCCGCGGACGACGACGTCGACCCCGCGGTGGCACGCCGCAAGGAACTGCGCGCGTTCCTGGAGTCGACTCCCGCCAAACTCACCGCCCTCGGGGCCCTCCTGGTCCTGCTCACCCTCACCGCCGGGTTCGTGGCCGCCTCGACGGTGAACAGCAGGGAAGCCACTCTCGACAGCGTCCTCGCGGAGACGGAACCGCTGTCGTTCTCGGCGCAGAACCTCTACAGCGCCCTGTCCGTGGCGGATGCCGCGGCCACGACGGCGTTCATCTCCGGCGGTCTCGAACCGCCCGAACTCCGGGACACCTATACGCAGGCGATCGGCACCGCCTCCGCCGACCTCGTGTACGCGTCCGGCGGACTCGCGGCGAGCGACGTGGACAGCCGCCGACTGCTTGCCTCCATCTCCACCGACCTCAGCGTCTACTCCGGTCTCGTCGAGACCGCGCGGGCCAACAATCGCACCGGTCATCCGGTCGGCGCGGCCTACCTCAGCGAGGCGTCCACACTGATGCAGACGAGCATGCTGCCGATGGCGCAGCAGTTGCACGCCCAGCAGGAAGCCGACGTCGCGGACACGCAGCGGGACTACTCCCGTCCGCCCTGGCTGGCGCTGATCCTGATCCTCGTCGCACTCGTCGCGTTGCTCGTCGCCCAGATCGTCATTGCGAGGCTCAGTCGGCGCACGTTCAATCTCGGGCTGATCGTGGCGTCGTCGTGCACGGCGATCCTCCTGGCGTGGATGCTGGTCGCCGGGTTGGTCTCCTCCCTCGACACCAAGCGGGCACTGACCGAGGGCGCCCGCCCGATGCACGAGTTGACCGCGGCCCGCATCCTGGCCCAGCAGGCGCGCACCGAGGAGACCCTCAAACTGGTCCGCCGCGACTCGAACGGTGACTACGACGCCGTCTTCGAAGACAAGTCCGGTCAGCTCGACACCCTGCTGTCGAATTACCCCCACGACGGCGACCGCGCGGTCGGCCACGACGAGGTGGCGAGGGCGCAGGAGGCGTGGACGCGCTGGTCCTCGGCACACGACCGCATGAACGAGATCCTCGCCAGGGGCGACTTCGTCTCGGCGGCAATGGTCGCCATCGGACCGGGACCTTCGGATTCCGCGGCTCAGTTCACCGCCGTCGACGACGCGCTCACCGACGGAATCGGCACCGCACGCGACCGTCTGCGGTCGAATGTCGAATCCGCGGCCCGGGTGCTGACCGCGCTCGGTTCCGGCGCCATTGTCCTGACACTGATCGCGGTCGGCGGAATTATCATCGGGTTGTGGCCTCGATTGAGGGAATATCAGTGAGGCGGCGCCGGATCGCGCTCGTGCTCGTGGCGGCCACCTTACTGATCGGCGGGTGCGCCGAGTCGAGTCCCGAGCACGTCGGATCGCCGAGCGTGTCGTACACCGAGCCCCCGCTTCCCGCGGCCGCGACGCCGGCGCCCGAGACCAGCGCTGTGCCGCCGACTCCCGAGAAGGACTGCGGCGATCCCACCGCGAGCCTGCGCCCGTTCCCCGACCCCGACGCCGCACCGCCGATGCCGACGGTCGACGCCATCCGCGCGCGGGGGCGTCTCGTCGTCGGCCTCGACACGGGCAGCAATCTGATGAGTTTCCGCGATCCGGCGACCGGTGCCATCCAGGGCTTCGACGTCGACGTGGCCCGGGAGATCGCGCGGGATCTGTTCGGCGATCCGGACCGGCTCGAGTACCGCATCCTCACGTCGGCGAATCGTGAGAAGGCGCTGCAGGAGTCGATGGTCGACATCGTGGCCAAGACGATGACCATCACCTGCGACCGAAAGGAACGGGTGGCGTTCTCCTCCGAGTACTTCGAGGCGCAGCAGCGGGTTCTCGTCGTGAAGGGCTCCCCGATCCGCAGCGCCGCCGACCTGGACGGGAAACGGGTCTGCGTCGTCCGCGGCACGACGTCGCTGACACGGTTGCAGCGGGTGGCGCCCACCGCGAACATTCTGACGGTCCCCATGTGGTCGGATTGCCTGGTGGTCCTGCAACAGCGGCAGGTCGATGCGGTGAGCACCGACGACACGATCCTCGCCGGTCTGGCGTCCCAGGACCCGTATCTCGAGATCGTCGGAGACAGCATGGGCGCCGAGCCGTACGGCGTCGGCATCACCAAGTCGAACGAGGACCTGGTGCGGTTCGTCAACGGCACGCTCGAACGCATCCGCCGCGACGGTACCTGGACCAGGATGTACGACCAGTGGCTGTCGATGCTGGGGCCGTCCCCCGCCCCGCCGTCCGCCGTGTACCAGGACTGAGGGGACGCATGCCGCAGCATTCGCAGAATCCGGAGTCCACCGACCCGGACATCGCCACCCAGGCCGCCGTCCGGGAGCCGGAAGGGGACGCCACGCAGGCCGCGGTCCGGGAAGAACCGGACGAGGGTCCGGCCACCCAGGCCACCCAGGCGGCGCCGACGTCCCGGCCGTCCGGCGCGTCCGGCACCGGCCGCTCGACGCGCTCACCGCGCACCCGGTCCGGGCAGCGCCTGCGTCTCGGCGGCGGTCTCGTCGAGGTTCCCGTCGTGAAGACACTGGACCCGGCATCCGCCGTGATGACCGACCCGAAAGTCCCCGAGAGCAAGCGCTTTTGCTGGAAGTGCAACAAGCCGGTGGGCCGCACCGGCGCCGCGTCCGAGGGCTCCGAGTTCGGTCTGTGCCCCCAGTGCGGAGCCACGTACGACTTCCGGCCGCTTCTCGGCCCGAACGAGCTGATCGGCGGCCAGTACGAGGTGCAGGGCTGCATCGCGCACGGCGGCCTCGGCTGGATCTATCTGGCCATCGATCGCAACGTCAGTGACCGCTGGGTGGTTCTCAAGGGACTGTTGCACTTCGGCGACGCCGAGGCTCAGGCCGTGGCGGTGGCCGAACGCCAGTTCCTCGCCGAGGTGGCCCACCCGAGCATCGTGAAGATCTTCAACTTCGTGGAGCATCCCCGGTCGGATGGGACCCCGATGGGGTACATCGTGATGGAGTATGTGGGCGGTCACTCGCTTCGGGACGTCCTGTCGACGCACGCGAAGCCCGAACGCATGCCGGTCGAGCAGGCCATCGCCTACGTGCTCGAAATCCTTCCCGCAATGGCGTATCTGCACTCCACCGGTTTGGTGTACAACGACCTCAAACCCGACAACGTGATGGTCACCGAGGATGCCCTCAAGCTGATCGACCTCGGTGCCGTCGCGGGCATCGAGGACTACGGCTACCTGTACGGCACACCCGGGTATCAGGCGCCGGAGATCGTCACGACCGGCCCGACCGTGGCGTCCGACATCTACACGGTGGGGCGCACCCTCGCCGTCCTGACGCTCGACATGCCGTCCGACAAGGGCCGGTACCTCGACGGGATCCCGTCCCCCGAGCAGGCGCCGCTCCTCGCGGAGTACGAGTTCTTCCACCGACTCCTGTTGCGCGCCACCGACCCCGACCCGAGCCGGCGTTTCGCGTCGGCCGAGGAGATGGCGGGTCAGCTCACGGCGGTGCTGCGGGAGATCCTCGCGCAGCAGACCGGCGAGGAGCATCCCGGACTGTCGACCGTGTTCAGCAAGCAGAGAACGACTTTCGGCACGGACGAGGCCGTCGAGCAGACCGACGTGTACGTCGACGGCGTCGAACGGGACGAGAATCTCGATCCGCAGTCCGTGGCGCAGGCGTTGGCGGTACCCCTGATCGACCCGACCGATCCCAACGCCCCGCTCCTGGCCGCCGCGGTGCACAGCGAGCCGCAGCAGACGCTGGATTCCATTCGGCACGCGCGCGAGAACGGTATCGAACGGGTCGTCGGAGATCTGGACGTGTCGTTCTCCCGGGAACTCACGCTCGCCGAGATCAAGGCCCACCTCGATCTCGGTGACGCCGCCACCGCCACCGAACTCCTCCGTGACGTGGAGGGAGAGATGGGTGGGAACTGGCGCGTCGACTGGTACGCCGGACTCGCGACGCTCATCGACGGCGACTACGAGACGGCGTTCTCCCGTTTCGAATCCGTACTGCAGGCGATGCCCGGGGAGACGGCTCCCAAACTTGCGCTGGCCGCCACCGCCGAACTGATTCTGCAGCACTGGGAGAGCTCCGACCCCCACCAGTGGCGAACGTTCGCCGAGAAGTACTACCGGACGGTGTGGCGTACCGACCACAGCATGGTGAGTGCGGCATTCGGGCTGGCGCGGCAACTCACCGAACGCGGCGATCTGCCCGGTGCCATCGCCGCCCTCGATCAGGTTCCCCCGACGTCCCGGCACTTCACCATGGCCCGGATGACGAGCGTGCTGATGCTGTTGTCCGGCAAACCGATCGAGGAACTCGACGAATCGGCTCTCCGGGAGGCCGCGCTCCGTGTCGCCGCGCTCGCACCCGAGGAGAGCCGGGCACTGCAGATGCGCACGCTCGTACTGGGCACCGCACTGGATTGGATGCGTGCCGGTCACACGTCGGCGACGGAACTCGAGCAGATCCTCGGTGTGCCGTTCACCGAACGGGGCCTACGCAAGGGCGCCGAGGCCGGCCTGCGGGCGCTGGCCCGCAACGCCCCCGAGCGCACTCACCGGTACACGCTGGTGGATCTGGCCAACACCATCCGGCCCAAGAGCCTGCTGTAACGCTCAGGCCCCGATCAGCTCCACCGCCGCACAGGCGATCGCGAACTCCTCGTTGGTGGGCACGACCAGCACCTGAACGTCGGACTCGTCCACCGAGATACGGCGTGCGTCCCGGGAACTCGCGCGGTTGCGGTCGTCGTCGACGACGATGCCGAGGCGTCCCAGCCCGGCCAGGCTGTCGCGGCGGACGTCGACGTTGTTCTCGCCGACTCCCCCGGTGAACGTGATGACGTCGACGCCGCCGAGTTCCACCAGGTAGGCGCCGATGTACTTGCGGAGTCGGTGCACGTACACGTCGTAGGCCAGCGCCGCAGCCTCGTCGCCCTCGCCGACCAGCGTCAGGAGCGCCCGGAAGTCGTTGACCCCCGACAAGCCCTTGAGGCCGGAATGCCGGTTCAGGAGGTCGTCGATCTGATCGACACCCATCCCGCTGCGGTGCAGGTGCAGGATGACGCCGGGATCGACGTCCCCGGACCGCGTGCCCATGACGAGTCCCTCGAGCGGGGTCAGCCCCATGCTGGTGTCGACGGCCAGTCCCCCGCGGATCGCGGACGCCGAGGCACCGTTCCCCAGGTGCAGGACGATCTGGTTCAGCTCGGACAGGTCCCTGCCGAGGAACTCGGCCGTGCGCGCCGACACGTACTGGTGCGACGTGCCGTGGAAGCCGTACCGCCGGATGGAGTGCTCCTTCGCGACCTGCCGGTCGATCGCATACGTCGACGCCTCCGCGGGCAGGGTATGAAAGAACGCGGTGTCGAACACCGCGACGTGCGGGATGTCCGGCAGCTCCTCCCGCGCCACCTCGATCCCGATCACGTTCGCCGGATTGTGCAGCGGCGCAAGGGTCGAAAGGTCCGAGATGGACTGCACCACTGCGTCGTCGATGATCGTGGGTTCGAAGAATACGTCGCCGCCGTGGACGATGCGATGGCCGACCGCGACGATCCCCGCCTCCCTCAGAGGTCGACCCACCTCGGCGACGATGTCCGACAACATCTTCAGTCCGGCGCGGTGGTCGGCGATGTGAACGTGGCGCTCCGCCAATCCGGTGCGGTGGTGATAGACGATGCGCCCCTCGGGTTCCCCGATCCTCTCGATGAGACCGGACGCCGAGGACTTACCGGTGTCCGGGTGGATCAGCTGGAACTTGATCGACGACGAACCGGAATTGACTACCAGTACGGACCCCTCGGTCACTGCTCTGCTCCCTGCGCCTGGATCGCGGTGATGGCCACGGTGTTCACGATGTCCTCGACCAGCGCCCCTCGCGAGAGGTCGTTGACCGGTTTGTTGAGGCCCTGCAACACCGGACCGACGGCGATGGCGCCGGCGCTGCGCTGCACGGCCTTGTACGTGTTGTTCCCGGTGTTGAGGTCGGGGAAGATGAATACCGTCGCCTTCCCGGCCACCGCCGAATCGGGCATCTTCTTGTCGGCCACGCTCTGCTCGATGGCAGCGTCGTACTGAATGGGGCCTTCCACCAACAGGTCCGGGCGACGCTCGCGGACGAGTTTCGTCGCAGAGCGCACCTTGTCGACGTCCGCACCGCTGCCGGAGTCGCCGGTCGAGTACGACAGCATCGCGATACGCGGATCGATACCGAATTGGGACGCCGTTTGCGCCGACGAGATCGCGATGTCGGCCAGCTGTTCGGCCGTGGGGTCGGGCACCACCGCGCAGTCCCCGTACGCGAGCACCCGATCGGACAGGCACATCAGGAACACACTCGACACCGTGGACACTCCCGGTTGTGTCTTGATGATCTCGAACGACGGCCGGATGGTGTGCGCCGTGGTGTGCGCGGCACCGGAGACCATGCCGTCCGCGATTCCCCAGTGCACCATCATGGTTCCGAAGTACGAGATGTCGGTCATCACCTCGCGGGCACGGTCCACGGTCATGCCCTTGTGGGCGCGGAGCCGCGCGTACTCCTCGGCGAACGGACCGGCGTGTTCGGACGTCCGGGGGTCGAGCACCTGCGCGTCACCGAGGTCCACGCCGAGTTCCGCCGCGCGGCGACGCACCTGCACCTCGTCGCCGAGAATCGTCAGCTCCGCCACCTGCCGTTGCAGCAGTCTCCCCGCCGCGCGGAGGATGCGGTCGTCGTCGCCTTCCGGGAGCACGATGTGCTTGTGGTCGCGGCGGGCGCGGTCGATCAGCTGGTATTCGAACATCTGCGGAGTCACCACCGACGGGATCGGCAGCTTCAACCGCTCCAGCAGTGTGGGTGCGTCCACCCGGAGTTCCATGACACTCAGGGCGGTGTCGATCTTGCGCTGCGAACCGACCGCCACCCGGCCACGGGTCTGCGCTGCCGCGCTGGCCGTGTCGAACGTGCCCAGTCCGGTGGTGAGGATCGGCAACCGCGGCTTGAGGCCGGCCATCAACTTCGCGATTGCCGGGTGCGGCATCAGCCCGCCGTTCATGATGATGCCCGCCAGCGACGGGAAACCTTCGGCCTCATGCGCATTCACCATCGCCAGCAGCACGTCGGAACGGTCGGCCGGGGCGATCACCACCGTGCCCTCCGTCAGGCGTTCGAGGATGTGCTCGGCCGTCATTCCACCCACCATCACCCGCAGCGCCTCCCGGTGGAGGAGCTCCGGGTCGCCGCTGAACAGGCTCCCGTCGATCGACTCGAGGAGTTCGGCCATGGTCGGTGCGACCAGCAAGGGGATCTCGGGCAGGCTCCACGCGGGCACACCGGTGACTGCCAACGCGTCGGTGACCGCATCGAGCTGGTCGGGGTCGCACCGATTGGCGACCACGGCCAGCAGGTGCGCGTGGTGAGCGGTCAGTTCACCGATGGCGAGCTGGGCGAGTTGGGCGATCTCCTCGGGGGTACGCCGCGCTCCCCTCACGGCGAGCAACACCGGGGCGCCGAGGTTCACGGCGATCCTGGCGTTGTAGCCGAGCTCGCTGGGGCTGGCCACGTCGGTGTAGTCGCTGCCGATCACCACGACGGCATCGCACTGCGCCGCCACCTGGTGATACCGGGAGACGATCTCGCTGAGCGCGCCGTCGGGATCGGCGTGGACCTGCTCGTACGTGACCCCCAGGGACTCCTCGTACCCGATGTCGGCCGTGGTGTGCTCGAGGAGCAACTCGAGGATGTAGTCGGTTTCCTGCGTCGATCGGGCGATGGGACGGAAGACGCCCACCCTCGCCGCGGACGCACACAGCATCTGCAGGACACCCAGCGCGATGGTGGACTTGCCGGTATCCCCCTCCGGTGAGGCGATGTAGACGCTCGACGGCTGGGGACGTGCGGGCGGATTCACGGGTGAGGGTGTCGCTGGCGCAGCCATGGCCATAGCGTATCCGGCCACCGGTTCTGGGTGATTGACACCGCACCCGCCCGGCGGTCAGATGACGTATGGCCGAATCACCCTTCCCCGACGTCCGATGGGGCAGCGAGAACAGCTTCCTCCGCGAACCCGCAGCCAAATTTGCCGCCACCCGACCCGGATCGTGGGTGATCCGGAAACTCGCCGGAGTCGACCGCCGGCTCCTCCAGAAGACCAGGGGACGCTTCACGATCCTCGGTCCGATCGCCGCTCCGGTAGTGCTGCTGACCACGACGGGTCGCAAGTCTGGCGCGCCACGGACGAGCCCGCTCCTCTACTACCGCGAGGGTAAGCAGATCTTCGTCGTGGGCAGCAACTTCGGGCAGGATCACCACCCGGCGTGGTCGGGGAACCTTCTCGCCCAGCCGAACGCGAAGGTCACGATCGGCGGGAAGGACATCCCCGTCACCGCGACTCTCCTCGCCGAACCGGAGCGAACACGGATCTATCGCGAATTCGACGAGATGGTGCGCGTCTACGGCGTCTACGAGCACCGAACGAACCGCACGATGCGGGTGTTCGCTCTCACCGCCTCGTGAGCCGAGCGCCGTGCCGCGGACGGGAACGGCGGTGCCGCCGACCGGTAGTGGTGCCCGGTCGGGGTGCCGACGTCGATGAGGTGGGTGCGGCAGGGGTTGTCGACTGCGCGGGCGGACCATCCTGTCAGTGATCGGCGGGGCGGGACCGAGACGGGAGAATCAGGTCAGGTCGCTGAAGCGTTCGGTGTCGCGGACCTGGCCGGAGACGATGATGGTGTCGCCGGGTTCGATGACGGTGTCGGCGGTGGCGTAGGTGAAGCCCTCGCCGGGGCGTTTGATCGCGACCACGGTGACTCCGTAGGTGCTGCGGACGGTGGTGTCGCCGAGGCGTTTTCCCACGACGGTCGCGGGTGGGGTGGTCTTGACCATGGCGAAGCCGTCGTCGAATTCGATGTAGTCCATCATCCGCCCGCGCACCAGGTGCGCTACTCGTTTGCCCATGTCGTGCTCGGGGCGCACGACATGCTGGACGCCGATCTGCCGGAGGATCTTGGCGTGGGCGTTGCTGATCGCCTTGGCCCATACGTGCGGCACCGCCAGGTTGATCAGGGCGGAGGCGGTGAGCAGGCTGGCCTCGAGGTCGGATCCGATTCCGACCACGGCCCGGTCGTAGTCGTGCACCGAGAGTTGGCGCAGCGATTCCTCGTCGGTGGTGTCGGCGACGGCGGCGTGGGTGAGGCGGTGTGAGATCTTTTGCACTACGACCTCGTTGGCGTCGATGCCGAGCACCTCGGTGCCCTGTTCCATCAGCTCGAGGGCGAGGGACTTGCCGAACCGGCCCAGTCCCAAAACGACGACGACGTCGGAGGACGGTTTCCTAGCCAATGAAGGGCCTTTCTTCGGGGAGTTCGTAGCGGCGGTCCCGGTGGCGGGCGGCGAGTGCGCTGACCAGGGTGATGGAGCCGATGCGGCCGAGATACATCAGCATCACCAGGATCAACTGGCCCCAGGCGGGGAGTTGCGCGGTGATGCCGGTGGACAGCCCCACGGTCGCGAATGCGGAGGTTACCTCGAAGAGCAGGACGTTGAGATCGAAGGCGGTGCCGGCGAGCAGCACGATGGTGGGGACCATGACCAGGGCCACACCGATGAGGGCCACCGCCAGCGCCTGCCGTTGCACACGGGGGCCGATCCGCCGGTCGAAGATCACCACCGACCGCTCGCCGCGGACCTCGGCGACGATCGCGAACAGCAGCAGCGCGAAGGTGGTGACCTTGATGCCGCCGGCGGTGCCGCCGCTGCCGCCGCCGATGAACATCAGCACATCGGTCACCAGCAGGGTGGCGGGGTCCATCTGGGCGTAGTCGACGCTGTTGAATCCGGCGGTGCGGGGCATGATGCCCTGGAACGCGGCAACCAGCAGCTTCGACCCGAGGTCGTGTCCGCGCAGGGTGTAGCCCCACTCGAGCGCCAGCACCAGCGCCGGGCCGATTATCAACAGGATGGCGGTGACCGTGACGGTCAGCTTCGTGTGCAGGCTCCACCGGCGGGACTTGCCGCGCACGCGCCGGCCCACCTCGAAGAGCACCGGGAATCCGATGCCGCCGAGGATGACCGCGGCCAGCAGCGGGAGGCAGATGAACGGGTCGTCGGCGAAGCCGATGATGTTGTCGCTGTAGAGCGCGAACCCGGCGTTGTTGAACGCCGAGATCGCATGGAATACCCCGAGCCACAGGGCGCGGCCGGGTGGTTCGTCGTAGCCGAGCGCGAAGCGGGCCGCCAGGCACATGGCGGTGACGGTTTCGATGAGGATGCTGATCCGGACCACGCCGATGACGACGCTGCGTACGTCACCGAGACCGGATGCGCGGACCTCGGCGGCGGCGTTGAGGCGGGCGCGCAGCCCGATCCGGTTGGCGAGCATCAGCCCGACCACCGACGCCATCGTCATGATCCCGAAGCCGCCGGCCTGGATCAGGCCGAGGATGATGCCCTGGCCGAACCCCGACCAGTGGGTGGGGGTGTCGACGACGACCAGCCCGGTCAGACACATCGCCGACGTCGCCGTGAACAGGGCGTCGACGACGCCGGTCTCGGTTCCCGGTTGGCTCGCGGCGGGCACCAGCAGCAGTCCGGTGCCGATCGCCACCGCGGCCGCGAAACCCAGGGCCACCACCCGGACAGGGGACAGGGTCACCCGATCCGCCGCCCGTCGCAGCGCGGTCGACGGCGACGCGCCGGTGCGTGAAGTCACGAACAGGAGGGTAACCCCGGCGGTCGCCGACGCCGAACACGGCTGGTCAGTGGTGGCTGAGGATCTGTGGGTCGAGCGGGAGCCACACCGGGCGGGTGCCGTCCACGATAGGGTGAGATCGGTGAGCCGGGAAGTCTGGTCGGCGGTCGTGCAATCTCGACCGGAAGGCATCTCGTGAGCAATACCCGTTCCCCACGCGCCCCGCTGTTTTCCCGAGGATCGTGGGCGGAGGCGTCGCGGATCGCCGTGATCCTGCGGAGGGAAACCGTCGGGGGCGGCCTGTTGCTCGCGGCGACGGTCGTCGCGATGATCTGGGCGAATTCGCCCTGGTCGGGCGGCTACGACGCGGTGCGGGACTTCACGGTCGGCCCCGCAGCGCTGCACCTGCACCTGCCGTTGGAAACATGGGCGTCAGACGGGCTGCTGGCGATCTTCTTCTTCGTCGTCGGGCTGGAACTCAAACGCGAGTTCGTCGCCGGTGACCTGCGCGACCCGGCCCGGGCGGTGCTGCCGATCGCCGCGGCAGCCGGGGGGATGGCGCTGCCGGCGATCCTGTTCGTGCTGGTGAACCTGCGCACCGGGGACGGCGCCCTGCGCGGGTGGGCGATCCCGACGGCCACCGACATCGCGTTCGCGCTGGCGGTGCTGGCGGTGATCAGCACCCACCTGCCCTCCACGCTGCGGATCTTCCTGCTGACGTTGGCGGTGGTGGACGATCTGCTGGCGATCACCATCATCGCCGTGTTCTACACCGGCCACCTCTCCGCGCTGCCGTTGGCCGCGGCGGCGGTGCCGTTGGCCGTGTTCGCGTTCGCCGTGCACCGGCGGAACCGGTCGTGGTGGCTGTTGATCCCCCTGGCCTTGTTGACCTGGGGACTCGTGCATGCCTCCGGGGTACACGCCACCGCCGCGGGGGTGTTGCTCGGATTCACGGTTCCGGTGATCCGCAGTGAGGCCGCCGGTGGGCCGGAGGCCGGTCCCGGTTTGGCCGAGCATTTCGAGCGCCGGATCCGGCCGCTCTCGGCGGGGTTCGCGGTGCCGGTGTTCGCGTTCTTCGCCGCCGGGGTCACTGTCGGTGGGATGACCGGGCTGACGAGCGCGTTCGAGGATCCGGTCACCCTCGGCATCGTCGCCGGCCTGGTCGTCGGGAAAACCACGGGAATCTTCGGCACCACGTTCGTGCTGGCGAAGTTCACCCGCGCCACCCTGGATTCGGGGCTGCGGTGGATCGACATCTTCGGTCTGGCGATGCTCGCCGGGATCGGGTTCACCGTGTCGCTGCTGATCGGGGAACTCGCCTACGGCGGGGCGAGCGTCCGCGACGATCATGTCAAGATCGGGGTGCTGTGCGGGTCGCTGATCGCGGCGCTGCTCGCGACGATGGTGCTGCGGATCCGCAACCGCGTGTACCGGCAGATCGCCGAGGAGGAAGCGATCGACCTGGATCAGGACGGAATCCCCGACGTGTATATCGAGTCCCGCGGAGGTGATTCCCCATGACCGGCAACCGGGGACCGATCAAGACATCGGATTCGATCAGACGTCCGTGGTGACCCCGCCACGCGATTTCCTCGTGGCTCCTGCTCGGTTTCAGCGCCCTACTGGTGGTCGGGCCGAGCCTGGTCGCGGTGTACACCGACGCAGAGCGATCGATGACCTTCTCGGCGAGCTCGGCACATGAGCGGTGCACCGACTGGTCCTGGTGGACGAGTATTCGAGCGTCACCGCAACGTGTCCGCGGCGCCGACCGTCATCGAGCGATGTCGCGGCGGTTGAACAGCTGGGCACCGGCGGCGGTAACGAGGACGGTGAGGAGGACAAGAATCACGGCGTCGAAGACTTGCACACCGTTTTCCATCGGCTCCCCGCCGATGTAGTAGTGCATCGGTGTGAGGTAGCGCAGCCACTCGACACCGATCTGTGGGGCGAACCCGTTGACGGCGTAGCCGAGGACGCCGAGGCCGGCGGTGGCGCCGAACACCGTTGCACGGGAACGCCCGGTGGCGGCACCGATGGCCACGGCCACCGCCCCGAAGAAGATGGCGAGCAGTGTCAGGTGCACGGCCTGTGCGGCGAAGTTCGCGACGCTGATGCTGTCGAGCTGAGCGCTGCCGCGTACGGCGAGTTGCCCGGCCAGGACGACGACCGCGATCAGTGCGGCGCCCACGATCAGGGCGGCGAGGCGCTCGAGCAGGAGCCGGGTGCGACTGATCGGGTGCGCCAGCAGGAGGTCCAGGTAGCCGGACTCTTCGTCGGCGGAGATCATTCGGGCACCGGTGGCTTCGCCGACGCACAAAGCGTGACCGCACCCTCATCGACCGGTGGTACGCCACCCTCGACCGGTAGCCGCCGCGGAGAGCACGCCTATCCCCACCGGGGGCGTGCCGGCAGCGGACGTCTCGGGGCCGATCCGAGCTCGAGCTCTGCTCCGGCAGACCGTAACCGATCCCCGCTACCACCGCCTGCGCCGGGTGGGCGCGCTTTAGCGCATTGTTTACGCGCACCAGGGACTTTTCGCGATAAGGTGATCGTGGTGCGCCGGGAAGTCTGGTCGGCAAGTTTTTTCGCATACAAGACCGGACCGAGGCCTCATCATGCGCACCGCATCCCTTTTTCGTCGTGTCAGTCATCGCCACGTGATCGGTTCGAATCACGTTGTCTCGCGGCGCGTGCGATGAAGCACGTGCCCATCGCCACACACGGCATCTACCACGACTCCGGGGACAGCGTTCCGGTCCGCCGTAGCTGCCGGGACCGCCTCGAGCAATGGTCGGTGCCGCACTCCCTCGCGCGGCTCGACACGCCGTTGGGCGCCACCACCGTGCTGTCCGCCGGGACGAGTGCCGGCCGGCCGCCGGTCGTGCTGCTTCCGGGGGCGGGCCTGAACTCCGCAACCACCCTGGCGACCGTGTGCGCGTTACGGGGCCGGCACCGGATCCTGGTCCCGGACCTGCCCGGGGAGCCGGGTCTGAGTTCGTCTCGGCGGCCGCACCGTCATCGCCACTCGTTGCAAACGTACGGTCACTGGCTCGACGCGTTGCTTCCGCAACTGGTAGCCGAACCGCTGATCCTGGTCGGACATTCTCTCGGCGCCGCGATTGCCCTCGCCTCCACGCCCACCGAGCGGGTCGCGAAGCTGGTTCTGCTCAACCCCGCGGGCATCGTCTCCCTGCGCCGCACACCGGAACTGACGTGGTTGCGCACGAAATGGAGCTTCGACCCCACCCTCGAGCACAGTGAGCAACTGCTGTCGTACCTGGAGTCGCCGCGCTCGGTCCCCGACATGGGGTTGGTGAGCTGGTACACGATGATCGCCGAACACTGCTTTCCCGGGAGGCTGCCGCCCCGTCTGCCGGCCGGTACCGTGCTCCGCTGGTCCGGGCGCGTCCCGGTGGTCGTCGCCACCGGTGAGCACGACCGGCTGATCACTCCGGCACGATTGCGCCCGCGGGTCAGGGAGCTGCTCGGCGTGGATATTCGCATCCTCGACCGGGTCGGGCACCTGGCGTTGCGTGAGGCCCCCGAGACGGTCAGCGAGTTGATCGCCGCCAGTCCGGACATCCGGAGGGAGCCCGTGTGACCAACTTTCGACGTCCCGTCATGGCTGCGATCTCAGTGGAGAATCTCGTCAAGACGTTCGGGCCGACCCGCGCACTGGACGGCCTCGACCTCGAGGTGGGGCCGGGGGAGGTGCACGGATTCCTCGGCCCCAACGGGTCCGGCAAGTCGACGACCATCCGGGTGCTGCTCGGCCTGCTGCGCGCGGATTCGGGCAATGCCCGCCTTCTGGGCGGTGACCCGTGGCGCGACTCGGTGTCGCTGCACCGGCGGCTCGCCTACGTTCCCGGTGAGGTGAACCTGTGGCCCAATCTCACGGGGGTGCGGACACGACGACCGCCATCGAGCTCCTCGATGCTGGTAGAGGCTGGTAGAGGCTGGTAGAGGCTGGTAGAGGCTGGTAAAGGCTGGTAGAGGCTGGCGCGGTGTGAGAGGCCGGTGCTGGTCGCGACGCGGCGGCGGGCGTGTCGTCTGCGGTCAGTTTCGGTCATGCCGCCCCAGATTCCGTATGGTTCCCCGCGGCGAGGGCGTGGTCGCGGCACCGGCGGAACACGGGGCAGTCCTGGCAGCTCCGTCGGGCCCGCGCTTCGCGTCGGGCCCGGGCGTGACCGCGTTCCCCGTCCGGGGGGAAGAACACCGACGATTCGATACCGCGACACGCGGCGTCCTCCCGCCAGTCTCCGGCACCGGAGGTGATCTTCTCGGTCGGGGGCGATGAGGGCCCTACGGGCAGCACTGCGGATTCCTTTCGCTCCCGAACTGCGGTCTTACCCACGGGCGGTAGGGCAGCCGAACCCTGAATGCGCGACATATCGCAAATCACATGCCAGGCCGTGGTCATTGCAGCCGCGGCCGGGACGGGTGCGGGTGCCGGTCACCGGCGGGGACCGGCACCGGACGGGCCTTCGGAACGCCCAGGGCGGGCAGGTGGGCGGGTATTGATGTGGCGGAGTATCAGGGCTACCCCGAGGAACGATCCCAAGAGCACGAGAGTCAGGACGAACGGGTCCACGGCAGGGTCTTCCTTCCAATGTCATCGACGCGGATCAGACAAGAGTCGGCCGTCGACCGGCCCCGGGGAAGTATCCGGACTGATTCTTGACGGTATCCATACACCACCTCGGGCGTTCTGTGTCGACAATCGGCGGATGGAGGAGTACCGCACCTTTCGAATACCGCACCCCACCAGTCAACTAGGCGGCGAGCCTGCCCGGGACCGTCCCGCCGCGGCACGGTCCCGGCGCACCTGTTCGCCTATCAGCTCGAACGCGGGGTCATTCCACGGCTGGGGTGGTTCGGCGCCGACGACGCGGTGGTGTGCCACCAGTGCGACTGCACCAACCCCACCCGCATGCGCCTGGGCACCAACGCCGTCAACCGCACCGAGTACCACCTGCCCCGCCGCCCCCTCGCCGACGTCCGCGACCCGGCCGGGCGCATCCGCGCGATCGCCGCCACCATCCACACCGGACTCGTCCGAGGCGACGATCCCGACAGCATCGAAGATGCGGATCCGCTGTGCCGAAGCGGCCGGGCTTCCCCTCACACTGAGGTCACCGCCGGTCCGGCCCCTGCACGCGTAACCGACGGAGAGTGCCGTCGGCACAGGGCCTACCCTGACACGCAGCACTCCCACCCACGGCATGCGTCGATCGCGGCTCCTCGACATTCACCCGGCACTTTTTCGAGTCCGCGCTACGCGACGACTACCTCAGTGCCATGTTGCCGGGTGAACGCCTGCAACTCTATTCGGCCGGGATCTGATGGATACGGCCGTGGGCGACGGAGACCACTTGCGCCGAGTCCAACAGGTCCCTACCGTCGCGACCGACCAACGCCACCACGTCCCCAGCCCTAATATCCTGCGACAGAACAACTCCGGAGCAGAAATGGTCTCCCATCACACCGCGACTGTCGACGATTGGGAAGATCTCGGTGGGGCCGAGCGGGTGGCGGTTCGCGATGGCCGCGGCGACCGGTTCCCCAGCGGTAACGGCGATCGCTGACCCAGCACTGCCCTCCACGATGACGGGCCTCCCGGAGTCGATGCGATCGACTCCGCGAACCCGGGTCACCGTCACCGCCGCTCGTCCCGTGATCGAGTCACCGAAATCCACAGCAATACGTGGGCAGGGAAGGCGGTTTCGAATGCACGCCTCGTCGACGGCGTTCTCCAGAGCATCCCCGAGTCCGGATGCTCCGTCGCTGTCGGTGCCGCCCGTGGCGATCCCGACATGCAATTCAGTCATCAGCACCTGGTGCTCGCGGTACGTATCGCACATCACCGCGACCGCGGTCAGCATCCGATCAGAGATGTCGTCCGGGTTCGGTGCGGCATCGCAGCGCAGCCCGGCAACCGCCAGTGCGACGCCGCCGGTGAGCAAAGAACTGGTGCCGCAGAGGACTTCGGTGCGGCGGAACCCGCGCGAGATCGTCGCACCCGCGCCGCGCAGGCCCACTTCGTCGAGCACGTAGGTCGGCGTACCGAACCGATCGGCCACCTCGTCCAGGTCGACGCCGCCGACCGTGATGCGCCCGTGACGATAGTGGGTGGTCACCGGCCACACCGTCGGATCCAACCGGGACGTGGTGGTTCCACGAAGGGAGGGAAGGATGTCGAGAAGTGTCACTGCAGACTCGGCGCCAGCCCAGCCGGCGCAAGCATGCTGTTCGGGCACCATCCGAAGCTGCGTCCACCGTTCAACCTGATCATCTCCAACGTCCCCTGGCCACGCCGCCCGCTGTACTGGAACGGTGCCAGGCTCGACGCGGTGTACCCGCTCTCGATCCCCGTCGACGGGCAGGGACTCAACATCACCTGCACCAGCAACGACGACATCATCTCGTTCGGGATCACCGGATGCCGCCGCACCGTGCCGCACCTGCACACGCTGACCTCCCACCTCGGCCGCGAACTCGACGCACTCGAACACGCCGTGGGCCTCTGACCCCACACGGACCTGCCCTGCCCCGCTTCCCCGACCAACCTTTCCGGTCCTGTCGGCGTGGGACCTCACGTCCATTGAGCTGATGACGTGACGAAACCCCTTCCGGTGAAACCTGATTAATACGATACGAAGGCAAGGAACCATACACATGAACTCATCGAGGACACAGGCCACCCCGGCACACGGACCCGCGGCCCGCACGGGACGATGAGTACCGAGGAGATCAAGGCCCATCTCGAGGCGATGTTCGCGCCCGACCACACCGAACCCGGCGCAGCGATCGGATGCGACGAACCCGGCCCCGGCCAGCGGACTCGGTGACATGCAGCGAGAGACCACCACACCTTTCTGGCCCAGTATCGGGAACCGCGGGCACCGTGCGGAGGGGCCGGCCGCGCGGCGTCTCGCGGACTCCACGGGAGGGCACATCTGGCGGCGCTGCCTGTGCGACGGAGTTCGACGGCGTCACCGCCGACTGACGGCTCCACAGAGCAGACCCAGAGATGGACGGCGCGCGTTCATCGCGGGGAACGCAGTCCAGGGAATGCCGATGAACACGCCCCTCGCCCACACCGTGCATTCCGCATGCATGGTGCTTGTCGACGCCGATCTGGAGCGATCCGTCATCGCCCGCCTGCGCGAAAATGGCGCGCTGCCTCGGGATGTGGCAATCGTCGATATTCGATCGCATCGCCGCAGTGGGCTCGCCACAGTGCATGCCCTGAGAGCCACGCGATTCGCAGCCGCGCTCATCGGGGTCGGCGCCTTTCACTCCATCGATGATCGAATCGCGTTGCTCGATGCCGGCGCAGATCAGGTCCTACACGGCCCGTGAGCACAGCAGAACTTATCGCCTGGATTCGATCATAACTTCGCCAGACGAGGACCAGACGGCCGGGCGCGCGGGAGGTGAGCACTGCTGATCTTCTCTTGCGAGGGGACCAACCTCCCCCAAGGTCGTTCGACACTAGCACCAGTTCGTGAACACCGGCAATAGCCGATGCCCCTGAAAAGCACATGCAGCGCAGGGCAGTACGGCGCTATACAGGAGATCGCGCACGCCTGCCTGCGCCGAGGAATGGAGAAGTAGTTGCCCACGAATGCCGCACCGGATCCGATGACCCTGCATCCCGTTTCGGGTCAGCCTCGGGTGGTCCTGCTGAAACCTCTGATCGAGAATCCACTGATCGAGGTCGGGGAGTACAGCTACTACGATGATCCCGAGTTCGCGGACGAGTTCGAAACGCGCAATGTCCTGCACCATTACGGGCCGGACCGGCTGATCATCGGCAAGTTCTGCGCGTTCGCGACCGGGACGACGTTCATCATGAACGGCGCAAATCATCGGATGAGCGGAGTCTCGACGTTCCCGTTTCCGATCATGGGCGGGTCGTGGGCCCAGCACGCCGATCTGCTCGCGGATCTACCGTCGCGGGGCGACACCGTCGTCGGCAACGACGTGTGGATCGGAGGCAACGCGACGATCATGCCTGGCGTCCGCATCGGGCACGGCGCGATTGTGTCGACCGGTTCGGTGGTGACGCGGGACGTGCCGGACTATGCGGTCGTGGGCGGGAATCCGGCCGTCCACATCAAGGACCGCTATTCGGAATCCGAGATCGCCGCACTGGTGCGGATCGCGTGGTGGGACTGGCCGATTTCCGTCGTCACCGAACATGTGCGAACCATCGCTGCAGGCACAGTCGAGCAACTTCAGGATGTCGCCGACAGGCTCGGCTGAATCAGCCACGCGCCGCCTGCGGTGCTTCGGCGTCGAGGTCGAGTTCGCCGTCGTCGGCGAACACGAGGCGTCCGTCGTCGAGAGCGACGGCCCAGCGGTGCACGGGCGCCCAATCACGTCCGAGGAGTCCCTCCGACTGGGACAGGTCCGCGAAATCCTCGATCACGACACCGGGCGCGGGAGCGTCGGAGTCGCGGCGGACCCGAACGCGAGCGCCGACGACGACGTCGGGGCTGTGGGGCTGGGCGGCACTCTTCTGATCAGACATGGGTTCATTCCGCTTTCTGCAGGGTGATGCCAGGGCAAGGGATCATCCGGGCCCGCTGCCGAGAACTCACTACAGACGATTGGCAAATTTTGAGCAAGCCTTGGGTCGCAGTTGTGGGGATCATCACCGAGGCCTTGACGCCCGAAGAACTGCCCGGCCGTTGTCCACAATTTGTACACCAGAGGCATTGACGTCAAGAGGTTACTTCGACATGATTAGGTGTAACTGCTGGTCACACTGACATGGAGGATTTCATGGCACGCTCGACGCTCGCTCTCCGCAATCCAAAGATCACGGATCGCCAGGACACCGGCGCCCGGCTTCTCCAGTCCTCCGCACGCATGTCGTACGACCCGACCGTCGAGGTGGACTGGGACGCACCGGTCCCCGACGATTTGTACGGCCTCACCCCAGAGTGGTCCTCGCTGTACGGCACGCCGATGTGGGACGAGATGACGTTCGAACAGCAGATCACGCTGACGAAGCACGAGGTGTCCTCGATCATGGGCACCGGAATCTGGTTCGAGATGATCCTTCAGCAGATGGTCATCCGGGACATGTACGCCAAGGACGCATCGCAGGCCCACTTCCAGTTCGCGCTGACCGAAGTGGCCGACGAGTGCAGGCACTCGGTGATGTTCGCTCGCACCGCCGAGAAGTTCGGATGCCCCTCCTACGTTCCGCGCAAGTCGGTGGTCACCCTGGGCCGCGGGTTCAAGGCGCTCGCCTCGGGAGAGGTCGCGTACGCCGGCATTCTCGTCGCCGAAGAGATCCTCGACGTCATGCAGCGCGACTGGATGAAGGACACACGCGTCCAGCCGATCGTCCGCGTCACCAGCAAGATTCACGTGGTCGAAGAAGCCCGGCACATGCGCTTCGCCCGGGAGGAGACCCTGCGACGGGCCCAGGGCATGAGCAAGGCGCACCGTGCTGCGAGCCGCGCCTGCATCGCTATCGCGTCCAATCTGATCGTCTCCAGCATGATCAATCCCGCCGTCTACGCGGCAGCCGGACTGGACACCGAACGCGCGCTCCGCGAGGCGAAGAACAACCGATTCCGGGCCGAGAAGATCCGCGAGAGTTCGCAGCCGCTCATGCGGTTCCTGGACGACGCCGATCTGCTGGGCGGTCCTTCCCGGCACCTCTACAAGCGCGTGAACATGCTCTGAGGCGCTCCGCACCCGTGCGCCTTTCTGGTAGCACCCACTACCAAAAAGGCGCACGGGCGGCGAAGCCGCCTACCCACGCAACCGCGGCGCCAGATCCCGCTCGAAGAGTTCCAGGAACCGCTTCTGATCGTGGCCGGGAGCGTGGAACACCAGGTGGTTCAACCCCGCATCGAGATACGGGCGGATCTGCGCCACCGCCTCATCCGGATCCGACGCCACGATCCACCGCTTCGCCACCTGCTCGATCGGCAACGCATCCGCTGCCTTCTCCATCTCGATCGGATCATCGATGCTGTGCTTCTGCTCCGGCGTCAACGACAACGGCGCCCAGAACCGCGTGTTCTCCAGCGCCAACTCGGGATCCGTGTCGTACGAAATCTTGATCTCGATCATCTTGTCGATCTCCGCCACATCACGGTCGGCCTTCTCCGCCCCCTCCGCGACCGCAGGCATCAACTTCTCCGTGTACAGCTCCATGCCCTTCCCGGACGTGCAGATGAACCCGTCACCGCTCCGACCGGCGTACCGGGCCACCACCGGACCACCGGCCGCGATGTACACCGGAATCCCACCCTCGGGCACGTCGTAGATCGACGCCCCCTTCGTGGTGAAGTACTCCCCCTCGAAATCGACCCGATCGCCGAGCCACAGCTCACGCATCAATCGGACCGCCTCCCGCAGCCGCGCGAATCGCTCCTTGAACTCCGGCCACTCCCCCGCGAAACCCGTCGCGATCTCGTTCAGCGCCTCTCCGGTGCCCACCCCGAGCATGATCCGCCCCGGGTACAGACACCCCATCGTCGCGAACGCCTGCGCCACCACCGCCGGGTTGTACCGGAACGTCGGCGTCATCACCGACGTCCCCAACTGCAACCGCTCCGTCCGCTCCCCGACCGCCGTCATCCACGCCAACGAGAACGGCGCATGACCACCCTCGTGCCGCCACGGCTGGAAATGGTCCGACACCGTCGCCGAATCCATACCGTGTGCCTCCGCCAGAACACCCAGCTCCACCAACTCCCGCGGACCGAACTGCTCCGCGGACGCCTTGTAACCGAGCTTGAGTTCGTGGGCCACCGTGTACTCCTTCGTCTTCACGTCCGGTTCGCGAGATGCAAACCTCTTCTGCAGGTTAGAGCGCAGCCACCAGGCTGGCGAGCGCCGCTCCCAGTGCCACCACCGTCAGTGTCACCGCGAACAGCCACAGCTCGTGGGGCGGCGGCATCGGTGCGCCGTCGCGCAGGGCCTTCTCGACCTGCGACCACCGCCGCATGCCGACGAGGGCCGCGGCTGCGGCGAGACCGATCAGGATCAGGCCGAGGGTCGTCCGCACCCACCCCGTGCTGAATTCGGGGACCAGGTGGATCATCGCGATGCCACCGGCCAGAAGTGCAAGCGAACTCCGCATCCAGGCGAGGAACGTCCGCTCGCTTGCGAGGGTGAAACGTTCGTCGGGCCGGTCGTTGTCGGTCACCGAATCATCTTTACACCGGTTCGCTGGAACCGCACCAAGCAGGTACCCCGCAGACCTAGATTGGAAGGGCAGGCCACAGCCAGGGGGCGTCCATGCGAACGTTCGAAGCTCTGCGATCCTCGATCTCTCTGCGTGTACTGGCGGTGATACTGCTGGTCGTATCCGTGTGGGCGGTGCTCGGCCCGCCGTCGGCGTCCGCCGAGCCCCGCATCACCAGGGTGGACGTGTATTCGGAGTCGATGGGCCGGTGGGTGGCCAACGACGTCATCTCTCCCGCATCGGGCGCTCCGGCGCCCACCTTCTACCTGCTCACCGGGATCGGCGGCGGGTCGGACGGGATCTCCTGGTTCAACAACACCGGTGTGCGGGACTTCTTCGCCGACAAGCACGTCAACGTGGTAATGCCGATCGGCGGCCAGTACAGCATGTACACCGACTGGGATGCCGACGACCCGGTCCTCGGCCGGAACAAGTGGCAGACGTACCTGACGACCGAACTCCCCGCCGCCATCGACAGCCGCTTCGCGACCACGGGGGCGAACGCCATCGGCGGGGTGTCGATGGCAGGCGGCGCGGTACTCGACCTCGCCATTCAGGCTCCGGGTTTCTATCGTGCCGTCGGCTCGTACAGCGGGTGTGCCGCGACGAGCGGACTGCTGGGCCAGGCGATGGTGCGGTCGATGGTGGAACTGCGGGGCGGCGGCAATGCGGCCAACATGTGGGGCTCCGCCATGGATCCGCGGTGGCGGGTACACGACCCGATTCTGAATGCCGAACGACTGCGCGGCACAGAATTGTTCGTCTCGAGCGGCAACGGGCTTCCCGGCAGCATCGACAACCACGACCCCGTGCTGGTGGTGCCCCAGACGATCGGCGGCAGCGTCGTCGAGATGGTGACCAACGTGTGCGCGGCCGCGTTCCAGTCGCGGCTGCACTCGCTGGGGATTCCCGCCACGTTCGCCTATCTGTCGCAGGGCACGCATTCGTGGGGGCTGTTCGAGACCGAGTTACGGGAGTCCTGGCCCGTCATCGGCAGTGCGATCGGGGCGTGACCCCAGGGAGCGCTCCAGGATCGGCCCGATGACCGCGAGGGCTTCCGGTGTGGTCATCCGCAGGTGGTCGCACTCCACCTTGTGTTCGACGATCACGCCGGTGATCGCGGGCTGCCAGACACTCGGCGACGGCCGTTCGCCTTCCTCCCCGTCGGCGGACTGCGCGGCGCTGAAGAACAACAGGTCGCCGTCGAACACTCGCGGCCGGTATCCGGTGGAGATCTGCTTCGAGTTCTCCAGGCCGGTGCTGATGCGACCGAGGAGGGTAGACGCGAAAGCGGGGTCGCGGCCGAAGGATCGTCCGAGCATCTCGACCAGTTGCTCGCGGTACGACATGCCGGTGTCGCCCTCGCCCTCGAACTCGACACCCAGCCCGTGCAGCCACTCCTCGGCGTTCACCTCGAGGTCACCGAAGTTTTCGCCCTCCGCGACGTAGCTGTCCATCATCGCGAGTGTGCCGACCTCGGCGCCGGACTCACGGAGTTCGACGGCGACGGCCTGGGCGATGACACCGCCGAGGGACCAGCCCAGCAGGTGGTAGGGCCCCTGCGGCTGCACCGCGCGCATCTCGACGACGTATCGGTGGGCGAGCTGCGCCATCGACTCGAACGTCGTTCCGCCACTGAGGACCGGCAGCTGCAGCCCGTACACCGGGCGGTCGGGCGAGACGTATTTCATCAGTCCGGCGTATCCCAACGCGAGTCCGCCCGCCGGGTGCAGGCAGAACAGCGCGGGTTGCGCACCGGACGCCCGGAACGGAACGACGACGTTCAGCACGTCGTCCGCCGGCATGCTTCCGAGCGCCGACGGGTCGACGATGCGGCGAGCCAGGCCCTCCGGGGTGGGGTTGCGGAAGATCCATTGCAGCGCGACGTCGGTGCCGAGCAGGTCGCGGAGCGCGGACGCCACCCGGGTCGCGACGAGCGAGTTCCCGCCCAGTTCGAAGAAGTCGTCGTCGGCTCCGACGCGTTCGATGCCGAGGACGTCGGCGAAGACCTCCGCCACCGCCTCCTCGACCGGGGTGGCGGGTGCCCGGAATTCTCTGGGCGCGAGCACCGGTGCGGGTAGCGCTCGCCGGTCGAGCTTGCCGGTGCGGCCGACGGGCAGCCGGTCGAGCACCACCAGCTGGGCGGGCACCATGTACGGGGCGAGGTGGGATCCGGCGTACCGGAGTACCCCGGCGGTGTCGATGCTCGCCCCGGCTTCGGCGGTCACGTATCCCACCAGCCGGTCGCCGGTGCCGCTGTGCACGGTGACCGCCGCGCGGCCGACGCCGTCGCAGCGGGCCAGCACCGATTCGATTTCACCGAGTTCCACCCGCTGGCCCCGGATCTTCACCTGGAAGTCGTTGCGTCCCACGTACTCCAGTCTGCCGACCTCGCTCCACCGCACGAGGTCGCCGGTCCGGTACATGCGGGAGCCGGGTTCGCCGAACGGGTTCGCCACGAAGGACGCGGCCGTCAGCGCCGACCGCCGGTGGTAGCCGCGCGCGAGCCCCGGCCCCGCGACGTACAGTTCCCCGATCACCCCCACCGGAACGGGCTGCAACCATGTGTTCACCACGATCACGTCGACGCCCCGCCCCGGGCCTCCCACGTTCACCGGTTCGTCCGGCGACAGCACCTCGCTGATCGTGGTCTGCACCGTCGCCTCGGTGGGTCCGTATCCGTTGAAGACGAATCGTCCCGGGGTCCAGCGGTCGGCCAGTTCGGGTGGGAACCGCTCGCCCGCGACGGCGAGAATCCGCAGGGACGGAACGTCCTCGGGGCGGAGGGTGTCCAGGATCGTGGGTGTGAAGAATGCGTGCGAGACGTGTTCGCTCGCGAGGAGTTCGGCCAGTTCCCGTCCCCCGAGGACCGTCGGTGGCACGACGACCAGTGTCGCGCCGACGGCGAACGCCATCAGCAGTTCGAACAACGACGCGTCGAAGCTCGGTGACGCCAGATGCGACACCCGCGCACCGTGCATGGATGCGAACCGTTCCCGTTCCTCGACTGCGAGATTCGCGAGTCCGCCGTGCGTGAGCACGACCCCCTTCGGTGTTCCCGTCGACCCCGACGTGTAGAGCAGGAACGCGGCGTGGTCGACTCTCAGCGGACGCGGACGGTCGGCGTCGGTCACCGGGTCGCTGGAGTACCCGTTCGCCACCTCGGGATCGTCGAGCAGCAGCCACGGCACCACGCCGGGCAACCGGTCACGGTGCGCCGTCACCGTCAACCCGACCACCGCGCCCGAATCCTCGAGCATACTGCCGGTGCGCGCGGGCGGCAGGGCGGGATCGACCGGCACGTACGCCGCCCCCGATTTCGCGACCGCCCACACCGACAGCACCCATTCGAGCGATCGCGGCACGCCGATCGCGACGAAGGCGTCCGGTCCGGCACCCCGACGGATCAGCGCCCTGGCCAGTCGGTTCGACCGCTCGTCGAGTTCCCGGTAGGACACGGTGACGCCTTCGCACGACACTGCGGTCGCCCCCGGTGCGAGCGCAGCGCCCGCGGTGAGGACGTCCGGGAGCGTGCGTTCCGCGGCCGCGGGAAAGCCGCGCATGGGTACGAGTTCGTCCCGTTCGAGGGCGTCGAGGATCTCGAGGTCGCCGACCCTGATCGACGGGTCGGTGACGGCGGTGTCGAGCATCCGGACGAACCGGTCGGCCAGGCCGGCGACGGTTTCGGCGTCGAAAAGGTCGGTGGCGTAGGTGAAACCGGCCGTGATGCCGGCCGGTGTTCCGTCGTCCGTGTACTCCTCGGACAACGTCAGCTGCAGGTCGAACCTGGCGATCGTCGCACCGAGGTCGATGCCCTCGACCTCGACGCCGGGCAGCGAAAGGTCGGGGCGCTCGACATTCTGGAACTCGAGCAGCACCTGGAACAGCGGTGAGTGTGCCGTCGAGCGGGGCGGATCGAGCGCTTCCACGACCTTCTCGAACGGCACCTCCGCGTGGGCGTACGCACCGAGATCGACGTCGCGCACCTGCTCGAGCAGTTCGGAGAACCGGCTCGCGTCGGAGACGACGGTCCGAAGCACCACGGTGTTGACGAACATCCCGATCACGTCGTCGAGGGCGGCCTCGCCGCGCCCGGCGACCGGGGTGCCGACGGCGATGTCCTCGGTACCGGACATCCGCGCGAGGAAGGCGGCCAGGGCGGCGTGCGCGACCATGAACACGGTCGACTGGTGCGTGGACGCCGTCGCCAGCAGCCGGCGGTGCAGAACGGCGTCGATCTCGAATCCGACCCTGCTCCCGTCGGGTGTGCGTTGCATCGACCGCGGGCGGTCGGCGGGCAGGTCCAGGGCGGCGGGGAGGCCGGACAGCGTGGTGCGCCAGTAGTCCAGTTGCTGCGACACCATCGACTGCGGATCGTCCTCCGACCCGAGGAGCTGACGCTGCCAGAGCGTGAAGTCGGCGTACTGGACCGTGGGCGGGTGCCACTCCGGGGTGTATCCGGCCGCCCGCGCGGTGTACGCCACCATCATGTCGCGGGCGAGCGGGACCATCGACACTCCGTCCGCAACGATGTGGTGGACCACGACCAGCAGCACGCGATCGGTGCCGGAGATCTCGAACACGGCGGCCCGCAACGGGATCTGCGCAGTGACGTCGAACCCCTCCGAGACCGCCGCCGACAGCCGTTCCCGCAACTCCTCGTCGCTCGGCACCGGTGTGACGGGCAGGTCCGGCACCGAATCAGCAGCAGGGAGGATCACCTGCACCGGTTCGTCGCCGGCCATCGGGAAGCGGGTGCGGAGCGATTCGTGGCGCTTCACCACATCGGATACCGCGGCCCGCAGTGCCCCGAGGTCGAGTGCGCCGGTGAGCCGGAACGCCATGGCGATGTTGTAGGCGGGCGAAGAGGTGTCGAACTGGTTGAGGAACCACATGCGGGTCTGCGCCAGGGACAGGGGAATGCGTTCGGGGCGCGGCGCTGCCCGCAACTCCGGCCGGTGCGTCAGCACACCCGCTTTCGCCGCGCGCGCGGCGAAAGCCGTCACGGTCGGTGCCTCGAACAGGGCGTGCACGCCGACGTCGACGCCGAGAGCGGCATCGACCCGGGCGACGACCCGGGTGGCCGACAGCGAGTCTCCGCCCAACCGGAAGAAGTCGTCGTCGGCACCGACGCAATCGACACCGAGGACGTCGCCGTACACCTCGGCGACAACGGACTCGAACGGGGTTGCCGGAGCGCGGAATCGACGCGCCGGAGCTTCCGGTGCGGGGAGTGCGGCACGATCCAACTTCCCACTCGCCGTCACCGGCAACTCCCCCAACACCACCACCACCGACGGCACCACACCCCCCGGCAACACCGACCCCGCAAACTCCACCACCACACCCGGATCCACCCGCACCCCCACCTCCGGCACCACATACCCCACCAACCCACCACCCTCACCCACCACCACCGCAGCAGCCACCACCCCCGGACACCGCACCAACACCGACTCCACCTCCCCCAACTCCACCCGCTGACCCCGCACCTTCACCTGAAAATCAGCACGCCCCACAAACACCAACGACCCCAACCCATCCCACCGCACCAAATCCCCCGTCCGATACAACCGCGACCCCACCACCCCGAACGGATTCGCCACAAACGACCCCGCCGTCAACCCCGCCCGCCCCAAATACCCCCGCGCCAACCCCGCACCCCCCACATACAACTCCCCCACCACACCCACCGGCACCGGCCGCAACCACCCGTCCAGCACCACCACCTCCACACCCACCGCCGGACCCCCCACCGTCACCACACCCCCCGCCACCAACGCACCACTGACCGTCGCCTGCACCGTCACCTCCGTCGGCCCATACGCATCGAACAACTCCCGCCCCGGCGCCCACCGCGCCACCAACTCCGGCCCCAACACCTCCCCCGCCACCACCAACACCCGCACCGACCCCAACACCCCCGACTCCACCGACGCCAACACCGACGGCGTCACAAAACAATGCGTCACCCCCTCCACCTCCAACCACTCCCCCAACGCCGCACCCCCGAACACCCCCGCCGGCGCCACCACCAACCGCGCCCCCACCGAAAACGCCATCAACCACTCGTACACCGACGCATCAAAACTCGGCGACGCCACATGCGACACCCGACACCCCGACCACAAACCAAACCGAACCCGCACCTCCTCAACCAAATTCGCCAACCCCCCATGCGTCACCACCACCCCCTTCGGACGCCCCGACGACCCCGACGTATACATCACATACGCCGCATCCCCCACCCACAACCGCCGCACCCGATCCCCATCCGACACCCCCACCCCCGACACCCCCACCACCACACCCGGATCATCAACCCGCAACCACTCCACCACCGACGGCAACACCACCCCCGACACCGACAACCCCACCACCGCACCCGAATCCACCAACAACTCCCGCACCCGCACCTCCGGCAACCCCGGATCCACCGGCACAAACGCCGCCCCCGACTTCACCACCGCCCACACCGCCACCACCAACTCCACCGACCGCGACACCCCCACCCCCACCACCACCCCCGGACCCACACCCCGCCCGATCAACACCCGCGCCCACCGATTCGACCACTCATCCAACTCCCCATACGACAACTCCACACCCCCACACGACACCGCCACACCACCCCCACCCAACCCCACACCCCCCGCCAAAATCTCCGGCAACAACCGCACCCCCACACCAGCCCTACCCCGCACCGGCACCAACACCCCCCGCTCCACCACACCCAACACATCCACACGAGCCAACGGTGTATCCGGATCGGAGGCCATCACCTCGAGCACCCGGGTGACCCGGCCGGCCATCGCGTCGACGGTGGCCCGGTCGACGAGGTCGGGTCGGTAGTGAAACGTCATGCGCAGCTGCGTGTCCACCGAGAAGGCGACGCTCAGCGGATAGTGCGTGGCGTCGACGCCGCTCACGTCGACCACCCGGATGCCGGCGAGGTCGGTGTCTTCGGTCAGGCCTCCCCGGTCGATCGGGTACGACTCGAAGACGGTTGCCGTGTCGAAACCGATGTCGGGGCCGGCTGCTCGCTGGATGTCGGCGAGACCGAGGTGGTGGTGGTCGAGGAGGGCTGCCTGTTCCGCTTGTGTCCGGTCGAGCAGCCGGCCGAGCGTTTCCCGGGGGTTCAGCGTGATGCGTGTGGGCACGGTGTTGACGAACAACCCGATCATCGATTCGACGCCGGACAGGTGCGGCGACCGTCCGGACACGGTGCTCCCGAACGTCACGTCGTGGCGGGACGTCGCTGCGCCGAGCACGATGCCCCACGCCACCTGCGTCACCGTGTTCAGTGTCGTGTTGCGGGTACGCGCGAGGGTGGTGAGGTCGGCGGTCAGTTCCTCGGACACAGCGTACCGAGCACTCTCGGGAGGAGCCGACAGCGGCCGTCCCCGTGCGTCGGGAAGGAGCAGCGTCGGACCGTCGACGCCGGCGAGCGCGGTCGCCCACGCCACTCGCGAGTCCGCAGGGTCCCGGCGATGCAGCCACGACAGGAAGTCTCGGTAGGGCCGGGGTCGCGGCAACGCCGAAACATCGTCGTCTCCGACCACATAGAGCGCGAGCAGCTCGCGGATCGCCAGCGGCATCGACCATCCGTCGAGGAGGGTGTGATGATTGGTCCACACGAGCCGGGATTCGTGGCTGCCGGTCGTCACGAGCACGAACCGCACCAGTGGTGCCCGGGACGTGTCGAACGGCGTGGCCCGGTCGGCGGTCAGGACCCGGTCCAGTTCGGCGGACCGCGCGGCCTCGGGCAGATCCGTGAGGTCGATCTCACGGAACGGGAGGTCGACGTCCGCGGGTACCACCTGGACGAATGTTCCGTCTCGGGCGGGAACGAACGCCACCCGCAGATTCGCGTGCCGATCCAGCAATGCGGTGGCGGCCCGGCGCATCCGGGCCGGGTCGACGGCACCCTTCAGGTGCAGTGCCACCTGGACGGTGTACGCGTCGATCGACGGTTTCGCGAGCAGGGCGTGGAACAGCAACCCGGCCTGCAGGGGTGCGGGCGGCCACACGTCGGTGAGCGCGCCGAAGCGCTTCTCCCACGTGTCGAGGTCGCCCTGGGTCACGTCGACGAGGGGGACGTCCGACGGTGTGAGTCCGCCTGCGTCCCCACTGTGCGCGTGGGACACCAACGCGGACACACACTCCCGCCACCGTTGTGCCAGCCGCTCCACGTCGGCGTGCGCGAGCAGAGTGTCCGGGAAACCGAACCCGACCCGGAGTCGTCCGCCGATCACGATCGCGTTGACCTCGACGGCGGCGGACGCCGGCATGTCGGGGTCCGGGACGTACCGCAGGTCGCCGAACCCGTCGGCGGGACTCCAGCCGACCGCGGTGTCACCGTCCGCCGAATCCGGAACCTGACCGAGATAGTTGAAACTGATCTGCCCCGGTTCCGTTCCCGGCAGGCTGCCCGCGGTGTCCGGGTTCAGGTAGCGGAGCAGTCCGTAACCGATGCCCATGTCGGGGACTTCCCGGAGCTGTTCTTTCACGCGCTTCACGGCGCTGCCGATGTCGTGGCCGCCGACGAGTGCGTTGTCGAGGTCGATGCCGCGGAGATCGACGCGCACGGGGAAGACCGTCGTGAACCAGCCGACCGTGCGGGACAGGTCGGCACCGGGCACCACCTGCTGCTCCCGGCCGTGCCCTTCCAGCCGGATCAGCATCGACGTTCCCGGGATCCCCCGCTCCGCTCGCCACCTCGACGCCGCCACCGCCAGCGCCGTCAGCAGGACGTCGAGGACACCCCCGTGATACAGCTCCGGGAGGCGTGTGAGCAGAACGGACGTGTCGTCGCGGGAGGTCTCGACACTCACGTCCTGCAACGCGGTCGCGAGGTCCAGGCCCGGATCGAGGGGGCGTTCGGTGATCAGCGGGTCGGGTCCGGCGACGACGTTCTGCCACCACCCCAGCTCGGCGGCCCTGTCGCTGCGGACGGCTTCTTCGGCCAGCGCGTGCGCCCACCGGCGCATCGACGTCGCCGGTTCCGGGAGGGCCGGTACGCTCCCGGAACTGATCTGATACCAGGCAGCTGCGAAGTCGGGCAGCAGAATCCGCCACGACACCCCGTCGACCGCGAGGTGGTGTGCCACCACGATCAATCGTCCGGTCCGTGCCGGGTGCCCGGCGGCGGACTCCGGGTCGAGCCAGACGAACTGGACGACCACCCCGTCGGACGGGCGCAATCGCTCCACGGCCGCTTGGTGCTCGGCCGCGATCAGGTCTGCCAGCGTGCCGGGATCGGACCCCGGGTCGACGACGATGCGACGGACCAGTGAGTCGGTGTCGATCTCGGTCGCGGCACGAGTCTCCATCTGCCACTGCCCGTTTGCGTCCTTACAGAGCCGTGACCGCAGCATGTCGTGTCGCGCGAGCACCGCGGTGACGGTCGCGAGGAGCCGGCCCGAGTCGATGCCGCCCGGGAGGTCGAGCAGCACGCTCTGGCTGAACCGCTCGAAGTGCCCGCCGCGCTCGATCAGGTACCGGACCACCGGGGTCGGCGGGAACGTACCGATGCCGCCGCCCGCGAGTTCGGCGAGCGTAACTGTGGTCTCAGCGTCCGCGATCGCCGATTCCGCCGCGAGCGCGGCCGCGGTCCGGTGCTCGAACACCTGCTGCGGCGTGAACACCAATCCTCGTGCCTTGGCACGGGACACCAGCCGGATCGACAGGATGCTGTCGCCGCCCAGCGCGAAGAACGACTCGTCCAACCCGACCTGGTCGAGCCCGAGGACTTCGGCGAACACCGACGCCAGTGTGTGTTCCGCAACTGTTCGTGGCGCGCGGTGGGGTCCGCGCGCCACGACGGGTGCGGGGAGTGCGGCACGATCCAACTTCCCACTCGCCGTCACCGGCAACTCCCCCAACACCACCACCACCGACGGCACCACACCCCCCGGCAACACCGACCCCGCAAACTCCACCACCACACCCGGATCCACCCGCACCCCCACCTCCGGCACCACATACCCCACCAACCCACCACCCTCACCCACCACCACCGCAGCAGCCACCACCCCCGGACACCGCACCAACACCGACTCCACCTCCCCCAACTCCACCCGCTGACCCCGCACCTTCACCTGAAAATCAGCACGCCCCACAAACACCAACGACCCCAACCCATCCCACCGCACCAAATCCCCCGTCCGATACAACCGCGACCCCACCACCCCGAACGGATTCGCCACAAACGACCCCGCCGTCAACCCCGCCCGCCCCAAATACCCCCGCGCCAACCCCGCACCCCCCACATACAACTCCCCCACCACACCCACCGGCACCGGCCGCAACCACCCGTCCAGCACCACCACCTCCACACCCACCGCCGGACCCCCCACCGTCACCACACCCCCCGCCACCAACGCACCACTGACCGTCGCCTGCACCGTCACCTCCGTCGGCCCATACGCATCGAACAACTCCCGCCCCGGCGCCCACCGCGCCACCAACTCCGGCCCCAACACCTCCCCCGCCACCACCAACACCCGCACCGACCCCAACACCCCCGACTCCACCGACGCCAACACCGACGGCGTCACAAAACAATGCGTCACCCCCTCCACCTCCAACCACTCCCCCAACGCCGCACCCCCGAACACCCCCGCCGGCGCCACCACCAACCGCGCCCCCACCGAAAACGCCATCAACCACTCGTACACCGACGCATCAAAACTCGGCGACGCCACATGCGACACCCGACACCCCGACCACAAACCAAACCGAACCCGCACCTCCTCAACCAAATTCGCCAACCCCCCATGCGTCACCACCACCCCCTTCGGACGCCCCGACGACCCCGACGTATACATCACATACGCCGCATCCCCCACCCACAACCGCCGCACCCGATCCCCATCCGACACCCCCACCCCCGACACCCCCACCACCACACCCGGATCATCAACCCGCAACCACTCCACCACCGACGGCAACACCACCCCCGACACCGACAACCCCACCACCGCACCCGAATCCACCAACAACTCCCGCACCCGCACCTCCGGCAACCCCGGATCCACCGGCACAAACGCCGCCCCCGACTTCACCACCGCCCACACCGCCACCACCAACTCCACCGACCGCGACACCCCCACCCCCACCACCACCCCCGGACCCACACCCCGCCCGATCAACACCCGCGCCCACCGATTCGACCACTCATCCAACTCCCCATACGACAACTCCACACCCCCACACGACACCGCCACACCACCCCCACCCAACCCCACACCCCCCGCCAAAATCTCCGGCAACAACCGCACCCCCACACCAGCCCTACCCCGCACCGGCACCAACACCCCCCGCTCCACCACACCCAACACATCCACACGAGCCAACGGTGTATCCGGTGCCTCGACCGCGGCGGCGAGAATGTGGGAGAGGCGCTGCGCGTCACCGGGACCGTGCACGTCGACGGTCCAAGAACCGTCCCGGTCGTCGACCTCCACGAACACCCCGTCACCGGCGGAGTCCCACCGCTTCACGACGGCGACGGCACCCGTACCGATGCGCTCGACGCCGAGCGGTTCCCGCATGCCGCCCGCGACGGACCACGAGTTCACCGGACCATCTGTGGAAGCGAGGAACCGGTGTCTCCGGGATCTCCGCAGTTGCAGACCCACGTGCCGTGTCAGCGCATCGAACGTGAGTTGCGGTGCGAGGGAGAGCCTCACGGGTGTGGTGGACCCGTGCGACCGGTGCCCGACCACCACGTCGTCGACGGCCGTGCGGCTGTGCCGGTACACCGCCAGCGCGGCGAGTAGGACGGCGGCGGGACCGCCACCGCTGCGGCGTGCGAGCCGCACGAGCGCGCCGTCGGCGGGAATGGTGAACGGGCCGAGGTTCTCATTCTCGGAGACCGGACCGGGCGGGGTCTCGTGTCGCGGCGCTCCGGCGAGCAGGTGCTCCCAGTAGCGGCGGTCGTCCGCCCACGAGTTGCTCTCGCGGTACCGCGCATCGGAGGTCAGCGGGACGGAGGGCGACACGAACGGCCGGGACTCCGGCGGCGGGGTGGGGGCGGATTCCCCCGCCTCATAGGTCTCGGCGGTGCGGTGGACGATCGCCGTCATGCCCGGTTCGTCGTTCACCAATCGGTGGTAGCGCTGGAACCACCCGTATCGGCCGTGCGGCAATCGGAACAGGGCGTGCACGTACAGCGGTCCGGTGCCGGGGTCCATCGGGCGGGTCAGCTCGTGGTCGATCCATGTCGTCACGAGTCGGCCGGGGTCGTCGGACGCGGCGGCGTCGAGGACGTCCGGGCCGGTCACCGGGGCGCCGGTAACCTGCCCGGGTTCCGGGCCGTCGAGCACGAAAGTGCTGTGCAGTCCGGTGCATTCGGCCAGCGTCTGCTGCAGCACCCGGGAGAACCGGTCTTCGTCGAGCGGGCCGTCGAGTTCGAGATACTGGCCGAAGGAGGCGTCGGGAACACCGGCGCGGAGCACCGCGAGCTGGTCGTAGGTGAGGGGCAGCACCTCACCGGTACTCATGGAATCCTCGCCCGGTCTTACGCCCGAGATGACCGGCCTCGACCAGGGCGACGAGCGGCTCGGGCGGGCGGTAGTGGTCGTCACCGGTCAACTCGCGCAGCGCGGTCATCGTGTCGTGGACGTTGTCCAGGCCGATCAGGTCGGCGGTCCGCAGTGGTCCCATCGGGTGGCCGAGGCAGCCTTCGAACAACGCATCGGTGGTGTCCGCGTCGGCGATACCGTCGCCGAGGGCGGTCGCCGCCTCCGCGATACACAGCATGAGGACACGGTTCAGCAGGAATCCAGGTCCGTCGCCGACGACGATGCCGGTCTTGTCCAGTGTGGCGAGGAGCGTCAGCGCACGGTCCAGCGACTGCGGCGACGTCCGCGGCCCCCGCACCACCTCCACGGTGTCCTTGAGCGGGGCGGGGTTCATGAAGTGCAGTCCGACAACCTGTTCCGGTCTCGTGGTACTCGCGGCGAGTCGGTCGACGGGGATGCCGGAGGTGCACGACGCGAGTAGCGCGTCGGGTGCGCACACACGGTCCAGTTCGGCGAAGACCTTCTCCTTGAGGTCGATTCGCTCGGGGACGCATTCGATGACGACGGCGGCGTGCCGCAGATCGGTCAGCTGCCCGGTCCAGTGCACCCGCGCGGCGGCTTCGGCGGGTTTCGGACCACCGGCCCGGCCGAGGAGTATCGCGAGCCGCAGCGAGTCGCGCATCCGAGACCGCGCCTGTTCGACGGCCCGCGGGTCGGGGTCGACGACGATCACGTCGTGGCCGGCCTGCGCGAGACATTCGGCCACCCCGGCGCCCATGGTCCCCGCCCCCACCACACCGACGCTCATCGCACTGCCTTCACTCATCGCGCCGCCTCCGTCGAAAAGCCTGTGTCGTCCTGGTGCACGTACTCCATCGCCACCTCCTGGGTGGGCAGGTCGGGATGAGCCACGAGTCCGGCAAGCAGCCGCCGGAGGTCGGTGAGCATCGCGGTAGCCGTGCTCCGGTCGAAGAGGTCGGTGGCGTAGTCGAGTTCGAGGGTGAGTGCCGTCGGACCGCGGGTCCACGACAGCCCGAGTTCGACGGGCGACAGGTCTGCCCGTTCGGCGCTGTCGTCGCGCTCCCCGTCGCAGCGCACGGGGAAGTGCTGCGCCGCCGTGTCGGCCGCGCGAGGATCCGAAGACAGCTCCCGGCGTACGGTCTCCACCAGCTCCGGGTAGGTGGGATCTCCCGACAGGTCCGCGACCACGAGCCGCGGCGATGCCCCCGGTCCCGGGGCGGTGCCCACGGCCACCTCGTCCTGCGCCGTGTACCAGGCGAGGAGCGTGAGCCAGGCGGCGAGCAGTTCCGGGTGGCCCGGTTGTCCGTCGAGTGTCGCCGTCACCCGTGCGGTCGAGTAGCTCGGCGGTTCCGCGCCGGTCGAGGGTTGCCGGGGCCGGTCGGCCGGGACCAGGGGTGGCGCCACCAGCCGCGCCACCGGGGCGGGGGCCGCGTCGGTCAGGAACACGGAAACAGGTTGTGTGCGAGGCGCATCCGCGACACCTTCGAGGATCCGGACGTATTCGGCGCACAGCGCGGCGGCAGTCTGCTCGGTGAACAGTTCCGTGCTGAACTCGAGCCCGGCCGCCATGCCGTCCTCGCCGCCCCGCTCCGTGGTGACGAGGGTGAGATCGAACTTGGCCGTGCCGGACGGCACCCCGCCGAACGCGATGGCCGCGGGATCCTCCTGGTCGAACAGCGTCTCGGTGAGTCCTTGCTGCGACTGCAGCGCCGGCAGTTCCTGGTGGACGTGGCAGACGTCGAACAGTGGTGTCCGGCTCAGGTCCCGGTCGCCGGTGAGTGCGGTCACGACGCGGTCGAACGGGATCTCCTGGTGTTCGAGGGCGCCGAGCACGACATCACGCACGCGTGCGCACAGCTCCGTGATGTTCGGGTCCCCGGACAGGTCGGCGCGCAGTGCCACCGTGCTGTTGAAGTACCCGATCATGCCGGACAGTTCCGGCCGGTTGCGTCCGGTCGTCGGTGTCCCGACCACGAGGTCGCGCTGGCGGCTGCGGCTCGCCATGAGGAGGTAGAACGCGGAGAGCAGCACCACGAACAGCGACACAGACTCCCTCCGGGCCACGGCCCGCAGGCTCCGGGTCAGCTCCTCGGAGACGGTGAACGTGTGGAACGCGCCGGTGAAGTTCTTCCGCTCCGGACGCGGGAAGTCGGTGGGCAGCCGGAGCAGCGGTACGTCCTCCAGAACGGTTCTCCAGTATTCGAGTTCGGAGTCGAGCGCGGCACTCGCGATGAGTTCCCGCTGCCACAGGGCGTAGTCCCAGTACTCGATGGGGAGCGGTGCGAGGTCGGCGCGGCGGCCGGCGCGGCGTGCCGCGTACAGGGCGGGCAGTTCCTGCTCGAAGATCCTCGGCGAACCCCCGTCGTTGACGGAATGGTGGGTGGTGACCTGCAGGACGTGCTCGTCGGGGCCGATCCTGATGAGCAGTGCCCGCACAAGCGGGTCGGTGGCCAGGTCGAACGGTGCCACCGCGGCCTCGTGCACGAGGGCCCGGGCCGCGGCCACCGGATCCGGTTCGCCCGACACGTCGGCGGTACGGAAGAAGTCGCCGAGGGTTTCGCGGATCCGCAGTTCCGGCTCCCCGTCGACCTCGACGTAGTTGGACAGCAGCACCCGGTGCCGTGCGGCGAGGTCGTCCCACATTCCCCGGACGGCGGATTCGTCGATCGGCCCGTGCAATTCGCTGACCATCGGCAGGTTGTAGATGGTCGTCGCGGCGTCGAGTTGGTGATGGAACCACATGCGTACCTGACCGAACGACATCACGTGCCGCCCCCGCGGCATGATCGGGGGCAGCCCACCGGACGCGGACGTGCCGTCCGCGAGGAGTGCGGCGAAGTCTGCGACCTTCGGCCGCTCGTAGAGGTCGATGAGTTTGGGCCGGACCCCGTATCGGTCCGACACCCGGTCGACGAGTTGCATGCCGATGAGCGAGTTTCCACCGAGGTCGAAATAGTCGTCGTCGGCGCCGACGTCCCTCTCGCTGTGGAGCAACTCGCGCAGTGTCGTCTGCAACCAGTCGAGGCTGTCTTCCGGCGCGTCCGTCACCGATCGGGGGCTCGGTTCCGCCGACGGATTGTCCGGGGCGTCGTCCCAGTCGGGTTGGCCCGGGAGGTCGAACCAGCACCGCGAACCGCGCATCGGGTGGCCGGGTAGCCGCACTCGCCAGGCCGAGTCGTCACCGCGGTCGACGGCCGCCCAGTCGAGGTCGACTCCGCGCTCGTACAGCCCGGCGAGGAGGTGCGTGACCGCGTCGGACGTGTTCGGCGCACGGAGCATGTCGGCGTCCGCCGTGTCGCGGAGAGCGTCGGCGAGCAGTGCGCCGAGGCGTCCCTCCGGGCTCGGCTCCACGAAGACGACGGGTCCGTCCGCGAGCATTCCCTTCGCGACGGCGACGAGCCGGTCGGTGTCGATCGAGGGGTCCGCGGCCGCGGCGGCGATGTCGGCAGCCTCCACCGCCGACAGTGTGTCCCGCAGATACCGGGCCGCGTACCGGGACACGCCGCCACTGAGGACGGCGTCGACGGTGACTCCCGCGGCCCGGAGTTCCCGGTGGACGGCGATCTGGCCGGCAAGGAGGTCCGCCTCGTCGCCGGTGGCCGGAAGCTCCGACGGCAGGGTGCGGCCGCGCAGTGCGGGCGGCATCCGGTCGGGCGACAGCAGCAACGCCACGGCGGGGCGTTGCCGGGTGGTCGGTGCGGAGCCCTCGCCGCGGACGTCGAGTTCGGCGGCACGGGCGGCGAGCGACTGCGCGAGTTCTGCGATGCTGCGTGCGTGCACCGCCACCCGGTGGTCGTGGTGCGGGCGGCCGCGATTGAGGGTGAAGACCACATCGTCGAGGTCGTGCCCGCGCACGGCCGTCGCCAGTTCGGTACACAGCGCAGCGAGGGCGCCCACGCTCTTCGCCGACACCCCGACCAGTCGACTCGTGGTGCCGCCGCGCGATCCGGTGGCACGCGCGGGCGGTTGTTCGACCACGCAGTGCGCGTTGATGCCGCCGAGGCTGAACGAACTCACCCCCGCCCGCCGGGGTCCGGTCTCGTCGCTCCACGTCCGGGCCTCGGTGACCACCTCGATCCCGTTGCCCGCGAGGTCGACTCCACCGGTGGGCCGTTCGAAGTGCAGCGACGGGTACAATTCGCCGTGCTCGACGGCCAGGATCGCCTTCACGAGGCCGGACACCCCGGCGGCGTGGTCGAGGTGACCGATGTTGGTCTTCACCGAACCGATCGGCAGTACGCCGGGACGGCCCCGGAACGCGGACGTGATCCCTTCGAGTTCGACCGCGTCGCCCAGCGGAGTTCCCGATCCGTGGGCCTCGAGGTACCCGGCATCGTCCGGGGTGAGACCCGCCTTCTGCCAGGCCCGGGAGATGACGGCCACCTGCGCCCGGGCGCTCGGGGAGCTGATCGTCGCGGACGAATGACCACTGGACACCGTTGCGGTGCCACGGATCACGGCGTGGACCGGGACGCGGTCGGCGCGGGCGCGGGCCATCGTGGTCAGGAGAAGCGCCGCCCCACCCTCCCCGACCGCGGTGCCGTCCGCGTTCGCGTCGAACGCGCGGCAACGCCCGCCGGGTGACATCAGTTCCGCGGATCCCTCCGCCATGTCGGCGCGGAGACCGTTCACCCGCAGACTGACTCCGCCCGCGAGGGCGAAATCGGCGTCACCCGACCGCAGCTCCCGGCAGGCGTGGTGCACCGCGATCAGCGATCCGTTGCAACCCGAGTCGACGGCGTAGCAGGGGCCGGTGAGGCCGAGTTGGTACGCGATCCGGGCCGGCACGGCGAACGGAACGTTGCCCAGTGTGCTCAGCACACCCGGTTCCGCCCACATCGCCGGATACGTCGAGGTGGCGGCGCTGAACACCACCGCCGTCGCGCTGTCGCGGAACTCCGCCACCGAGTATCCGGCGTCCTCGACCGCCTGATATGCGAGGACCAGTGCGATCCGCTGTTGCGGGTCGATCAGCGACGCTTCCCGTTTCGACAAGGTGAAGAAGGCGTAGTCGAACGTGGAGATGTCCTCGACGAAACCCATCGCGTGGTAGTGCGAGGGAGGTCCCAGCCCGGTCGCCTTCGCCCGTGACCGCGACAGCGGGCGCACCGAATCCCGGCCCGCCGCGAGATTGGCGCGGAACTCCGCCAGGTTCGCGGCCTCGGGGTAGCGCGCGGCGATGCCGACCACGGCGATGTCGTCGTCGCCCGGTGTGGGATGTCGCACGGTCACGGTTGCCTCCTCCCGGCTGGTCAGAACTCGTAGGTGGCGGGCGCGGACGCCTCGCTCGTGTCGGTGGACTGCGAAATCGCCTCGGCCTGCGCCGCCACGGTGACGAGGTCGAACAGCTGACCCACCCGCAGAGCCCCGGGCCAGCGTTCGTCGAGACGACGCTGCAGTTCCACGACGCGATGCGAGTTTCCGCCGACGTCGAAGAACCCGTCTTCGGGACCGAAGTCGTCGTGCCCCAGCACCGCCGTCCAATGCTCGGCGACCGACCGTTGCAGCGTCGTCCAGCGGTGCCGCGACTCGCCGGGCGCAGGCGCTGCCTCGGAGACGAGTGCGCGCAGCGCGTTCTCGTCCACCTCGCCGTCCGCTGTCCGCGGGACGGCACCGAGTGCGACGAACCGTGTGGGAACCGATCGGGCGTCGAGCCGCCCGGCGCTGAACTCCCGCAGGTCGTCCGCCATCGGTAGCACGGCCGCCGCGGCTGCCGGCACCCAGAAAGCGGTGACACCGGTCGCGGTCGTGAGGACCACCGCTTCGCGGACCGCCGGGTGACTCGCCACGACCTCCGTGACCGACCGCGACGGAGGCCCGGTGGCGCCCACGCTCAGCAGTCGTCCGGACCGGTTCCACCGCGCGAGCGCGCCCGTCCGGACCATCCGGGAGCCCGGGGCGCCGAACGGATTCGCCACGAACGTCGCGGCCGCCGCCGGCGCCGAAATGTGGTGCTCCCGTGTATCGGCCACGTACACCGCACCGGTCACGCCTTCGGGGCTGAGCTCCAGCCGGGGATCGAGCACGACGGTCTCGGCCGCCGCACTCCATTCGCGAATCCGGGTGCGCTCGTCCGGGGCCAGCACGTCGACGTCTCCGACGGCGACTGTCGGATCCGCGACGAACGCGGCGAGGATCCTGGTGAACCGATCGGCCAGGGCCTGCACGGTCGCCGCATCGAAGAGGTCGGTGGCGTAGGTGAATCCCGCCGTCATCCCTTCCGGTGTTCCGGACTCGTCGTACCGCTCGCGCACCGTCAGCTGCAGGTCGACGAGCGACACTTCGACGTCGGGTTCGAGAACTTCGGCCTCCAGGTGCGGGAGGGCGAGATCGGGATGTTCGGTGTTCCGGAACTCGAGCAACACCTGGAACAGCGGTGAATGCGACTGGGACCGAGGCGGGTTCAGCGCCTCCACCACCCGTTCGAACGGCACGTCCGCGTGGGCGTAGGCCGCGAGGTCGGTCTCGCGGACCCGGGCGAGCAGATCGTCGAAAGTCCCCGACACGTCGGTCCGCAGCACCAGTGTATTGACGAACATTCCCACCACGTCGTCCAGGACGGCCTCGCCGCGGCCGGCGACCGGCGACCCGATCACCACATCGTCGGTGCCGCCCGAACGGGCCAGCAACGCGGCAAGGGCCGCGTGCACGACCATGAACACGGTGCACCGTCGAGCCCGCGCCAATGCCACCGCGCCCCGGTGCAGGTCGGCGCCGATCCCGAACGTCACCCGGTCACCGGTGGCCGATCGCCGCGACGGGCGGTCACGGTCAGTGGGCAACGCGGTCACCGCCGGCGCGTCGGCGAGAGCGGATCGCCAGTAGTCCAGCTGCCGCGACAGCAAGGAGTCCGCGTCGTCCTCCGAGCCGAGGAGTTCCCGCTGCCACACGGTGTAGTCGGGGTACTGCACCGGCAGCGGCTCCCATCCCGGCGCACAGCCCTCGGACCGCGCGGTGTACGCCGTCATCACGTCGCGGGCGAGCGGAACCATCGAGAACCCGTCGGCCGCGATGTGGTGCACCACGACGACGAGGACGTGCTCCCGGTCGCCGAGTTCGAACAGCCTGGCCCGCATCGGGACTTCGGTGGCGACGTCGAAACCCGCCGACACGAGTTCCGAGATCTGTTCGCGTACCGGATCGTCGGACGTCGACACGGTGAGCTGCGCGACGTGGCCCGCACCGACGATCACCTGGGTGGGTCCCGAATCGCCGTACGGGTAGCGGGTGCGGAGCGATTCGTGCCGGTCCACCACGTCGGCGAGGGCGGCGGTCAGCGCGTCGACGTCGAGGTCACCCGACAGCCGGACGATCATCGCGACGTTGTATGCGGGCGAGGACGGGTCGAACTGATTGAGGAGCCACATCCGGTGCTGCGCCCAGGACAGCGGCACCGCGTCGGGGCGCCGGGGCCCCGCGATCGCAGGCCGAGCTTCGCCGCCCGCGGTCTCGCGCGCGATCCGTGCCGCGAGCGCCCGAACGGTCGGGGTCTCGAACACGTCCCGCACACCGACGTCCGTGCCGAGCGCGGAGTTGATCCGCGCGACCACCTGCGTCGCGGTCAGCGAGTTGCCTCCGGACGCGAAGAAGTCGTCGTCGGCTCCGACGACGCCGGTCCCGAGTACCTCGGCGAACACGTCGGCCACCGCGGATTCGAAGGGGGTGCCGGGCGCCCGGAAGATGCGGGGCGCGAATTCGGGCTCCGGCAGCGCGTGCCGGTCGACCTTGCCGTTGGCGCCCAGCGGCAGTCGATCGAGGATCGTCACCGAGGCAGGCACCATGAACGGCGCGAGGACGGACCCGGCGAACTGCATCACCTCGCTCGTGTCGAGGTCCGCGCCGTCCTCCGCCGTGACGTATCCGGCGAGGACCGCCTCGGCAGCGGGTGTGTGGCGGACCACGACCACCGCCTGCGCGACGCCGGGGCAACGGGTGAGCGCCGCCTCCACCTCCCCCGGCTCGACCCGCTGGCCGCGCAATTTGACCTGGAAATCGTTGCGGCCCAGGTATTCCAGCCGACCGTCCTTCGTCCAGCGCATCAGGTCGCCGGTGCGGTACATGCGTGATCCCGGGTGGTCGAACGGGTTCGCCACGAACGAGGCAGCGCTCACCCCCGCCCGCCGGTGGTAGCCGCGCGCCAGACCGTCTCCCAGCACGTACAGCTCACCCACCACACCGACCGGCACCGGACGCAACCACTCGTCGAGGACGAGTTCGCGGACACCGCGCATCGGGTGGCCGATCCGCACGGGGTCGCCGGGTGTCATCGGGTCGCCGATGTTCGACATCACCGTCGTCTCGGTCGGACCGTAGCCGACGAGCAGGGTGCGCCCGGACGCCCAGCGGGCCAGCAACTCCGGCGGGCAGCGTTCGCCCCCGACGACGAGCGTGCGGAGCAGGCGCAGACCACGCGGGTCGATCGTGGCCAGGACCGCGGGGGTGGCGAACGCGTGCGTGATCCTCTCCGCCGCCAGCAGTTCCGTCAGTGCGGCGCCGCCGTAGACGTGCGGCGCCGCGATGACCAGTCGCGCACCGGCGCCGAACGCCGCGAGGTATTCGAGCATCGTCGCGTCGAACCCGGGCGACGCGAGATTCAGGACGCGCGAGGCATTCGTCGTCGCGTACCGGGTGCGCTGATCGATCGTGAAGTTCTGCAACCCCGCATGGGGGATCACGACGCCCTTCGGTGCCCCCGTCGATCCGGACGTGTACATCAGATACGCCGGATGGCCCGGTCTCAGCGGCACGACCCGGTCGTCGTCGGTGATCGGACGGGACTCCCATCGCCGCGTCGGGCCCGGATAATCGAGGAGCAGCCACTCCACGCCGTCCGGCATCCGGTCGCGCTGTTCGGCGACCGTGAGTCCCGCCACCGCCCCGCAGTCGGCGAGGATGTCGGCGATCCTCCCCGGCGGCAGACTCGGATCCACCGGGACGAACGACGCACCCGACTTCGCCACCGCCCACACCGACACCACCAGTTCCACGGATCGGACGAGCCCTATCGCCACGTGATCCTCCGGTCCGATTCCGCGGCGGATCAACACCCAGGCCAGGCGGTTCGACCAGTCGTCGAGTTCGCGATACGACATCACCGCGTTGCCGTACGACAGCGCCACGGCGTGCGGGTCCCGGGCGGCCGCGGCGGAGAGGATCTCCGGCAGCAACCGGGTCGTGCCGGTGGGCCGCCCGCGCACCGGGACGAGTGCCTCGCGTTCGCCGGGCGACAGCAGATCGAATCGGGCCAGGGGAACGTCCGGGTCGGCGACCACCGCGTCGAGGAACCGTACGTATCGTTCGGCGAACTTGCGGACGGTCGCGGCATCGAAGATATCGGTGGCATAGGTGAATCCCGCGCTGATCCCGGCCGGCGACCCGTCCTCTCCGAATCGTTCGGCCAGGGTCAGCTGCAGGTCGAAGGTGGAGACGGAGACACCGAGGTCGATCTCCTCCACCTCCAGTTCCGGCAGGCTCGGGGTCGGCCGCACGACGTCCTGGAATTCGAACAGCACCTGGAACAACGGCGCGTGCGCCGTGGTGCGCGGGAGAGCGAGCGCCTCGACCACCCGCTCGAACGGCACCTCCGCGTGCGCGAACGCCTCCAGGTCGCGGTCCCGCACGGCGGCGAGCAGCGCGGTGAACGAGTCGGCGCCGTGGACGGGGGTGCGCAGTGCCAGAGTGTTGACGAACATCCCCACCACGTCGTCGAGGACGGCCTCACCGCGTCCCGCCACCGCGGATCCGATCACCACGTCGGTGGCGCTTCCCAAGCGGGACACCAGGACCGCGAATGCCGCGTGCGTCACCATGAACACGGTCGCATCGTGTTCGCGCGCAAGGGCGACCACCTTCCGGTGCAGGCGGTCCCCGATGTCGAACGACTCCCGCGCGCCGGCGAGCGACCGGTGTTCGGGACGTGGCCGATCCATCGGCAGGTCCGTCACGACCGGCGCGTCGGCGAGCGCGGAACGCCAGTACCCGAGCTGGCGGGACATCAGGGAGCCGGGATCGTCCTCCGATCCGAGCAGTGCCCGCTGCCAGATGCTGTAGTCGGCGTACTGCACCGGAAGCGGCACCCAGGCCGGCGCATGTCCCCGCGCCCGGGCGGTGTACGCGGACGTGATGTCCCGGGCCAGCGGGCCCAGCGACAGCGCGTCCGCAGCGATGTGATGGACCACCAGGGCGAGGGCGTGATCGCGCGGACCGACCTCGAACAGGTGCGCCCGCAACGGAACCTGCGCGGTCACCTCGAAGCCCGCGGACAGGGCCGCCGCGAGCCGGCCCCGGAGGTCGCTCTCCCCCGACACCGTGACCGCGCGGAGACCGGGCACCGCCTCCGCCGCCGGGATCACCGACTGCACGGGCGTGTCGCCCCGCATCGGGAAGATCGTCCGCAACGCCTCGTGCCGGTCCACCACGTCCGTCAGCGCCGTGTGCAGCGCCGCGACGTCGAGGTGGCCGCGCAATCGGAAGGCCGCCGCGATGTTGTAGGCGGGCGACGTCGTGTCGAACTGGTCGAGGAACCACATCCGCGTCTGCGCCAGGGACACCGGGGCCGCCGCGGACCGGTCCGTCGCCACCAGCGGCGGCCGGTCGGCCGATGCCGCTCGGCTCACTCGAGCCGCCAGCGACCGCACCGTCCGCGCCTCGAAGACGTCGCGCACACCCACGCCCGCACCGAGCACACCGTGAATCCGCGCCACGACCTTCGCCGCGATCAGCGAGTTGCCGCCGAGCGCGAAGAAGTCGTCGTCGACCCCGACCGCGGGCACGCCGAGCAGCGCGGCGAAGATGACGGTGAGCGACTCCTCGGCGGGAGTCCCCGGTGCCACGAATTCGGCGCGGGAAGCCGTGACGGGCGCCGGAAGTGCCGCCCGGTCCAGTTTCCCGTTGACGGTGAGCGGGAGCCGCTCGAGGACCGTCACCGAGGCCGGGACCATGTACGACGGCAACGCGGTTCCGGCGAATTCCAGCACGGCCTCCGTGTCGACGATCGCACCCGCCTCGGGCACCACGTACGCCGCCGGAGCCGGGCCGGTCACCGGATCCTCGTGCAGGGTCACCACTGCCTGCGCGACCCCGTCGCACCGGCCCAGCACCCATTCCACTTCGCCGAGTTCCACCCGGAATCCTCGGATCTCGACCTGGAGGTCGTCGCGTCCGAGGTAGTCGAGACTCCCGTCACGTCGCCACCGGACGATGTCCCCGGTCCGGTACATCCGGGCGCCCGACGCATCCGCGACGAAGCGGGACGCCGTGAGCCCGGCGCGGCCCAGGTAGCCGCGCGCGACCTGCGGTCCCGCCACGTACAGTTCGCCGGCCACACCGACCGGCACCGGATGCAACCGCGCGTCCAGCACCGACACCCGGAATCCGGGGATCGGCCGCCCTACCTTGCTCGTCCACGCGGCGGCGGCGAGCCCGCGCCCGAGCGGGAGGTGCGTGACGTGCACCGTCGTCTCTGTGATGCCGTACATGTTCACCAGCACGGGCGCGTCCTCGTCGTGGCGGGAGTACCAGCGTTCGAGTTGCCCGAAGTCGAGCGCCTCGCCGCCGAGCACGACGTAGCGCAGCAGCGGCGGGCCCGCGTCGTCCTCCGCGTCGGTGGCCTCGATCAGCTGCGAGAACGCCGTCGGCGTCTGGCTCAGCACCGTCACCCGCTCGCGGCGCAGCAGCGCGAGGAACGCGGCGGGCGACCGGGTGGTGTCGAAGTCGACGACGACCAGGGTCCCGCCGTGCAGCAGCGCGCCCCACAACTCCCAGACCGAGAAGTCGAATGCCGGGGAGTGGAACATCGTCCACACGTCGGTGTCCGCGAACCGGAACAGGTCCCGGGTGCTCGTGAAGAGCGAGACCACGTTGCGGTGCGACACCGCGACGCCCTTCGGCCGTCCCGTCGATCCCGACGTGTAGACGACGTAGGCCAACGAGTCCGGATCGACCGGTGTCCGGTCGGCGTCGGTCAGCGGGTCCGCAGAGCTGCCGTCGAGATCCGTGTCCGTCGAATCGAGGAGCAGAACAGGAATGTCCGACGCCGGCAGTGCGACCGCGGTGTCCCGGGTGGCCAGAATGCACACCGGGTGGGCGTCGTCGAGGACGCGCGCCGAGCGCTCCCCGGGATGGTCCGCGTCGATGGGGAGATAGGCGGCCCCGGCCTTGACGATCGCCACGAGTGCGACGACGAGCGCCGCCGATCGCGGCATCGCCACCGCGACCGACGACTCCGGGCCCACACCCCGCGAGAGCAGGTGCCGTGCAAGGCGGTTCGACCGGGCATCGAGGTCGCCGTAACTCGTGCGCTCGCCACCCGACACGACGGCGGTGGCGTCGGGGCTCCGCGCCGCCCGGGCGGCGAACAACTCACCGAGTGTCGTCTCGTCGGCGGCATCCCCCGGACGGATCGACCAGTCGTGCTGCACAGCGCGTTCGGCCGGTTCGACCAGGTCGAGGTCGCCGATCACGACAGACGGATCCGCGGCGGCGGTCGCGGCGGTCCGCACGAACCGCCGGGCGATTCCCTCCACGGTGGCGGCATCGAACAGGTCTGTCGCGTAGGTGAATCGGGCCGTCGTGTCCGACACCGTCACGCGCAGGTCGAGGTCGCCGAGTTCCCCTGCCTGGTCCGCGAATTCGAGCAGTACCTGGAAGAGCGGTGCGTGGGACGTGGACCGCGGCGGGTCGAGGATGTCCAGAATTCGCCGGGCGGGCACACCGCGGTGCGCGAACGCCTCCGCGTCGGCGTCCCGCACCGTGCCGACATACTCGCCGAAGCGGTCCGAACCGCACACGTGGGTCCGCAACACCACCGGGTCGGTGTCCGTCCCCGCGCCGAGGACGACGTCGTCGGTCCGAGCCGACCGTGCCAGCACCAGCGCCAGCACCGCATGGATCACGGTGGCGGCGACCGCGCGGTGTTCGGCGGCAAACGCTTCCAGGCTGCGCCGCAGATCCGGGTCGAGTGCGACGTCGACGGCGGCGCTGCGGTGGGACGGCCGCGCGGGCCGCGGACGGTCGGTGGGCAGATCCAGCACCGGGGGCGCGTCAGCCAATGTGCGCGTCCAGAAATCGAGCCGGGCCGTCTCCTCGTGGACGGTGGTGAGCGCGGCGTTCGCGTCGGCCGTGACGAAGTCGCCCAGCAGTTCCAGGAATTGCCGGTGATGCGCGCCGACCTCGTCGGCGTCGTACCGGTTGGGGTTGGCCAGGAAGTGGACGAAGGTCCTTACCCGTGTGCCGCTCCGGTACACGTTGACGAGCAGGTCCTCGACCGGCCCGGACGTGACGATGTGATACTCCCCGACGAGCGGCCCCAGAGCGAGTTCCTGGTGGAAGAGCATCACGTTGACCATCGGACCCGACAGTGACTCCGTGGCACCGGCGCCCGCGTCGCGCCGGATGTCGCCGAGCCCGAAACGCTGGTGTCGCAGCGCCCCCATCAGGTCGAGTTGCACCCGCTCCACCAGCTGCCCCACCGTGTCCTCGGGGCGGATCTGCACGGGAAGCGGCACGACGCCCGCCACCATTCCGCCGGACCGTCGCAGGGTCGCGGTGGTGCGCGCCGACACCGGGATCTTCACGAGCACGTCCCGGCGTCCCGTCGTCCTCGACAGGTAGCAGGCGAACGCGGCGATGATCTTCGCGGTCCCGTGGGCCCCGGCGTCGCCGAGCGCTCGCTCCGCCGCGTCCGGCAGGGGCGCGGTGACGTCGGTGCTCGTGGCGACCGCGGGCCCGGTCCGTCGGGCCAGGCTCGATCCGGGTCCGAGGCCGCCGACCCGTTCGGCCCAGAACTGCCGGTCCGCGGCGAAGCGGGTCGACGACCGGTACTGCTGATCGGCCTCGTACAGCTGCCGGGGGTCCACGGCCTCGTTGGGCGGCAGTTCCCGGTCGAGCACCTTCGCGGTGTACCGGGCCGCGATGCGGTTGAGCATCGTCATCGCACCGTAACCGTCCAGGGCGACGTGGTGAATCTTGCTGTACCACAGGTAGTGCGTCTCACCGACGCGAAGAATCGACGATTCGACGAGGCGGTCGCGAGTCGGATCCAGTGGGGTCTCGCAGTCGGCGCGCATCCATCGGCGGGCGGCGTCCACCGGTTCGGCGTCCCCGCGGAAGTCCAGCAGGCCGATCGACCGGTCCGTCGACGGGTCGACCAGTTGGAACGGCTGACCGTCCCTGTCGATCAACCGGAGGAAGGGCGATCCGAATTCGTCGGCGGTCGCGACGGTGGCCTCGCGCAGGAGGTCGACGTCCAGATCGCCGTGTACCTCGACGTACTGGGCGATGCACAGCGGCACGTCGGGGGCCAGTTGCTGGGCCAGCCACGCCTCGTATTGGGCCGACGACAGCGGGAACGGTACTTCCGCGCCGCCGACGGCCTCGGTATGGTGCTCACGCAACGCCACCACCTCCGCTGGGCAGCAGCCGGCGCAACGCCGCCTCGTCCACCTTGCTGCTCGGTGCGAGCGGAAGGGCGCCGAGCGCGAGGAAGCGGTCGGGCACCGCCTGCGCGACGAGCCGCGCGGCGCAGTGCGCGATCAGGTCGCGCGGCGTGGGTAGTACGGTCGCCGCGGCCGCGGGCACCCAGAACGCGGTCAACATCGTCTCCCCGTGTTCGTCGGCGGTCGCGAGAACCACCGCCTGGTGTATCGCGGGGTGACTCTCCAGCACGGCCTCCACCGCGTGTCTCTCGACCCGGGCGCCGCGCACTTTCACCTGTCCGTCGAACCGGCCGCGGAATTCGATGTCGCCGTGCGCATCGACGCGTGCGAGGTCACCCGTGTGATACATCCGCGCACCGGGCCGAGCCGCGAAGGGGTCGGCGACGAAGCGGGCCGCGGTGGCGGCCGGGCGGGACGCGTAGCCCTCGGAGATCTGCGGACCGCCGACGTACAGGTCCCCCACAGCTCCGTACGGCACCTCGACCAGTTTCGCGTCGAGGACGTAGGCCGTGCTCGCGCCCAGTGGTCTGCCGATCGGCGCGATCGAGGCGGGCACGTCGCGCACCGGATGAGCCAGGCAACTGACGGTCGTCTCGGTCGGACCGTACTCGTTGCTCAGCGGGACCCCGGGCAGCACCGCACGATGTTGTTCGACGAGCGTGCCCGGAAGCGCCTCTCCCGCAAGCGTCACCAACCGCAGACGTTCGCGCAGCGGGGTGAGATGCGGCAGCAGCAGCCGATAGAAGGACGGGGTCGCGACCAGATGGGTGCTCTGCCACGTGCGGGCGAGCGCGGCGACGGCCTCGGCGTCCATCAGTTCGCGAGCGTCCGGGAGCACGCTGGTGCCGCCGGTGCACAACGCCCACAGGGTCTTCAGCAGGGAACCGTCCCACGTGAGGCGGAACGCGGAGAACGTGACGAGGTCGCCGTCGTCGTAGTCGTAGTTGCGGCCGTCGACCATGCTGGCGAGGTTGGCGCGGCTCGCGACGACGGCCTTGGGGACGCCGGTCGACCCGGACGTGGTGATCACGTAGGCGGCGGTGCCCGCGGGCACGTGTTCGGGTAGATCGGCCGGTTCGGCGACGGGCCGGTGCTCGGCGTCCCGGTCGTGCAGTGCGGGAACACGTCCGACCGCGCTGCGGGCCAGGTCGCGGATCCACGCCGGCGACGTCTTCGGATCCGCGGACCCGAAGACGATGGCACCACAGTCGATGTCACCGAGGAGTGCGCGGAGCTGACCCACCGGATGTCCGGGTTCGATCACGCACCACGCCGCACCCAGTCGCAGCGCGGCGATCATCCCCACCACCGTCTCGACGCTCTGCCGCTGGTGGATCAGCACAACCTGGCCCGGCCGCACGCCACGGGCAGCGAGTTGCCGCGCCAGTGCCTCGCTCGCCGAATCGAGTTCGCGATACGTCAGCGACCGGTTGCCCACGACGATCGCGATCCGGCCGGGAACCCGCGCGCACTGGCGGAGAATCCCGGACATCACCCCACCGTTCGCGACCACGTCCGTCATGGCGCCACGTCTCCCGAGAGGACCGCGACGTGGTCGGCGTTCGACGCCGCCGCACTACGAAAGTCATTGCACAGCAGCAGTATTCGATCGGGGTTCGGGTCGACGACGTCGAAGCCCGCGAATCGCAGGGTAACCAGCATGACCCGGTTGACGTCCGTCGGCACGAACTCGGCGAGCGCCCGCCTGCTGTGGGCGCGGGCCCGCTCGACGACGTGCCGGATCAGCGCCGTCCCGACCCCACGGGACATCACCCGGCACGACATCAGCAGCAGTTGCAGGACGGAATCGTCGCCGCGGATCTCCGACACCGCGAGACCGATCGTGCCGTACCCGCCGAATCGGTCGCCGAGCGACGCCACGAGCACCTCGTGGTCGTCCGAGGCGCACAGCCGGCGCAGTTCGTCGATGCCGAAAGTCCGGCCCGTCGTGTTGAGTTGATGAGACCGGACGGTCAGTTCGTGGGCGCGTTCGAGGTCGTCCTCGGTCGCGCGGCGGACCGTCATGACCAATTCGAGCGAGGCCAGGAACTCGGAGTTGGACCCGTGGAACTCCTGTTCGCTCACCTGACGGATCCGTTCGGCGCGGTACAGCGACCTCCGCTGCCTCGCCTCCTCGGTGACGGCGGGCGGAGTCAGCTCGGGAAGGTCGGGGAACGACGCGATCTGCTCGGCGGGATAACAGCGCACCGGGGGAAGCGCCTCGGACACCTCGGCCCGCTCGACGGGATCGTTGTCGACGAAGGCGATGGTGTCGAGACCCAGATTCAGTGTCTCCGCGATGCGGCGCACGGCCTCCGACTTCGGGCCCCAGCCGACGTCGACGGCGCAGAACAGTTCCTCGATCCCGTGCATGCGCAGGTGCGCGGCGGCGGGTTCGTATTCGCCGCGGCTCGCCACGGCGTGCAGAATGCCGCGACGGTCGAGCACGTCCAGGGCGCGGAGGGCGTCGGCTTTCGGTACGGGGGCGTCCTGTTCGAGGACGACACCCTCCCAGATGGTGTCGTCGAGATCCCAGACCACGCACTTCACCGTCTGCTCCATCGCGATCACTTCCCGTGCCCGGGTCGATCCGGCAGGCGTCGGAGCAGCGCGCTGCTCCACGCCGCGACCGGGCTGCTGTTCATGATCACGCAGTAGTCGCCGGGCGCCTGTACGGACGCAGCGTGCTCGAGGTTCGCCGCGACGTCGACGGATCCGAGGTGGCCGAACCGGGCCAGGTTGTCGCGGCAGACGGGATCGATGGTGACGTCGAGTGCCTCCTGCCAGAACGTGAACGCACCGAGCGACAGGTTCTGCATGAGGAACACGCCGATCGCGTCCTGCTGCAGCCCGTTCCGGGCCAGCAGGTCCGCGTTGATCTCCGTGAACCGCTTCCGGCTCTCGACCGCGAGACGGAACGAGTATGTGGGTTCGTCGGCGCATTCCTCGACCCAGTCGGCTTCGCGGACGTCGCGGTAGTCGATGTGGAACAGGTCGGCGTATTTTCCGTCGCTGCGGATCATCTGGTCGACGAGTTCGTACCGGCCGGTCCCCGACGTCGTCAGCAGGACCGCGGCGGCGCCGTCACCCAGGAGCGTCATCGGCGACCGGTACCGCGACCGGGTAGGTGTCTTCGCCGCCGCGACGACGAGGACGTTCTGGCAACGGGGGTCGCCGCGGAGCAACGCCGACGCGAGCGCGAACGCCGCCGAGACGGACACGCACCCGAGGTCACCCACACCGGTGGTGAACGCCTGGGTCGCACCGAGCAGGTGCTGCAGCCTGGTCGCCTCGGACGCGAGCAGGTACTGCGGAACCCGGCCCTGGACGAGCAGCAGCGCGTCGAGTTCGGTGGCGTCGAGGCCCGCCTTCCGGAGCGCCTCGTCCGCCGCGGCGTGCGCCAGATCCACCTCGGAGAGCCCGATTCCGATCCGCACCGTGTCGATGCCCAGTGACAATGCGTGCTCGCGCTGAGCGATCGGCAGTTCGTCGAGCTCGGGCAGGCCGGCCACGGTCACCTCGTCGTCCGGGAACCAGAGCGCGACCGAGTCGATCGTGACCGGTCGGTCGGCCGTCATGGCGCACCTCCCCCGAGCACGTAGTCACCGATCTGGAGTTCGGCGACCTCCGTCGCGCCCTCGATGATCTGCATGACCTTGGCGTCGCGGAAGAAGCGCCCCACCCTGCTGCCGGGGGCGCACCCGACGGCCCCGAGCACCTGGACCGCCTGCTGGCTCACCGACGCGGCGACCCGGGCAGCGGCGTATTTCGCGGCGATCGTCGTGAAGAGCGCGCTGGGCTCGTGGGCATCGCGTTGTTCGGCGGCCCGTTCGCACAGTGCGCGAGCCCCGGCGGCATCGACCCAGCTACGACCGACGATCGCGCGGACCGAGTCGTGCTCGGACAGCACGGCGCTGCCCTGCACGCGGGTGGACGCGTGCGCGGCGGCGTCGGCGAGACACCCGCGCGCCATCCCGGCGCACCCCCAGGCGATGGTGTACCGGCCGTGGTCCAGGGCGGTGCCGACGACGTGGGACAGCCCGAATCCCGGCGGTGCGATCAGGTGGTCGGCGGGGACGACGACGCCGTCCAACGCGATGTGCGCGATCCGGGCGCCGCGCATGCCCAGCTGCCCGTGGATCGGTTCGACGGACACTCCGGGTGCGTCCGTTTCGACCAGCGCGGTCGTCAGCCCGGCCGGCGACCGGCCGAGGACGAGCAGTACGTCCGCGACCTCGCCGAACGTGACCCACAGTTTCCGTCCGGAGATCCGGTGATCGGAGCCGTGCGCCTCGAAACTGGTAGTCACAGAGGAGAGGTCGCTGCCTGCTCCGGATTCGGTGGCGGCGAATCCGGCGAGGAGTTCACCGGTCGCCAGGGCCGGCACCCACTGCGCCCGCTGTTCGGCGGTGCCCCACCGATCGAGGGCGGCGTTCACCATCCCCTGCACGGTCAGCAGCGAGCGCAACGACGTGCAGACCGCTCCGAGTCTTTCTGCGACGGAGCCGAGTTCGGCCGCGGTCAGGCCGAGTCCCCGGCAGTCCGTCGTCCGGTCCAGCCCGAGGACTCCCGCCCGTGCGGCGGCCTCGATGACGTCGACCGGCAGTCCGGTCTCGTCCCAGGTGGCGGCGTCCGTCTCGGCGGAGGCGACGAGTGTATCGATACCGATCACGGCGCCGCCCCGTCCGTCGCACGAAGCTGCTCGCCCCGCTTTCTCCGAATGAAGCCCGCTACCCGCGCTGCGGTACGGAAGTTGTCGAGATCGAGATCCTCCACCTCGACCACGACGTCGTGGGAGCCTTCGATGTACGTGACGATCTCCAGGGCCCGCAACGAACTCACCAATCCCAGGGTGAAGTAGTCGTCGTCGGGTCCGAGTTCCGTCGACGTGATCGAGCTCAGGTACTTTCGTAGCTGCTCGACCAGCTCGTCACGGGACTCGGGCACAGGGGCATGTGCTGTGTCCATGGGCGTGGGATTCCCATTTGGACCAGCGTTCAATCATCGTGCTCTCAGGCGGCCAGCAGGCCCGGCAGTCCCCACTCCGCTGCGAGCAGCTCGTAGGAGCGCAACCGGTCGCCGTGATCGTGGGTGACGCTGGTGATCACCAGTTCGTCGGCGTCGGTGAGCCTTCGCAGACTGTCGAGTCGGTCCGCGACGGTGGCCGGTGCGCCCACGAACTGGGTGATCAGCCGGTCCTCGACCGCCGCGCGTTCCGTCTCGCCGAGCGGTGCCGTGTGCGCGGGGTCCGGATACGGGATTGCACCGTGTCCACTGCGGATGCTGTGCGTCCAGTGCGCGAACGTCGACGCCAGTTCCTTCGCGGTCGCGTCGTCCTCCGCCACGACCGCGTCGGCGGAGACGACGACGTACGGCTTCTGCAGCTGCGACGACGGGCGGAACGCGGCGCGGTAGGCCTCGACCGCCTCGAGCGTCGTCGACGGGCTCACGTGGTAGTTCGCTCCGAAAGGCAACCCCAGCCGCCCGGCCAGTTCGGCGCTCGGTCCCGCGCTGCTGCCGAACACCCACACCTCGACGTCGGCGCCCTCGCCGGGGCTGGCGTGGAGCTCGATCCCGTCCGGGGTGCGGTACGTGCCGTCGAGCAGTGCCAGGATGTCGTCGACCTGCTGGTCGAATGCGGGCGACAGCGCGCCCGGCTGCTGCAGTACCGACTGCGCCGCTGTGAGCCGCGGAGACAGCAGGAGCCCGGACGGGTCGAACGGTGCCGGGATCACGACGCCGTCGCGGATCTCCGTCTCCCGGCGGGGCGGGGCCGGCTGGTTGTTGCGTTCCGCAACGGCTTTCAGCGCCTCGGCCCGCCGCTGGCCCGACCGCCCGAGCCCGAGGTCCAGGCGACCCGGGTACAGCGCGTCGACGGTGCCGAACGCCTCGACGACGGCCGCTGCGGTGGTGTGGCCCAACTGCACCGCGGCGGCGCCGACCCGGAGGGTGCTGGTCGCTGCGGCCAGGATCCCGACGAGCACGGCCGGCGAGGAACTGGCGACGCCCACGAAGTGGTGTTCGGCAACCCAGTACCGCTTGTATCCCCACGCTTCGGCGTGCCGGGCGAGGTCGACGGTGTTCCGCAGCGCGGTGCGGGCGGTGGTGCCCTCGCTGACGGGCGACAGATCGAGGACGGACAACGGAGTGGTCATGAGGGCACCTTCTGGAGAGAGCGGGGATTGACAGCGCGATGGCTGCGCGGGGCACCGAGTCCGAGGTGCTGCCGCAGCGTGGCGGTGGTGTATTCGGTGCGCAGAACGCCGCGGTCCTGCAGCAACGGCACCACCGCGTCGGCGAACAGGGCAAGTTCGTCCGGGGTGAGGTGGGAGGGCAGGACGAACCCGTCCGCTGCGTCCTCGCGGACCCACCGGACGATCCGGTCCGCGACGGACGCGGCGGTACCCACGAACGTCGCGGCGGACAGAACCTTCACCGCGCCGGCGGGCCTGCCGGCCTCGACCGTGCGGCGCGCGAGGTCGTCGTAGAACGCGCGACCGGCCTCGAACGTGCCGAGCGGCGCGATGATCACGTCGCCGTGCCGGGCGGCGAGATCCCGGGCCTCCGGGCCGTCACCCGACACGATCACCACCGGTTGCGCTTGCGGGCTCCGCGGGACGGTGAAGCGTCCACCGATGTCGAAGTGCCTGCCCCGGTGGTAGAACGCGCCCGCGGTGGGGTCCGAGACGAATCGCCCCGCATCCCGGTCGACGGTCACGACCCCCTCGGCCCAGGAATCCCACAGCGTGCGGGCGGTGTCGACGAACTCCGCGGCCCGCTCGTCGCCGGGCGCCACGGAGTTCCATGCCGCACGGCCGCCGGACAGGTGATCGAGTGAGGCCAGCCGGCGGGCCACGTCGTACGGTTCGGCGGAGGTCGTGTCCAGCGTCGCCGCGAGCCCCACCCTGTCGGTGAACCCGGCCAGCGCGTTCGCCGCGGTGACGCCTTCGGCGAGGAAGAAGTCGAATCTCCCCCGCTCCGCGGTGCGGGCGGCATCCGCGAGGACGGCGAAGTCCGTCCGGCCCGCGGGCGCCGCCGCCCCGAGCACGACCTGCTTCTCGGCCATGCCTACCGCGGGTTCTTCTCGCCGGCCTCGACCGCGAGCGTCAACCGGTTCTCGGCGGGCGCGACCGGGCAGGTGGCGTAGTCGGTGAACGCGCACGGCAGGTTGGCCGCCCGGTTGAAATCGAGGATCACCCGGCCGTCGGCGGCGGGGGCGTCCACGGCCAGGGACCGCGCCGCGGGGTACGTGCTGACCCCGCTGGTGGCGTCGGTGAACAGGACGTGCAGGCCACCGTTCTTTCCTGCGAACGCGACGAGTTCGTGTGCGGCGCCGTCGTACTCGAATGCGAGTGAGCCCAGCGCCGTGTGGTGGTGCTCGAGTCCCTCGACGACCGCACCCGTCGTCACGACGCGGGACTGCGGGAACGGGGTGAACGTTGCCGGCACGGCCCACTGCCGCGCGGGCAGGAACGTCGGGATGCCGGTGAACGCGGCGAGGGTGCCTGCCTCGGGATCGTGGATCCGCAGGGCGACGTCACCGGTTCTCCGGATCACCTCGATGTTGCGGCTCCCGTGCCGCACGAGCAGACCGGGTGCACCCTCCAGAGGTGCGAGGGTCGCCGTGCCGTCGACCGCGTCGCCGTCGACCTCGAGACCGGCGTCGGCGGTGGCCGTGATCACCACCCCGTCCGCGTCGGCCCGCCACTTCGCGGGCAGGTCGGGGAACGTGGTGTCGGTCTCGACGAGCCAGTGGAGGGCGGTGAGACTCAGCCATCCCAGCGGGTCGCGGAAAGACTCCTCCCGCGCCGAATGCCAGTCCTGCCAGTCCTGCTCGAATGTCGCGCCTGCCGTGACTGCGGTCATGATGCCCGAACTCCTTCTGTCTGGTGATGCGGATGGCGCAGTCCGAGATGGCTGCGCAGGGTCGTCCCCGAGTACTCGGAGCGGAAGCTGCCGCGGTTCTGCAATTCCGGGACCACCGTCTCGACGAACTCGTCGAGCCCGGCCGGAGTGAGGTGCGGTACCAGGATGAAGCCGTCGCACGCGTCCGCCTGCACGTAGCGGTCGATCTCCTCGGCCACCTGGGCGGCGGTGCCGACGAATTGCTGGCGGGTGGTGACCGCGATGATCAGTTCACGGATGCTGAGCTTCTCGCCTTCGGCCTTCGCCCGCCACGCGGCGGCGATCTCGCGGGGGTCCTTCGCGTGCCGGACCCGGCCGCGGGTGATGTTCGTGTCGTCGGCCGGTTCGACGTCCGGTAGCGGACCGTCCGGGTCGTATGCGGAAAGGTCACGACCCCAAACCTGTTCGAGAAACGCGATCGCCGTCTGCGGGCCCACCTGCTGGTGCCGGATGTGATCGGCGCGCTCGGCGGCGTCCGCCGCGGAGTCGCCCAGCACGAAGGTCGCCGCGGGCAGGACCTTGAGATCGTCGTGGCTGCGCCCGTACTTCGCCAGCCTGCCCTTGACGTCCGTGTAGAACTTCTGGCCGTCCTCGAGCGACCCGTGGATGGTGAAGATCGCGTCCGCCTCCGCGGCCCCGAATTCGCGGCCCTGATCGGAGTCGCCGGCCTGCAGCAGCACCGGGTGCCCCTGCGGGCTCCGGGGAATCGTGAATCGTCCCCGGATGTCGAACTGGGAGCCGGAGTGGGTGACGTCGCGGATCGAGTTGTCCGCGGCGAACACTCCCCGGGCGCGGTCGATCTGCAACGCATCCTGATCCCAGCTGTCCCAGAACTTGCGGGCGCCCTCGATCAGTTCGCCTGCACGGACGTACCGGTCGGCCTTGTCGAGGTATCCCCCGCGCCGGAAGTTCTCCCCCGTGAACGCGTCCGAGGACGTCACCATGTTCCACGCGGCCCGGCCGTCGGACAGGTGGTCGAGCGAGGCGAATTGCCGTGCCAGCTCGTACGGTTCGTTGAACGTGGTGTTGATCGTCCCCGCCAGGCCCAGATGCGTGGTGACTCCGGCGAGTGCGCCGAGCACCGTCAACGTGTCGGGGCGGCCCACCACGTCGAGGTCGTGGATCAGGCCCCGGTGCTCACGCAGGCGCAGGCCCTCGGCGAGGAAGAAGAAGTCGAACAATCCGCGTTCGGCGGTCTCCGCGAGGTGCACGAACGAGTCGAAGTCGATCTGGCTTTTCGATTCGGGGTCGCTCCACACGGTGGTGTTGTTGACGCCGGGGAAGTGGGCCGCGAGATGAATCTGCTTGCGCTGGTTGCTCATGATGTCAGTCCTGTCCGGCGAAGTGATTGACGGGACGGGTGAAGCCGAGCCGCTCCCGGAGCACTCCGCTGTCGGACGCTCGGCCGCCCGGCCGCAGCAGCGGCAGGACGCGTTCGGTGATCTCGTTCAGGCCGGACGTCAGCGCCAGCGGCCGGAGGGTGACCCCGTCGACGCTCGCGGTGTCCACCACGTCGGTGATCAGCCGGGACAGTCCCGGCGCGTCGCCGCGGTGGAGAATCGACGCCGGCTCGTACCGGCTGCCGGACCAGTTCTCGAGCTGGGCGAGGTCGCGTTCCGCCGTGTCGGCGGTCTCGGCGATCACCACCTCGACGTCCAGCAGGATCCGCAGCGCGGCGGGGGCCCGGCCGGCCTCGGCCGCGGCACGTCGCACCCGGTCCGCGACGTCACGCGCCGCGTCCACGGTGGGTGCGCCGATGCGGATCACGTCGGCGCGCGCCGCGGCGACGCGGGTGGAGTGCTCGTCCCGCGCACCGATCACGATCAGCGACTGCCCCTGCGGCGACCGCGGCGTGATCGAGGGACCCTTCACGGAGAAGTGCGTGCCCTCGAAATCGATGTAGTGCAGCTTGTCCCGGTCGATGAAGCGGCCGGTGGCGACGTCGCGGATCTCGGCGTCGTCCTCCCAGCTGTCCCACAGCAGACCGACGACCTCGATCGCGTCGGCCGCCTCCGCCCACAGACTCTCGGCCTCCTGTGCATCCTTGCGTCCGAACAGATTCGCCTGCGCCTGGCCAGCCGACACGTCCACCTGCCACCCGGCGCGGCCACGCGACGCGTGGTCGAGGCTCGCGATGGCCTTGGACACGTGGAACGGTTCGGTGTGGGTGACGGTCACCGTGGGAACCAGGCCGATGCGCTCGGTGGACGCGACGGCCCGTGCCGCGATCGCCACGGCGTCCAGTTGCCCACGCTGATCGGCATGTCCCGTCGTGGCGATCGCGAAGGTATCGCCGACGAAGGCGAGGTCCACTCCGGCCGAGTCGGCCTGCCCGAGCAGACCGGTCCAGTAGCCGGCGGTGAAGAGGTCCTCGGCGCGCGAGTCCGGACGGCGCCAGGACTGCGGATGGATCCCCGTGCCGTACAGATCGACGGCGACGAGCGGGTCGCGTGGCTCAAGCATGAATCGATTCCTCCAGCTGTGCAGAACGTGGGCGCACGACGGATCGTCCCGGGATCGCGTCGAGCAACTGTCGGGTGTAGTCGTGGCGGGGATTGTCGAATATTTCTGCCGCGGTGCCCGATTCGACGATGCGTCCGGATCGCATCACCGCGACCGTGTCGCTGATCTGCCGGACCACGGCAAGGTCGTGTGAGATGAAGAGGTAGCTGAGCCCGAGTTCCCGCTGCAGGCTCTCGAGCAACCCGAGGATCTGTGACTGCACCGAGACGTCCAGCGCCGACACCGGTTCGTCGAGCACGACGAGTTCGGGGTGCAGCGCCAGCGCGCGGGCGATGGCGACCCGCTGCCGTTGCCCGCCGGACAGCTCGGCCGGTCTGCGTTCGAGGTAGGTGCGCGGCAACGCGACCTGTTCGAGCAGTTCGGCGACTCGGGCCGTCCGTTCCGCCCTGGTGCCGACACCGAACGCACCGAGCGGTTCCGCCACGATGTCCGCGATCGCCAGCTTCGGATCGAGGGACGCATACGGGTTCTGGTACACGATCTGCACTCGGCGGCGCAGGGCGCGCAGCGCGCCGCCGCGCAGGGTGGTGATGTCCCGGCCGTCGAACTCGACGCGGCCCGCGGTGGGAGATTCCAACCGGATCGCGATCCGGGCCACCGTGGACTTGCCGGACCCGGACTCCCCCACCAGCGACAGCGTGCGCCCGCGCGGGACCTCGAACGACACGTCCTGCACGGCGTCGATGGCCGTGCGCCGATCGATCCGGAACGTCTTGGACACCCCGGAGACGCGCAGCAGGACATCGGGTTCGGCTCCGCCCGCCGCCGCGGCGCGGCTGCGCCCCCGCACCACCGAGAGACTCGGCGCAGCGGCCAGCAGGGTGCGGGTGTACTCGTGCTGTGGATTCTCCAGGATCTCGCGGGTGGGACCGGCTTCCACCACCTCACCCTGGCTCATCACCACGATCCGGTCGGCACGGTCGGCGGCGACACCCAGATCGTGCGTGATCAGCAGGACCGCCGTGCCGGATTCGGCGATCCGCGCGTCGAGGTGATCGAGAATCCGGCGCTGCACCGTGACGTCGAGCGCGCTGGTCGGTTCGTCCGCGATGACGAGTTCGGGGCTGCACGCCAGCGCGATCCCGATCAGGACGCGCTGCCGTTGCCCGCCCGACAGGTCCTGCGGGTACTGCCTCGCCCGCACCTCGGGCTTGTCGATCCCGGCCTCGGCGAGAATGCGCACCGCCTCGATGCCTGCCGTCCGCCGGTCGGCGAGACCGTGGATCCGGAGCACCTCCGCCACCTGGGCGCCGACCCGCAGGACAGGGTTGAGCGACGTCGTCGGGTCCTGCGGAACCAGGCCGATCCGGGCGCCGCGAACCCGGCCGAGTGCGCGCTCCGACTTGGTGTCGAGACGCTCACCGTCGAATGTGACGGTGCCGGCGACGGCCCGTCCGGATCCGCTGAGCAGTCCGAGGATGGCGTGCGCGGTGGTGGATTTTCCGGAGCCGGACTCGCCGACCACGGCCACCACTTCGCCGCGCGAGACCGTGAGGTCGACGCCCTTCACGGCCACGACGGGATCGCTCACGCTCCCGTACGCCACCCGCAGTCCGGAGACCTGGAGGAGCGGCGCCGTGGTGCCTGCCGCAGCAGTAGTCGAACTCATCGCACTTCCCTCTGTTCGAGTGCATGTCCGAGTCGGTGCGCCGACAGCACGACGGCCACGATCACCAACCCGGCCAGGGTTGTCATCCACCACGCGGTGGCGAGGTAGTTCCGGCCCTCGGAGATCAGCGAGCCCCATTCCGGGGTGGGCGGCACCGCACCGAACCCGAGGAAGCTCAGCGACGACACCGCGAGGACCGCCATCCCGAACTCGACGGCGGCGAGTGCCACGACGGGCGCGTACGAGTTCCGCAGCACGTGGCGGCGCAGCACCGTGTGCCAGCGGACACCCGACGCGAACGCCGCCTCGACGTACAGCGACCGGCGTACTCGCAGCACCTCCGAACGCATCACGCGGGCGAAGTTCGCGATCAGCGACACGCCCACCGCGATGGCCACGTTGACCGTGCCGAACCCCAGCGCGGTCACCAGCGCGAGCGAGAGCAGCAGGGCGGGGATCGACAGGAGGACGTCGACGACTCGCATCAGGACGGCATCCAGCGCACCTCCGACGGCACCGGACAGCAGGCCGATCAGCGAACCGACGACCAGTGCGATGCCCACGGCCAACAGCGTTGCGGTCAGCGACAATCCGGCACCGTGGACCACGCGGGTATACACGTCACGGCCGATGTTGTCGGTGCCGAACCAATGCGCGGCACTCGGCGCCTGCAGTTTCTGGGCGGGCACCCCGACCAGCGGGTCGCCGCTCGCGAACACCGACGGCGCCACCGCGAATCCGACCGCGACAAGGAGCAAGGCGGCCGAGGCCACGAGCGCGAGATTGCGATGCAACCACGTCACCACGCGGCGTCCGCGGCTGTCCGACTCGGACACGATCACGGGAGGCGGGTCGATCGGTGGAGTGCCGAAACCCTCGGCCTCGTCGATCAGTTCCCTGGTGAGGATGTCAGACATGAACCTTCTCCTCCACATCCGCGGTGGCGCTGCGCACATGAGCGACGCCGTCGCTGGTGTCAGAACTGCGTCTGCCCTCGACGATCCTCGGATCGATCAGCGGGTAGAGCAGATCGACGGCGAGATTGACGAGTACATAGACGACGGAGCTCAGCACCACGATTCCCTGGACCACTGGAATGTCCTGCGCCATCACGGAAGTCTGGGTGAGCCGCCCCACTCCGGCGCGCGAGAACACCGTCTCGACGACGACCGATCCGGCCAGCAGATTACCCACGAGCACACCGGCGATGGTGAACGCGGGAATGCTCGACAGGCGCAGCGCGTGCCGGGTCTGGATCTGCCAGCGGGACGCGCCCTTCGCCCGCGCGGCTTCGATGAACGGCTGCCGCCACGTGGTCTGCAGACTCGCCGCGAGCACCTGCGCGATCACGGCGCCGGTCGGCAGCGCGAGCGTCACCGCGGGGAGCACCAGCGTCGCGATCCCCTGGTCACCGAACGCCGGGAAGGCCTTCAGCCGGAACGAGAACAGCTGCAGCAGAATCAGTCCCACCCAGAATGTCGGTACCGCGACACCGAGCGGAGGAAGTGAGAACAGCAGATTCCGCACCCAATGGACCCTCGTGTAGGTGGCGAGGAACGCGACCGCTGCCCCGAACACGACCGCGAGAACCAGCGCCGCGGATGCCAGCGCGAGGGTGCTGGGCACCGCGTTCCCGATGGCCTCGGTCACCGATTGCCCGGTGGCGATCGAGTACCCGAAGTCACCGCGGACGGCGTGGCTCAGGGAGTTCCAGTACTGCACCCACACCGGCTGGTCGAGGCCGTACCGGGCCTGCAACTCCGCGACGGCGGCCGCGTCGACCGTCGTTCCGGTGGTCGCCGAGTCGACGGCGATGCTCACCGGGTCGGACGGCAGCAGGAACAGCACGGCGAACGACACGGTGAACGTCGCCCACAGGACGGCGATCGCCTGCAGCACACGTAGTCCGAGGTAGCGAATCATGGCTCAGCGTCCGCTGATCCAGGTGTCGAAGAACTGGAGCCGGGCCGAGGCCTCGAACTTCAGGTCCTGCACGTTCGGGCCGGCGCCGATCGCCTGCGACAACTCCACCGTGGGGATCCACAGGCCGTTGTCGAGCACCTGCTGCTGGGCGTCGGCGACGAGCGCGCTCCGCTCGGTGGTGTCGGTGGTGGCGAGCTGCTTCGCGAGCACGTCGTCGAGCGCGGGAATCGGTCCGCGGTTGTTCAGGTTGCGGCCCTCGAGGCCGAACTGGGTGCGGAGGATGTCACCGTCGGCGCGGGTGCTGTTGTAGTAAGTGGCGTCGAAGTCCTTGGCATTCTGGCGGGCGGTGGCCTCAGGAGTGGACACGAGATTCAGCTGCAGATCCACTCCCACCTCTTTGAGCTGCTGCTGCACCAGTTCGAGAATGGCCTGGTTGCCGGCGAACACCGAGCTGAACAGAACGGGGAAGCTCAGCTTCTGACCGCCCTTCTCCCGGATGCCGTCGGCACCGGGAACCCAGCCCGCCTGATCCAGAATCGACTTCGCCTTCTCCGGGTCGTACGTCACGTCCGGCAGCGACACGTAGCCGGGGGTGCGGCTGGCCAGCGTGCTGGTGGCGGGCTTGAAGTTGGGCCCGAGCACGGTGTCGACCAGTTCCTGCCGGTTGATCGCCGGGACCAGCGCGCTGCGCACGACCGGATCGACGAGCGGTCCGCGAGTCACGTTGGGCTGGAAACCGAACGGGGTCCCGGGGTTCGACGTGGTGAGCACCTGCCCGCCCGCGCCTTCGATCTGCGGGGCGTCCTGCGGCAACGCGTCGCTGATCGCGTCCAGCTGTCCCGAGGACAGGCTGCCCGTGCGGACCCCGGATTCGGGCACGACACTGAACTCGATGGTGTCGAGGTAGGCCTCGCCGTCGTGGCCGAACACGTCCGAACCCCAGTTGTATCCGGCACGCTTGGCGAGGGTCACCGACTTGTCCTGCTGGTAGTCGGCGTACGTGAACGGCCCGGTGCCCGAGATGTTGCCGGTGCACCGCTCTTCGGCGGACCTCGCGACGGACGCATCGGACAGGATGCCCAGTTGCGGGGTCGACGACGCCTGCAGGAACTGCGCGTTGGGTGCGGCGAAGTCGACCTGCGCGGTAAGCGGGTCGATCACAGTGGTACCGGTGTAACCGGCGAGGTAGCTGGCACCGAGCGGGGCCTTGGCGCCGGAGAGGGTGTTCACGATGGCGTCGAGATTCTTCTTCACCGAATCCGCGGTGAAAGGTGTTCCGTCGCTGAACGTCACCCCCTCCTTCAGGTGGAACGTGAAGGAGGACGCGTCGGCGTCGGTTTCCCAGCTCTCGGCGAGCCACGGCTTCAGTTCACCTGTTGCCGGGTCCTGGTCGGTGAGCGAGTCCACCACCTGACGAGCCACGTAGATCGTCTGGTTCGTGCCCGACTGCGCCGGGTCGGCGCACGTGGGTGCCTGGGAGAGGCCGTAGCGGACTGTGCCGCCCGGCTGTGCGGGGCCCGCATCTGCGGAGGAACTGCTGGAACCGCCACCGCAGGCGGTGAGCGCCGTGGCCAGCACGGCAGCGGCACCGATACCTGCTGCGATGCGGTAGGGCGAGGACAAAAGCACTGATGGCACCGAGAACTCCGTGATCTCGAAGAAGTGCGGTGCGCGCTGCCGAGACTATTCGGCAGCGCTCACGCGCACAGGAACGTGAGGGACACCGGATCCGACGCGGATGCGGTGTGAAGAGCCGGAACCCCGACGGATCGGGGTATCAGGTCAGCTGTGACAGATCGAGGTGGACAGTCGGCAGAGATCGACGTGGAGACGCCCCCAGGCGCTCACGAAACCTTCGGTCAACATCGTTCCTCCATCGATCCCGGCGGTAGCACCCGCACCCGCAGGGCGGGGGGTTGCTGCGACGTCAACGAGCCAGGTCTCTCGGTCGCTCTGGATGGTCGTTACCGAGTGTAAGAGATCGCCGGTCGCCGCGCCACACGGACCCCGTTACCCCACTGCCTGCCGGGGCGGGAGTTCCCGCCGCGACAGAGCGGGCCGGAGACCGAGATGTTCGCGCAGAGTGGAGCCTTCGTATTCCGTTCGGTACGAGCCTCGCTCCTGCAATTCGGGCACCAGCAGGTCGACGATCTCGTCGAGTCCGGTAGGCACCAGGTGGGGCGAGATGTTGAACCCGTCCGTCGCGCCGCTGCGAACCCACCGGGTGAGTTCGTCGGCGACCTGCCCAGGGGTGCCCGCGAAACCGGAGCGCTGGGTGGTCGCGATCGCGACCTGACGCAGCGACAGGTTCTGCGCCTCCGCCAAGGCTCGCCATTCCCGCGCGATGGCGAGCGGATCCTTTCCGTCGCGCGCCGCCCCGCGGGTGACGGAGATCGGCGCGGGCACCGGATCGAATTCGGGCAGTGGACCGTCCGGGTCGCGATCGGACAGATCACGGCCCCACACCTGACCCACCAGCGACAACGCCGTCTGCCCGGTGTACTGGCCCTCGAGAACCCAGCGCACCTTCTCCTCCACCTCGGACGCGTTCTCCGCGAGCACGATCTGCGTGCCCGGCAGAATCTTGACGTCGTCCTCGGGGCGCCCTGCACGACGCAGTCTCGCCCGGATGTCCTCGGCGAAGGTGAGCGCCTCGTCGAAATGCGTTCCGTGCCGGGAGAAGATCACGTCGGTGTGCGCGGCCGCGAAGTCCCGGCCCCCCGGTGAGTCGCCGGCCTGGAAGATGACGGGATGCCCCTGGGCGCTGCGCGGCAGCGTGGGAGTGATCGTGACGTCGAACTGCGACGTCCGCCGGGACACCTCCCGCACCCCGTCCGGGGTCGACCACGACGGCGCGTCGGTGCTCGTCGCGACCGCGCCGTCGGCCCACGCATCCCAGATCACCCGGGCGGTGTCGAGGAACTGCCCGGCCCGCTCGTATCTGTCCGCGTGATCGAGGAAGCCGCCGCGCCGGAAGTTCTCACCGGTCCAGGCGTTGTCCGTGGTGACGGCGTTCCAGCCGGCACGGCCACCGGACAGCAGGTCCAGCCCGGACAGCCGCCGGGCGAGGTCGGCCGGCTCGTTGTAGGTGGTGTTCTGGGTGGCCACCAACCCGATGTGCCGGGTGATGCCGGCCAGCGCCGCGAGCTGGGTGATCGCGTCCGGCCTGCCCACGATGTCGAGATCGAGGATCTTGCCTTCCTGTTCCCGCAGGCGCAGGCCCTCACCGAGGAAGAAGGCGTCGAACAGGCCCCTCTCGGCGGTCAGTGCCACCCGCCGGAACGTTTCGAAGTCGATCTGCGATCCGCTCGACGGATCCGACCAGATCGTCGTGTGATTGACGCCCTGGAAGAAGACACCGAAGTGCACCTGGGCGCCGGGCCTGGCGTACGAGTTGTCGGTCATGTTCTCCACAACCTTTCAGCGAGAAGAGTCTTCGAGGCGCTCGGCCTGGAATCGGGTGACGGGACGGTCGAGGCCCAGCGTGCTGCGCAGGGTCGAACCGGGGACGGGGCGGTGGGCGATGCCGGCGCGCAGGAGTGCCGGGACCACGGACCGCGCGAGCACCGGAAGATCCTCGTCGACGACTGCGGGATGCAGGCGCACACCGTCGACGTGCGCATCCAGGGCCCGCAGCAGTTCCAGCAGCCCGGTGGCATCGCCGGCGAACGACAGCCGTCCGCTCGGCGGGGCAGACGGGGACGAGCCGAGTGCCACATCCAGTTCGGCGAACACCAGCGGTGCGCCGCCTGCCTTCGCGCGCCCGGCGGCCGCGGTGGTGTCCTCGAGTGTCGGTCCGGACACCAGCACCACGTCGACCAGGGAGGGATCGGTGTTCGCCTCGGAGCCGAACACCACCAGGCGCCCCTGCGGCGGTCGTGGCACGATGGCCGGACCCTTCACCGAGTAGGTCTCGCCCTGGAAGTCGATGTAGTGCAATCGGTCGCGGTCGACGAAACGCCCGGTGGCGTGGTCGCGGATCACCGCGTCGTCCTCCCACGAATCCCACAGGTCCCGGACCACGGTGATCGCGTCCCGTTCCTCCCGCGCGAGGTCGTCGGGTGCGGTGACCTCGGGCCGGCCCAGTGCGCTCGCGACCCGCGGGTCGGTGTCGCGTGCTGCGATCCAGCCGCCGCGACCGCGCGACGCGTAGTCGAGCGTCGCGAGCTGGGAGGACGTGTGGAACGGCTCGGCGTATGTGGTGCCGACGACCGGTACGAGACCGATCGTGCTGGTGGTCGCCGCGACGAACGCTGCGCGGTTCACCGCGTCGATCCGGCCCACGGGTCCCTCGTCGGCGCCGGGAGGCAGGAGCGAATCGTCGAAGGACGCGAACGTGAAACCGGCGTTCTCCGCGGCCGCGACCCGGTCCGCCACCGTTCGCCCGGTCAGCAACCGGTCCGGTGTGTGCGCGGCTCGTCGCCAGGCTTCGGGATGCGCACCCTCGCCGTCGAGTTCGATGCCCAGCACCAGTCTCATGCGTCTTCCTCCTCGGTGCCGGCCGTGAGGGGTCGGCTCGGAATGGTCTCGCGCAGCGCGGGCGCCACGTCGGCCTGGAACAGCTCCAGGCTTTCGCGGTGCTGCTTGTCGCTGCCGACGCGGTCGGCGCTCAGGTGGATCACCTCGTGGCCGAACTGCTCGTGGTAGCGCTGCACCTTGTCGATCACCTGCTGTGGGCTGCCGATCAGTGCGGAGCTGCGTTCGACGAAGTCCTCGACGGTCTCGAACACCACCGGAAGTCCTGCCCTGCGAGCGAAGTCGAGGCGAGCGGCGTGAATCGGCCGCCACACGTCGAGCGCATCCTGCGAGTTCGGCGTCACGTAGAACCCGGCAGTTCCGGCGCCGACGAGGGCGTCGGCGGGATCGTGACCGTAGTGGGCCCACCGTTCGCGGTAGTGCCGGACGAGTTCGGCGTACGAGTCGATGGGGTACGTGACGTTCGCGGAGAAGATCGGATCACCGTAGCGGGCAGCGAGATCCACCGATTCCTTGCTCGTCGCGCTGCCGTGCCAGATCCGGATCCGCCGCTGCAGCGGGCGCGGCAGTGCGACAGCGTGCTCGAGAGACGGCCGGAACGTGCCTTCCCAGGTGACGTCCTCGCTCTCCCACAACTGCCGGAACAGTTCGTAGCCCTCGCGGTTGCGGTCCCACTGATCGTCCGGGGCGACGTGGAACAGCTCCGCCTGCGCGGTGCCGTTGCCCTTGCCGATGATGAGCTGCAGCCGGCCGCCCGACAGGTTGTCCAGCGTCGAGTAGTCCTCGAATGCACGGACCGGGTCGAGCAGGCTCAGCGTGGTGACCGCCGTCCACAACTGCAGCGTGCTGGTGCGCGCCGCGATGGCGCTGAGCACCACGGGTGGGGACGAGGACAGGAAGGGATGTTCGTGGCGCTCACCCACCGCGAACCCGTCGTACCCCAGTTGCTCGGCGAGGACGGCGGACTCCACGACCTCCTGCAGCCTGGCCGCAGTGCCGATCTTCTCCCCGGTCGCCGGATCCGGTTGGTGAGTGATCAGGCTCATCAGCAGAAACTTCATACGGACTCGTACTCCTTTGCGGCACAGGCGGAAGGCAGAGCGGTAGCGGTGTGCAGGATCTTCTCGAATCCGTGGATTCCGACGTCCTGCGGTGGGAGGGTGCGGTCGAACAGTGCCGTGTACCCCGCGGCCAGATACAGGGCCACCGCCTCGGGCTGCCGCGGCCCCGTGGTGAGGAAGATGCGGGAATAACCGGCCCGGACGATCTCGGCCTCGAGCTCCCGCAGCACGATTCGTCCGAGGCCGCGGCGGCGGTGCGCCGACGAGGTCCAGATCCGTTTGAGCTCGGCAGTCGTGTCGTCGTAGCGGCGGAAGGCCCCGCCCGCCACGGACGTCCCGTCCTCGACCACGACGAGCAACGCGCCACCCGGTGCGGCGAACTCCTCCGCCAGGTACGTGCTGAGATCGTCGTAGATCTCGTCGCGGGTGCGCCCGTACCGAGTGCTGTACTCGATCGCCAGGTCTTCGAGCAGCGGCGCGGCAAGTGGATCCGCCTGGTCGACGAACACGGTCTGCACGGATTCGGTCCTCTCGGTCACTGGTCCTCCTGTCAGCTGGTCTTCGGGAGTCCGGGCGGGTTGACGACCGACGTGCCGACTGCCTCGCTCGCGATGTTCCAGCGGTCGAGAACCTGTGCATACGTGCCGTTCTCGATGATGTGGTTGATGGCCTCGTTGACTGCGGTCACCAGTCCGTTGTCTTTCTTGGTGAGCACGGCGATCTCACCCTGGAGGGCGTCGCCTGCCCCCGAGAACGTTCCGGCGATCTCGCTCTCCCCCGCCTGCGCCACGTGGAACGACGAGGACGGGTTGGGCCCGAAGTAGGCGTCGATCCGGCCCGACGCGAGGGGAAGGTAGTAGTCGGTGACGTTCTGGTAATAGGTGATGTCGGTGGGTTCGAGCCCCGCCTCGACGTTCTGCTCACTCCACTTCACCAGCAGCGCTTCCTGATTGGTGCCGGAGGAGACCGCGATCTTCAGGCCCGCGACGTCCTTGGGCTCCTTGATCTGGATGCCGCTGTCCTTCTTCGTCTCGAACGCGACCGTGTCGAGGCGGTACGTCGAGAAGTCGTATTTCTCCTTCCGCTCCTCGGTGACGGTGACGTTCGAGATGAACGCGTCGGCCTCCCCCGAGTCGATGCGAACGAAGTTCTGCGCCCAGTCCGCGGCCTGGAGGTCGACCTTCAACCCGAGAACGTCGCCGATCAGGTACGCGAAGTCGGTCTCCGAGCCGATGAGCGTCTTGTCGTCGTCGGCGTAGAAACGCAGGGGCGGAGCGGAACCGGCGCTGCCCGTCACGATGAGCGTGCCGCGGTCGCGGATCTGCTGGGGAACCTTCGCGGCGATCGACTCGACCTCGTCGGTGGTGATGCGATTCTGGTCGGCGGTGAGGTTGTATCCGGCGGCCGAGGTCGGCCCCGATCCCTCGTCCTCGACGTCGCCGCCCCCGCACGCGGCAGCGAGCAGCGCGACGGTGGTGAGGGCCGAGGCCAGAATCTTCGTACGGAACCGTGCGGTGGACATGTGTGCCTTTCGGGGATCCACACCGAGGTGTGGAGAATCAGAGAACTCGGGAGAGGAATGCTGTGGTGCGGTCGTGCTGCGGGTTGTCGAGGACCTGCGAGGGCGGGCCCTGTTCCACGACGACGCCGGCGTCCATGAAGACCGCCGTGTCGGCGACCTCCCGCGCGAAACCCACCTCGTGGGTGACGATCACGAGGGTCGCGCCGTCCCGTGCCAGTTGTTTGATCACGGCGAGGACCTCACCGACGAGTTCGGGGTCGAGGGCCGACGTGGGCTCGTCGAACAGGATCACCGCCGGGCGCAGTGCGAGGGCCCGGGCGATCGCGACCCGCTGCTGCTGGCCGCCGGACAGTTGTCGCGGGTACTCGTGGGCCTTGTCGCGCACGCCGACCCGTTCCAGCAGCGCGATCGCCTCGGCCTCGACCTCGGCGCGGTCGCGGCCCTGCGCCGACACCGGCGCCTCGATCACGTTCTCCAGCACCGTGAGGTGGGGGAACAGATTGAAGTTCTGGAACACGAATCCGATCCGGGAACGCTGCTTCAGGATCTCGCGTTCACGCAGTTCGTGGAGTTTGTTGCCCTTGCGCCGGTAGCCGATGAGGTCGCCGTCGATGCGGATGGTGCCCCGGTCGACCTTCTCCAGGTGGTTGAGCGTGCGCAGCAGCGTCGACTTGCCGGAACCCGAAGGCCCCAGGATCACCGTCACCTCGCCCTTGCGGACCAGCAGGTCCACACCCTGCAGGACGTCGAGTGCGCCGAAGGACTTGTGGACTCCGCGAACTTCCACCGCGAACTCCGCCGGAGTGGCTTCGACCGTCATTTCGTGGCACCTCTCGGTACGGAGACACCGGCGTCACGGATCTCGGCGAACTTCCGGGTGAGCTTCTGCCACGGAGTCGGCGGCAGTGCCCGAGCCGATCCGCGCGCGTAGTGCCGCTCGACGTAGTACTGGCCGATCGACAACAGCGTGGTCAGGATGATGTACCAGATCGTCGCGACCATCAGCAGCGGTACGACACGGCCGTTGCGGCCGAAGATCACCTGAACCTGGTAGAACAGTTCGGCGATCGCCATCGTCGACACGATCGAGGTGCCCTTGAACAGGCTGATCACCTCGTTCGCGGCGTTCGGCAGGATGCCGCGCATAGCCTGGGGCAGAACGATCTTGAAGAACTGGCGTCGGCGCGGGATGCCCAGCGACTGCGCCGCCTCGATCTGCCCGTGGTCCACCGAGATGATGCCGGAGCGGATGATCTCGGCGGAGTACGCGGCCTGGTGCAGGGCAAGCCCGATGACGGCGGCGGTGAAGCCGCTGATGACGCCGTTGACCTCGAACGTGAAGAACCCCGGTCCGAACGGAATGCCCAGCGACAGAGTCTGATACAGGTAGGTGATGTTGAACCAGAACAGGAGCTGCACGATCAGCGGAATCGACCGGAACGCCCAGATGTACACCCAGGCGATCACCTGCAGGACCGGGTTGTGCGACAAGCGGCTGACCGCAAGCACCACGCCGAGTGCGAATCCGAGGACCGTCCCCCACAGCGTCAGCTTCACCGTCATCCACAGCGCCTGCAGCACGGAGCCGGCGGTGAAGTACTTGGCGAACGTGGCCCAGTCCCATCCCGGGTTGGTGGCGAGGCCGTGGACGAACTGGGCGAGCAGTACCAGCACGGCGGCGCTGACGATCCACCGCCACGGATGCCACGTCCGCGCCACTTCCAGCGCGGCGTCCGCGTCGCCGGAGGGCACTGAATCGAGGGGCGCGGCCGAACGCGCCCGAACGGGGGCGCTCACGCTCCCTCACCACTTACGACAGACATCACTGAGGCGGCCTTTCACCTGGAACGGGACGGGAGGAGGGCGCGTCTTCCGCGGGATGCGGGCGCGCGTCAGGCGCTCACCGGGCGAAATGCCCGGTGAGCGTGCTGTGAGACCTCGTCAACAGTGGCAGGAGGTGGTCCGGCACAGGTCGATGTGCCGTCTGCGCCACGCAGGGCGCGCAAGGTAGTTCATGTGCTGCCTTCCATCGATCCCGGCGGTAGCACCCGCACCCGAAGAATTCGGAAGGGTTGCTGCGACGTCAACGAGCCAGGTCTCTCGGTCGCTCTGGATGGTTGAAGCGAACACTAGCCGCATTCCCGAAGCCCGTCAACACGAGGTATTTCCCTGCAACACAGGGGAAATGGTGTCGAGCGGATTCAAGAATCACCGTGCGCAGAAGTACTGACAGGCAGCGAATCATGCGGTTGGATTGTGCGTGCAGCCCTGCGTTTCCGCGGCGGTATGACCCGGCTGCCGGGCCTTCCGCGGCCCTTGTAACGTCGCCTCGGTGACACCATTCGAAGTCATCGCGATCCTGGTAGCCGGCGTGGGCGCGGGGGCGATCAACGCCATCGTCGGCAGCGGCACGCTCATCACCTTCCCCACCCTGGTGGCATTCGGGTTCCCTCCGGTGACCGCCACGATGTCGAACGCGATCGGCCTGGTCGCCGGTGGCGTATCCGGCACGTGGGGTTACCGGAGGGAACTGGCCGGGCAGGGACCGCGACTGCGGTGGCAGATACCGGCGTCACTGTGCGGTGCAATTCTCGGCTCGTGGCTACTGCTGCACCTGCCCGAAACCGTGTTCGAACTCGTCGTCCCGGTGCTGCTGATCCTCGCACTGATCCTGGTGGTGCTGCAGCCGAAGATCCAGGCCTGGGCAAAGCAGCGCGGCAGCCACGAGGCCGGCTTGAGCCCGGCGCGCCTCACCCTGCTGACCGTCGGGACGTTCGCCGTGGGCGTGTACGGCGGATACTTCACCGCGGCGCAGGGCATCCTGCTGATGGGTGTGATGGGCGCGATCCTGCCGGAGAGCCTGCAACGGATGAACGGCGCGAAGAACCTGCTCTCGCTGATCGTCAACGTCGTCGCCGCGACCGCGTACACGCTCGTGGCCTTCGAGCGGATCAGCTGGGCGGCCGCCGGCCTCATCGCGGTGGGTTCGCTGCTAGGAGGCGTCCTCGGGGCCCGCTACGGCCGCAGGCTGTCGCCCACCGCGTTGCGGGGAACCATCGTCGTCGTCGGCCTCATCGGTCTGTTCCGGCTGCTCGCATAGTCGCGCATGCACCCTCCCACTCCCTCATACTGAGTCGGTGAGCAACGACGTAGAGCACCCGGGCTGGACCTATCTCATGGACATGGACGGCGTTCTCGTCCACGAAGAGCACCTGGTCCCCGGGGCCGACCTGTTCCTGGCAGAACTCCGGGAATCCGGTACCCCGTTCATCGTTCTGACCAACAATTCGATCAGGACTCCGCGTGACCTCCGCGCCCGCCTGCTCCGCACCGGCCTGGACATTCCCGAGGAATCGATCTGGACGTCCGCCCTGGCCACCGCGACGTTCCTGGCGAACCAGCGCCCCGGCGGCAGCGCGTACGTCGTCGGCGAATCCGGGCTCACCACCGCACTGCACGACATCGGGTACGTTCTCACCGAGAACGATCCCGACTACGTGGTCCTCGGCGAGACCCGCACCTACTCCTTCGAAGCGATCACCACCGCAATTCGTCTGGTGGAGAGGGGCGCTCGCTTCATCGCCACCAACCCCGACCCCACCGGCCCGTCCCGGGAGGGTTCCCTTCCGGCCACGGGATCCGTTGCAGCACTGATCAGCAGGGCCACCGGCCGCGACCCGTACTACGTGGGCAAGCCGAATGCGCTGATGATGCGCTCGGCGCTGCGGGCCATCGGCGCGCACTCCGCGAACACGCTGATGATCGGCGATCGCATGGACACCGACATCGTCTGCGGGCTCGAGGCCGGGCTGCAGACCATCCTGGTCCTCACCGGAATTTCGACGCGGGATTCGGTGGAACTGTTCCCCTACCGCCCCACCGCGGTGCTCAAATCGGTCGCCGATCTGGTCGGCCGCACGTCGGATCCGTTCGGCGATGCGGCTCCGCCGCCCGTGAGTACTTCTTAACCGCGGGACGTTGACAAGTACTCACGGGTGGCGGCAGCCGGTGACGCCCCTGATGGTCGCTGCCCTGTACGTCCCGAACGTGATCCGGTTCCCGTCTCCACCGGCGAACGTCACGTCGTGGCGTCCGGGTCGGTCGGCGTGCACGTCGAGCCGGTCCATTCCGGCGTCGGTGGCGATCGCACGGGCCGCGGCCAGCACGGCGGGCCAGTCCGCGTCGCCGATCGGGGTGTCGGACAGCAATACCTGCGTGGTGACGGATTGCCCCTCCGCGTACGCATACGGTCCCGGGCATCCGCCGCCCTGGCTGCGTTCGCGAAGCCACCGCCACCGGACATCCGGTGCAATCGCAGCGACGGCCTCGCTGATCCGCACCAGTGCATCGGTGACCTGCCGCTCGGTGACCGCGAGTGTCGGCCGGTCGCTCAGGCTCGCGGCCGCCGCCGCGATCTCCTCGTCGCTGAAGTTGTACGGGTTGTCCGTCACGCCACCACATCCGCTCGTCAGGATCGCCGCACCGATCACGGCGACCGCCTTCACTGCCCACCCGCCGCGGTCCGTCACCGGATCGCGAGTTCCGGCATGCCCGCGACGATCACCGCCATGTTGTAGCCGGACGTCCGCAGCTCTCCGTTGCCACTCGGCCGTGGATACTCGCTGTGCCCGTTGGCATCTTCGCGCTGCACGCCGTCCGGGGTCGCCGCCTCGCGCACCGACAGTTGTTCGAGGTGCGTCTGCACCGGATCGGGCCCGAGCCTGCCGAACCCGTCTGCCACGGTGATGGGGTCGTCGTGCGCGCGCATCACGAACCCGTGCCGGGGTGCCAAACCGAGATCCGATTCGTCGTTCGCGTCGAACCCGGGCGACCCGTAGAACACGGCGTCGTCGACCGGTTGCCGCGGTCCCGCGTCCTGCAGGGCCAGTCCCTGGGTGTACGAACCATACGAATGGCCGAGCGCGGTGATATGCGGATCGGGCGTCCGGGAAGCAATGTCGAGACCCTCGTAGAACGAGGCGAGCTTCGGGGCACCCGCGGTCGCGCGGTCGGACTGCCAGGAATCGAGGAGCCATCCACGCCCGAGATTCTGGTCGAGGAACGGCACGTCGTAATTGCCCGGACCGGTGGTGGCCGGAGGCTGATACCCCAGCCACGCGATCGTCGACACCGTCTCACCGGTGCGGCCGGCCAGGTCCAATTGCCGTTCGGTCTCGGCCTTCAGCGCCGCCGCCTCGTCGGTCATCCCGCGCAGCGAGGCGACCGTCGTCCAGGGTCAAATACAGCAGTACACCCAGGAGATGAGAACGATGATCGACAGCATCACTCGCGCAACGGAATTGGTCACTTGCGGTAACCACAGCAACACCATCGACCCCCTCGCCGCTCGGCGGCTTCTGTTGACACTCAACGCCGTTGCCGGACTGGAAAGCGACGGAGGCAGCACTACGGCCTGGTCCACGTCGGCACCGATGCGACGGACGGCAGGCTACCTCGTCGCCGTGGGCGAACCTGCTACCCGACTCGTCACCACGACGGATTCAGACGAACTGTTCTTCCACGTGTTCGAGTTCGTAAACCGTTGGTACGAATACGGTTCCACGCAGTACCTCGGGCTGTGGGCCGACGCGACCGGCGCAACATGGATCGATGCGTGTGAGTACCACAGCAACATGCACGCAGCACGCGCGGCAGCGGACAGAGCAGAACAGTTGGCGTACTGGGACATTACGAACGGCGTCGAACGGCTGGCTTCACTCGGTGAGTACTCCATCGGCCTCGGGATGCTGTGAAACCTGCTCACAACGATTCCAATTTTGAAGGTGATTACTGTGGACACACTGGAATTCATCCTGCGACTGCTGGAACTTCTGTTCGGAGAATTCGACTTCGGCGGAGGTTTTGGTGGTGGCACCGATCCAGGGACCGGCTCACTGGGCTGATTCCTGAGTGACGAGACGGCTCTCGGCTTAACGGCTGGGGGCCGTTTCTCATGCCTGAGATCGACGGACGTTCTCGCCTGCCGCGAGGTAGAGTGGCCGGAATGCCCGACGCTTCCACACCAGGGCAGACAGGAAATATCGACGGAAAGAATGGCTTTGAGGGTTATTCAGAATGGCTCGGAGCGACATTTATCAGTGCCAAATCCGTTTCTGTACCAACCCCGATAATGCAACTTTCAACCAGAATTATGCTCGGTAGTACAACTCAGGATGACCTAATCTGGTGCCGATTTTGAGATCCTGGTGGCGGGTCACCGAAAAACACCCTCTGACCAGGCAAAATTTAGAGAGGGAAACGGCTGGAGGCTGGGTCCATCGTGCATCGTGCACAACCCGTCTCGCCCCTGCCCCCCGGGGTCCTGCCACCCAGCCTTTGTACCATGTTGTACTACGCTTTGTAGTAGTCATACTGATTAATGCAAACAGCGAATATCAGGGCCATTGCTCGGTGCCATTTATCCATTACCAACAATGGCTTCATGGCTTCATTAGCATGAGTAATTGGATATTCAGAATGGCAATGGCGTACGTACGAACAGCATCCACCAGCACCACGACGGGACGGGGGACGACGGACGGCAACCAGCGTATTTGTGAATGGTGTTCAAACAGCATTGAATTGAAACTTTGTTAAGTCAAACACATTGCAACACAACAGCATTCGACGCATCACATCACATCAGTGCATGACATGAGGTCATGAGGTGAGGTTAGTCAGTGGTCACACACTCACAGCAGGGCAGCAGGGCAGGCTCACGTCCACGCACGGGCAGCGGCAGGCGAGGTGGGTACTCACCAGGCAGGCAAGGTGGGATCGTTGCTTAGGATGGACCTGAGGGCTTGTGTGTATGTGTGTGTTGTGGTTGCTGTGGTTGATGAGATGTGTTGTGTCAGTTGGTGACAGGGTGTCGAGCATCCCAAGCCAGCACAGCATCCAGTCTCTCTTGGCACTTGGCACAGCTAGCTCGACCACGACACGACGGGTCGTCCCAACACCGCGAGGTACGGATAGGCTCAGGGTCGAATGCTGGTGTGGTCTTGTTTGAAACCCCGTTGTTCGCAAAGTAACTCGGCCCGTGGATCAAAGACGGATCTACGCCTGCCTTCTTCTGGCTGTTACAACTTCGGTGAGCTGCCCCGACGTTATTTTCATCGAACGGTGCCCCACCATTTCTCACACTGCGCAAGTGGTCGAACACCAATCCCCATCGAGTGTTACCAGAAACGTACGGGTCCACAGGTTCTTGGCAGATAACGCACGGAGGATGACAACCTGCTTCCTGATACAGCTTTCGCAGCCTTGCGACGAGATCGCGCCAACGCTTGTCGTGGTAAACATCTTTGACGGTCATGGTTCTAACTCCTAACAGTAGTGTGCGAGCCGCGCTGTGTGGGAAGGAAACCGGAGACTCTCACGAATCCGGAAAGTAAACCACTACAACACGACTCGCACTAAAGGGCGATACGGCAGGGACGCCGATCACATACCGTCGCCCGGTTCTTTCAAATCAACTGCCGCGCTTACGCTTTAAACGGCGGCTGATCTCGTCTTTCACTTCTTCGCGCTGCCTTCGCGCCTGATCCAACCGCTGCTCGAAAGACTGGTATCCATCTTTACGGCGGCGGAACTCGTTAGAGCCCTGATCAATTCCCATACGTGACATTGTCACTCACTCTTCACCCGGCGAATCTTGAAGTGCTCGCCACGTATCGACCGGAATGCCTTCTCGCTCTTCGCGCATAGCATCGTCATACATCGAGTTGACCATGCCCTCGAAATTCGACTTCGATGCTTTGACGAGCACTTCAAAACCGTTGCGACTCATGACTTAGCCTCGAACGCCCGTATCGACAACAAAGGCTGCGGGCTGTAGAAGCTGAACATCGGCACGCATTGTGGCCAAAAAGGCGACTTGATTGTTGTCGGCGTAACGCTCTTGCAGGAACCGAATCTCGAACCCTGTGCGGATACCGATAGCCAGCATATTCCACTGTCCCGTATACACTTCCGACGTATCCGTCGAGGTGCCCACAGTGTTGTTCACCGGCACCTGACGAGTCGGCAGGATCGGCAACAGACCAGCGGGAGCCGTCAAGTAGTTGCCCTGACTGTCCTTCGCCTTCGCCAGACTGACGAGAGATCGCGGAGCGACGACGTGCGCAGACGGCATGTAGCCATTGGCCAAAACCGTTCCGGCAGCGTCCAACAGGAAATCGTAGGTCACCGCTGCACCGTTCGCACCGTGAGTCGTGGTCGTGATGCCCGACGTGTTGAGAACACCGCGAGGCTCAGGCGGCGTGCCGCTTCCACGGAGAGCCACTCGATCAAGCTCCACAGCAATCTGATTGGCGAAACTCTTCGAGATGATGCCGCTTGCAGCAGGATCGGAGTCCTCGAAAAGCTCGCGGGACATGATCACCATGCGCGCAAGAGACCGGGCCGTGAACGTCACCGCATCGAACGTCAAGTCCTGTGCGGAGATCGCGGCGTTTTCGTTGCGCCACGCGGGAGTTCCCTCACCAGTGAGTCGCGGAACCTTGAGCGTCTGACTCGTCATCGGGATCGTCTGCGCGCCAGCCTGAACCACGACGGCCTGGTTGCGAACAAGATCAATTACGTTGCTTGCGAGAGGCGTCGGGACGAGATAGCCACCAGCGGACAAGGTGCCCTCCGCGAGTGCCCTCTCTTGCTCTGCGCCCTGCCAGTCGCGAGTCACGATGCCACGAATGAACTTGTCGAACGACGCGCCTTCGGATTCTGCTGTGGCATAGCCGTTGTCGCGCCCCCAGGTTTCCACAGACTGGTCACGAGTCAGAAGCTGCAAGCCACTGAGCGACTTCTTCGGCGTCGAGTTACGCACTGTGCGTTCGTTGACGTCACTGCCCGGCACTACGTTTCGCGGATTCGTTGCGAGATTGCGAACCTCGGCCATGCGGCGTTCACCCTTGCGGAGTTCTTCGCGTACCTGGTCGAGTTCGTGTGTCAGTTCATCGAAGCGCTCGGCATCGTTGCCTTCGAGATCCGAATCGCCTGCGCGTTCAATGAGTTCTCGCGCTTCACTTTCGAGAGCGTCGCATTCCTGCCTAAGCTCCCGGATTGACTTCTTCATTTCGGTTCTACCTACCTAACAGCTTGAGGCGACGTTCTGCCATCGCCTTTGAGATACGGGGGGATTCAGCGGAGGATCGAACACCGACCGACGTGCCTCGATACGCAGGTGATGCCACAGGCCCAGCCTCATGCAAGGCAATCTCTGTGATAGTCCTGTGGATCGGCCCACGGCTTCCCGGCGAGGACACCAGACGTTGCATCTCGTATTCCGACAACCGCCTACCAACCTTGTCAGTCCAGTAGTCAGCCAGAACCCGGAATTTGAATGACATTCCAGTGATAGCGTGCGCTTCGATTGCCTGACGGATTGGTTCCACTACAGGGTTATCCAGTAGGCGACCCTCGACAAACAGACCGTGTTCGTCCTCGCGCAGCTCGCTGTAGACGCCGATGGGAACGGTGCCGACTCGCACATCTCGACCGTGGTCGTATTGCATGATCGGATTGTGTATTCCCAGTGTCCTTTTGAACGCACCGAACTTGATCCGCTCGATGAATTTGCCTTCGTAGGACTTGATTTCGGCGTCTTGATCGAATACAGCGGCATATCCGGACAGGGTACGTCCGTCGCCGGTGTCACGGGATTCATCGACCTGGAACGCGAAGTCACGCACGGTATACGGATTCGTCTTCATCAGAACATCTTTCGTCGCACGGAGAGCTAGACAGGCTGCACGTAGTCCTGCTCGATCCAGCGACAAAAGGTTACTTGCGCTAAGTTCCCCACGGAACTCCCAAGCGGCTTTCGTGCTTAAAACCAGTGTAGCGCAACAGGACTACGTTAGCCGAAGACGTATGACGTCGCCACAGGACGGGCACCACATCAGCCGCTCCCCATCGAGAACGGCCAATGTGACCCAATGACATTCAGTCATTCTTCACCCAATCCTCGGGGACCGTGTCGCTGAACGTAACGTCCGTCACGACGAACTTCAATATGCGCCGTTCGCTAATGTCGTCGTCCATCAACGCATTCCGGCCGATCCAGAAGAAGTCCAGCGGTTCGTGGTTCTCGTCGTAGCCCCACGTGATCCGTAGCATCTCGCCTGGATCTGTCAGTGCCGCACAGGGGATCGGGCATTGCTTGTGCCGTCGTTGCGCATCCTGTGGATCTAGTTTGTTCATCGCATACACACTCGCTGCGTACAACTTTCGCAACCACAGCGGCTGAACATAGCTCGTCTTCATCAGTATCGACCTCCACGGTTGTTGCTGTCTTCGGCGGGTTCCCCTGAACCATTAAGTATTTCGTCGTTCAACCGACGTTCATGGTTCACGGCCCGATTGAATCTGCGGATCGTTCGCTGTAACTCGCAATACTCGTGCGCCGTCAGGTTCATCGTTCGTGCTGGCACTCTGCCTCTAGGGTTACTCACTTTTCCTGACTCTCTTTGAGAACGTTTCGCACACAAGTGATCCTGTGGCGACCATCAATGCGACTGTGGAAGTGACAGTTTGGTATGAAGCATCGGGGATATGTTGCTGGACTGCCGACAGAAGATCGCTGGTATCGGTTACGCCGTTGTCGATTTCGTGTCCGACGATGCGCGCCAGTTCTGCGGTTTCCAGTCCCTCGCGGTAGAAGTCGTTCATCACACTTCTCCGCCCGGAGGTCTGGTGACTTCTAGGTGAGGTGGCAGCACAAATGTTTCTTCTACAGGCTCCAATGTGCTGCCGACAGAAACTCTGTGTCCGTACTCGGATAGATGCCGCTCAATGTCACGCAGTCTCGTCGGTCTACCGTCACTAATTACCAGTGTGTCGAAATCCGTTGTGTTGGTATCTGAGTCTATCGTTGCCACATACCCGACGATCTGATAGATCACTGTCGCGTCGTAGTGACCGTTTATGAACCGCTGTTCGTACTGACCGTTGAAATGTATTACCTCCTCATGGATTTCAACATCCCTCTCGTAGACCTTGAGCATGATCTCCCCACTGCCGGGGATCACCTGTGTGACCTGTGTCATTGTCGTTCTCTCTCTTCGGGTTCCACGCCGGGGCGTGTGGGGTTGATGGGGCTAACCATGACTACTGCGGCCAGAGGGATGGCCAGAAATGTTGGAATACGGAACGCGGAGCGCGTCTCTCTTAATTCATTCACACATTATGTGTACTAACATTTCTGGCCAATGTCGCCAGACCGTCCTTGGCGTCCTCCTGTGAGATGGTGTATCGCCATGAGCATTTGGTGTGACCGTCCTCACCTAGCTCCGAGTGGTAGTCGTACTTGGTCAGCAATTGCAGGGCATCGAGCGCCTGTAGCTGCCGGTCAACGGATTTGCGCGGCTGGTCAACTCGTCGTGCCACCTCGGACGAAGTGGAATCAGGGTTCGTCAGTAGGTCGTTCAGGATCGCCAATCGGATCGGAGGCATGGAGTCAGCCGCACAGCGGAGCGCAAGGTCGAGCGCCGCTTCCCTCGTCATTCCAATGGCCAGCCCACCGAGCATCACCTGAGCAAGTTCCTTCGCGAAACGTGTTGGCATCTCTGGCATGTGCGCCATCTCGACGTTGCCTTGGTAGTCGAAGTCGACCGCCGTACGCGCCCACGTCACCAGATTCGCTGCGGTCAGCAACATCTCTACGTCGTCCTCGCGAATGTCGTCTACCCGCACGGACTTGTCGACGCCAGCCAGTACTCCCGCCACTGCGTCGGCCAACTCGTCGCGCATCTCGACCTCGGACCCTGTATTCCGAATAGAGTTCCGGCCTGCCGACATACGACTCTCGGTCGAGTCCATTCGGAGCAGTACGAACCGATCACCCATCGACGCGATCACGCTGTGCGCCTTGTCCCACGCCGTCGTCACGGCACCGATGAACGCCAGTCGCCCGGTCCACGTGAGCGTCTGTCCGCCGTCAGATCCGATGTTGCGCTCCCACTTTCCGTCGTAGACCTCGCGGAGTGCGGCCAATACTGCGGCACGGGCGTCCCTGTTCATAGACAGAATCGAGGTCACGTCCTTGACGACGAGGATGCCGGAATCGCCTAGCTGCCTGAGCAATCCGCCCGTCGAGGACTTGTTCTTCTCACGCTTGGGCGTGCCCGACAACAGTGCACCTTCGGATGTGATGGTCGAGGTGACATGAGCACCGGACTTCGAGAGTGCCTGTACTGTCTCGGTCTTCGCATTGCCACTGCCGGACACCAGCATCAGCCACAACGGATCGCCGCCCAACTGTGAGCAGGCAGCAGCAGCGAGCACGGCATGGAGGGCGTCGAGGTCGTACTCGTCACCGAGCCACTTCGTGAACACGGCGTCGGCCTCGTCCAGAGCGATTGGTATGGCATTGTTTTCGAGCACGGCAATTCCGAGATCGTCCTCGTCGGGTACGGCCCTCGGCAGCTTCATACCGGCACGGAGTCCCGAACGGATCGTTGCCTCGGCCTCGGACGGCGGTAGACCGGAAGACAGAGCGGCACTGCGCAGACCGGCGATCACATCATCGACCGGCAGACCGGCACCGGCCACCAACTGCCCGAGCTTGAATGCGGCGTCGTTGAGACGGACGTTCCGGCCACCTTCGGACTGATTTGCCACGGCGTCGATTTCGGACCTGAGTGCGCCTGCCAAGTATGCCTTCTCACGGCCCTCGGGTTCGCCACCAGTCCACAACGGATCTGCGGGACGGGCATCCACCGGGGTACCGAATTGGCAGGCCCAATCAGCCAGTGCCTCAGCGCCGTCAGGGTCGCCGCCGTCAGCCAGTGCTGCGAGGTTGTCGAACACGACTGTGTAACCCTTGCCGCCGTAGCCCTTGTCGTGGCGCAGTGTTCCCGGCAGAAAGACGTTGGCACCGTGCGAGATCACGTCGACACCGGGCCAACCATTCGCGGCTGTCAGGTGTTTGGTTGCCAAGTCCGGGTGTCCTGCGACGTAGAAATGCTTGCCACCACCGGGCGTGTTCACTTCCGCGAAGATCCGAACGTTCAACTCTGACAACAGAGTGCGTACTGCCTCGATGTTTCCACCGTTGCGTGGGTCCACGTCCACCACGGCCAGCCAGTCACCGCACAATGCCATGAGAGCATCGTTATCGGCTTTGCACGCGAGGCGGTCCAGGTTGCCATCAGACGTTAATTGTTCCCAGCCATAAGGTCTGGTGAAACCGTCCTGCCTCGGACTTGCCGTGAATATCGGCACATCGAGCCGAAGGAGGTTCGGGAGAAAATTGTTCTCTGACATGATGAGTCACATATAGCTTCCTATTAATCGCGGGTTCGGGTAGGACGATGAAGCTCTATTGCTTCTGCGCTTCGATCAATTGCTTGACGAGTTGGAACGCCATTGTTTCGTCGCTCGCTTCGACGGCCTTACGAAGTGCCTTGCCCAACTTGGCATCTGCTCGCACGCCTCGCTGGTAGTTTCGGTAGTAGTCGGGATTCTCTTTGTAGAGTGCCATTGGTCTCAATCCTTCTGCGGGTCTTACCTTCCCTTTAAGTCTAGGACGGGATTCTGTGCTGCCCAACAGCTTCCGAACGGGTGACCCACACCACTCGAACGGGATACGCACGGGGGCAGCACCAGGTGACGGCGTTATACTGTGGGTACTTCCTCTATGCGGGTAGGGACGGGTACACAGTGCCCCTTGGCTTTCGGGTCCGGGGGCATTCGTGTGTCTGCGTCCTACAATGAGTTCAGATGTTCGCCCACAGGCTCCCAATCGGGGCAAATCAGCCAGCCCTATTCATCCGGGCCTTATGGGCGAACGTCACCCGCACGCTCACCGGACTTTGCGGTTCAATGGTGAGTGCCTGTGCCCCTGGCGTCTCCACCTCGGCGTCCGGGGCACTTCGGTGTCTGCCGCATCACACTGTGACCCACAGAACAGGGCCTCAGATCCACGCTCCCGCACGAACTAGGGCAGGCCGGTGTGATCGGCATCGGAAGTACTGCGATCAGCGCTGTGACCCACAACACAACAAAGCGCCCACCCGACCAGTGACGGCAGGCAGGCGCTTAAACGGACGCTCAGCGCTTCTGATTTCGCATGTAGTCCGTCCTGAACTCAAGGCGCGGAATGATCGTCACGGACTCTGGCACCGGCACTCGCGCGTCCTTCTTCGGTCCTAGATCCATCTTCTCGATACGGATCTCCAAAGCGTCACGAATTACGCTGCGGCGCTGTTCAATCGTGAAGCTCTCCCACTGGTCCAGCTTGCCCAGCAATGGATTGGTCATGACTGCACCGGCTTTCGCTTCGAGTGCCTTGATCTGTGGCCGGTACTTTGCGGCGAGTAGTGCCGTCATGTCTGCGAAGTCCTCAGGTTCCAGATCGTCGCGCTTCGCGAGTGCCTGCTTCTCGGCGTCGAATCGTTGCCGTAGTGCTCTGGCTTCGGCTGCGGCCCTGGTCGCCTCGGCGTCGAGTGCGTCCTCCAATGCACGGCGTCTGGCGATCTCTGGCGCGTAGTGGTCGAGAAGTGACTGCACCACAAGGTCGTCCACCATCTCGGCCTTGCGCGCCACGCAACCACGGCGAGGGCATCGGTATTGCGGACTCTGACTGCGTGCATTGCCCTGTGTGATGTGCTGCACCGGAGTCCCACAGACGCCACAGACGGCGATACCACTGCACAAGTGACGCGGCTTCGGGCCTGTGGTGGACTTGCGGCGCGGATCGATCAAGAGTGCTTCGAGTCTGCGCTGTTCGTCCTTCGTGATTATGGCTGGCCAGTTCCCGGCGTAGTCGTGGCCTCGGTGCCGTCTGATACCCGCGTAGCTCGGCGTCAACAGCATCTTGCGAACCGAACGCGCTGGCCTACCGTCGCCCCAACGTCGAGCGACTTCGTACAACGTCAAGCCTTCGAGCACGCCTGCCACCATTGCACGGACTATCTCTGCATCGGATTCGACTATGGCCAAAGTGTTTACGACTTTGCCGTCTTCGTTCTTCGTCGTTGCGCGCTCGTATCCGAATGGCGGGACTCCGTGCGGTATACCGGCTTTGGCATTGGCCAGAAGTGCCCGTCGTGTGCGCTTGCTGGTGAGGATCGAATGTTGCTCGTCGTAGATGCCGCGCTGTTTCCACTGTGGATCGTCTTCTTCGAGCACGTCGTAGTCTCCGACGACGAAAATGCCTGTGCCGTAAGTCGATGCCTTGCCTACGAAGTCGACAAGTTCCTCGATCTTGCGGGTGAGTCGCGACTGTTCGTAGACCACGATCACGTCTACGTCGAGTGAATTGATCACGGAGGTACAAAGTTTCGTGAATCCCGGTCGCTGTTTGCGCATGTACTTGCTCGCGCTGAACTCGTTGTCGGAAATGACCTCGACAACCGTCCACCCTTTGTCGTGACAAATCTCGCGGACGACGTTCTCCTGCTCTTCCACGGATCGACCGATGCCCGTTGCGTCCTTACTCGCACGGCAGTAGATCGCTGCGTTTAAACCTGTTGCGCTGGTGCCTGTTTGATTTTTCATGGCTCGATCCCTTGACATAGTGCCTGCTCAGGGTCCATTCTACCCCTGCACTACCTGGATCGGACTTGCACGGTCGTGTCGATGCCCGGCGTGGTGACGGAGATGTGGTCGGCGGTGTCCGGGTCGCCGAGTGCGAACGCGGCCATCGTCCGTTCACCCGACTGCAGGTCGAGCAGCATCAGTCTGCCGTCCGGATGATCGCGCACGAGCTTCTCGAGGTCGTCGAGGTCCCGCAACTTCTGCTCGGCGTACCACAGCCGGGCGTCGTCGTCGGTGAACGATCCGCCGAAGATGTTGCGGTCCAACCTGTCCCGGAGCCGGACCCGTTCCGCCTCCCACCGCGACCGCTCGTCGTCGAACCGGCTCACGTTCGCCTCGTGCCGCACCGCGGACGGGATGCCGTCGCGACTGCCCACCCACTCGGGATGCTGCTCGATCACCTCGCGGCGCTGGGCTGCCGGCAGGGCGTCCCAGTACTCGCGGTTGTCGAGCGGGGAACCGTCCGGCGGCGGCGCCGGGGCGGACAGTCCGGTGCCCGGGCGATCCGTCTCACCGGGTTCGGCCGCGCCGTCCGCGGCCCGCGTCAGGACAGCGGCCGCGTCGGCGACGAGGTCCTCCGCCTGCAGGATCAACGCCCGGGCGGCGGCACGAAGTTCGTCCCGCCGTGTTGCCGCAGCGTCGACCGGTGGTCCGGGCGCATCGATGATGTCCCCGTTGTCCGACAGGACCATCCCGTGGGCGGCAGCCGCTTCCCGGAGGCCGCCGACCTCGGCTTTCAGGTGCGTGACCGCGTCGACCAGGTCGCGGGCCAGCCTCTCGACGACGGCGATCGCCGTCGCCTCACCGCTCAGATCATCCGCGACGATCCGGAACCGCCGACGTGCGGCGTCCGCGGCGTCGTCCTGCCACGCCGGCAACCGGCCGATGTCCGCGAGACCGTCCTGCACGAAACGGATCGTCGCCGCCCGCACCGACAGCGACCGTTGCACGGCCTGCAGCGCGCGGGTGTCCCACTGGACTATGTCCCTCAGATTCACGATCCCCCCCAGGATGCATACTGCCCGTACCCTAACGGATCGATCGCGTCCGCGGGAGTCCGATCTCGTCTCGACCGACACGAAGGATCGAAAATGAGCGGTTCCATCCACGTCGACACGGCGGCCCTACGCGCGGCGGCCGGTCAGCTCGACGTCCTGTTCGACGACGCGTCCTCTCAACTGAACACCATCGACGCGGCCCTCGCCGACTCGGGTGCGGCGTGGCCGGAGGCGGCCGAAGCCGCGTTCGGCCGGTTCACGTCCTACCTGGACGATCGCCGGGAGTTGTTGCAGCGGACTGTGGCCGAGATGTCGACGAATCTCGTCGAGTGCGCGCGCCGATACGACGCTCAGGACGGGGCCACCGCCGGGCACCTCGACGCGGTCGCGCCGGCCACGAGCCTCGACCTGTAGGCGCTTCGCACCCGTGCGCCTATGTGGTTGCCGGAACAACCAGAAAGGCGCACGGGCGGCGGAGCCGCCTATGCCAGCGCCTGCTCCAGGTCCGTCAGCAGGTCGGCGGTGTCTTCGAGTCCCACGGACAGCCGGACGACGCCGTCGGTGATGCCCACGGCTGCACGACCTTCCGGGCCCATCGCCCGGTGGGTGGTGGTGGCCGGGTGGGTGATGAGCGACTTGGAGTCGCCGAGGTTGTTGGAGATGTTGACCAGCCGCAGGGCGTCGAGGAGTTCGAATGCCCGCTTCTTCGCTTCGCCCTCGGATGCGTTCAGCGCGAAGGTGACGACGGTGCCGCCGCCGCTCATCTGCCGCCTGGCGAGTTCGTGCTGGGGGTGCGATTCGAGGAACGGGTACTTGACCCAGTCGACCGCGGAGTGGTCCTCGAGGAACTGTGCGATCTCCAGTGCGGAGCCCACGGAGTGGCGCACCCGGATCGGCATCGTCTCGAGCCCCTTGAGGAGCGTCCACGCGTTGAACGGGCTGAGCGCCGGCCCGGTGTGGCGCATGAGGTTCTGGACGGGACCCTCGATGTAGTCCTTCGGCCCGAGGATCGCCCCGCCGAGCACGCGGCCCTGGCCGTCGATGTGCTTGGTGCCGGAGTAGACGACGACGTCGGCACCCAACTCCAGGCTGTGCTGCAGCAGCGGCGTCGCGAACACGTTGTCCAGCACGACCTTTGCGCCGGCGGCGTGCGCGAGCTCCGCCACCCGGGGCACGTCGACGAGCGTCTGCATCGGGTTCGACGGCGTCTCGAAGAACACCGCGGTGGTCGGCTCGGACAGAGCCTTCTCCCACTGGTCGAGGTCTTCACCGTCGACGAACACCGTCTCCACACCCCAGCGGGGCAGGATCTCGTTGCACACCACGAAGCAGGAACCGAACAGGCTACGTGCCGCGACCAGCCGGTCGCCGGCCTTCAGCAGCGCGCCCAGTGCGGTGAACACCGCGGACATGCCGCTGGCCGTGCCGAAGCACGCCTCTGCGCCCTCGATCAGGCGCAGTCGCTCCTCGAACATCTTCACGGTCGGGTTGCCGTACCGGGAGTAGACGAAGTGGTCGATCTCGCCGGTGAACGACGCCTCGGCCGCTCCCGCGCTCTCGAACACGAAACCGGAGTTCAGGAAGATCGCTTCGGACGTCTCTTCGAACCCGGAACGGAGTGTTCCTCCGCGCACGCTGATCGTGCCCTGGCCGATGTCGTCCGGCAGCGCCTTGTCAAACGCGCCGCCTCGAGGAATTGCACTCACCACTGCCTCCACGGCAGGCCCAGAGCCCGCCAGCCGACCGCCCCACGGTGACCTTCGGCGTCCAAGCCGCCTTCGAAACCGTCGAGCACGTTGTACGACGGGCCGATGCCCGCCGCTGTCGCGGCTTCCGCCGCACCGATGGACCGCTGGCCGGAGCGACACAGGAAGATCACCGGGGCGTTCTCCCCACCCGCGATCCCGGCCTCCTTCAGCTGGTCCACGAAGTTGTCGTTACGAGTGCCCGTCGGGTAGCTGACCCATTCGATCAGCACGGTCTTCCGCCCGAGCGAGGTGGTGTCGGGGACTCCGACGTACTTCCACTCGGCGTCCGTCCGCACATCCACGAGCACAGCGTCGGGATTCTCGCGGAGCAGCTCCCAGGCATGCTCCGGCGTTATGTCGCCTGCGTAACTCACCATGTCAGCTTTTCACAACCCTGTTCGGTATGCCCTTCCGGGCAACGGTCAGTTGCAGACGACCCATGTCTCGCCGTCCCGCGTCAATTGCCAGGTATCCGTCGTCTCGCCCTTGCCGTCGTCGGCGCTGACCCGGACCTCCGCCCGGGCACGATCCCCGTTGACCTCGGACGACTCGACGCCCTGCAGCGTGACCTCGCCTTCCCGGTCCCGGAGCACCGACCGGTCGTCGGACCACGACGAGCAGACCAGCGTCTTCTGCAGATCGGCGTCGTCGTGGTTGTGGGCCTGGATGAAGTCGGCGACCGAACGGTTGATGCGGTCCGCTTCCGTGACGTTCTCGTCGGCGGGCGAGAGCCTGCTGGACACGACGATGGCCACGAGGATGACGACAATCACGGTGACGGCGGCGATGAACGGCACCGCCGTGGTGCGCCGGGGATCCACCGGATCTTCGGTGCCTCCCGCGTCGCGCTGGGGCGATTCGCTCGAACCGGACATGACTTCCCTTCGATCTCGGCGTGGCCACGAGTGTATAGAGCAGCCCCTACAAATCGTGTTTGTGACCCCCCAACGCGAAGGCGACTACCCTCTACAGGCGTGCGTGCCGAGAATGGGCTCTGCCCTGTCGCCGCACCTCGGCCACCCGATTAGGCTGGGCTTAATTTAAGCTGAGGTTTCGTTGTCCGCCCATCAGAAGGTAGTTCGCTCCAGATGACTGATCAGACACGTCCGTTGCGCGTTGCGATCGTGGGTGCCGGCCCCGCCGGTATCTACGCAGCCGACGCTCTCATGAAATCCGATGCCGCGTCTGACGGCGGGATCAGCATCGATCTCTTCGAGCGGATGCCTGCCCCCTTCGGTCTGATCCGGTACGGCGTCGCACCCGACCACCCGCGCATCAAGGGCATCATCACCGCCCTGCACAAGGTGCTCGACAAGCCGTCGGTGCGCCTGCTGGGCAACATCGACTACGGCAGCGACATCACCCTCGAAGACCTGCACAACTTCTACGACGCGGTGATCTTCTCCACCGGCGCCAACGCCGACCGCGCCCTCAACATCCCGGGCATCGAACTCGACGGCAGCTACGGCGCCGCCGACTTCGTCTCCTGGTACGACGGCCACCCCGACGTCCCGCGCACCTGGCCCCTCGAGGCCGAGAAGGTCGCCGTCCTCGGTGTCGGCAACGTCGCCCTCGACATCGCCCGCGTCCTCGCCAAGACCGGCGACGAACTGCTGCCGACGGAGATCCCCGCCAACGTCTACGAGGGACTCAAGGCCAACAAGGCCGTCGAGGTCCACGTGTTCGGTCGCCGCGGGCCCGCGCAGGCCAAGTTCACCCCCCTCGAGCTGCGTGAACTCGACCACTCGCCGACGATCGAGGTCATCGTCGATCCCGAGGACATCGACTACGACGAGGGCTCCGAGCAGGCGCGCCGCAATTCCAAGCAGGTCGACATGGTCGCCAACACCCTGCAGGACTGGGCCATCCGCGACGTGGGCAACCGTCCGCACAAGCTGTTCCTGCACTTCTTCGAATCGCCCACCGAGGTGCTCGGCGAGGACGGCAAGGTCGTCGGTCTGCGCACCGAGCGCACTCAGCTCGACGGCACCGGCAACGTCAAGGGCACCGGCAAGTTCAACGACTGGGACGTGCAGGCCGTGTACCGCGCGGTGGGCTACCTGTCCCAGAACATCGCGAAGCTCCCGTTCGACGAGCAGGCAGGCACCGTCCCGAACGAGGCCGGACGCGTCATCGCCGACGACTCCGCCGAGGGCAACGACCGGTTCATGCCCGCCACCTACGTCACCGGCTGGATCAAGCGCGGCCCCGTCGGGCTGATCGGCCACACCAAGGGCGACGCGAACGAGACCGTCGCGAACCTCCTCGAGGACCGGGCCGGTTTCGCCGAGCCCGCCAACCCGGGCGAGGACGCGATCATCGAGTTCCTCGAGGGCAAGCAGGTCCCGTACACCACCTGGCAGGGCTGGTACCGCCTCGATGCGCATGAGCGCAGCCTGGGCGAGCCCGAGGGCCGTGAGCGGATCAAGGTCGTCGAGCGCGAGGACATGCTCAAGGCCAGCGAGCCCGACAAGGCCTGATCTTCCGAATCGGTGTGAAGGGAACCTCCTGCGGGAGGTTCCCTTCCGTCGTCTCAGGCCAGGTGTGACGACAGCGCCCGCAACGCCGTGAGCAGTTCCTCGGCGGACATCGCGTGGTCGGGATCCACCAGCCACTGCTCCGCGACGCCGAGCAGCAGCGCCTGGTAGAGAGCGCCCAGTGTGTGTGCCCGGCCCGGCTCGATGCCCGCGTCACCGAACAGTTCGACCAGCCCTTCGCGGGCATCGGCGGTCGACGCCACCAGGTTCTTTCTCAATTCCGGCAGGGAGTCCAGGTGCCCGAGCAGTTCGAACTGCAGCATCCACAACCGACGATGGGCGGTGAACGACTCGATGACACCGGCCCAGATGGCTTCGAACCGTTCCGTAGGACTCATGCCGGGTTCGATCTTCTTCCCGGCGGCCGTCGCGAGGTCGTCCCCCCAGCGCTCCATCTCCCGGTACAGCGCGGCGTGGAGCAGCGCCTCCTTGGTGCCGAAGTGATAGCCGATCGCTGCGAGGCTCACCCCGGAGGCCGACGCGATGTCCCGGGCGGTCGTCCGCGAGTATCCCTTTTCGTACAGGCTGCGCGTGGCGCCGTCGATCAGGTCTTCGCGATTTCCCATGACCTCACCCTAATGAGCCTGAGACGTATGTGTAGGACACTTGTACCAGCGCTCGCGGACGGCTCCGCCACGAAGCGTGTCCCCGCACAAGGCAGGATATAAGTCGTGTTTGACGCCCACGTTCACATCATCGACCCCCGGTTCCCGGTGGTCGAGAACCACGGCTACCTCCCGGAGCCGTTCACCATCGCCGACTACCGGGCGCGCACGGCAGGCTTCGGTGTGGACGGCGGCGCCGTCGTCACGGCCTCGTACCAGGGGACCGATCAGAACTACCTGAAGGCGGCGCTCGAGGAACTCGGCCCCAGCTGGGTGGGCGTCACCCAGATGGAGCCCGACGCCACCGACGAGAGCATCCTCGAACTCGACCGCGCCGGGGTCCGGGCCGTCCGATTCAACCTCCGGCGCAGCGCGACCGACGTGAAACTCCTCACCAAGCAGGCCCTCCGCGCGTACGAGCTGGCCGGCTGGCACGCCGAGTTCTACGTGGACGCCACGCTGCTGCTGTCGCTCGAGCCGGTGTTCGCCAAGCTCCCCGCCGTGTGCATCGACCACCTGGGGATGTCGACACGGGGCCTGCCGTACCTACTCGATCTCGTCGACCGCGGAGTCCGGGTGAAGGCCACCGGGTTCGGGCGAACCACCATCGAGAACGTCGGCGACGTGCTGCGCAAGATCCACGCCGTCAACCCCGAGGCACTGATGTTCGGCACCGACCTACCGGGCAGCCGTTCCCGAAGAGTGTTCCAGGACAGCGACATCGACATCGTCGCGGACGCGGTGGGTGACGACTTCGACGCCGTCATGGGCGGCAACGCACGCGCCTGGTACCGCTGCGACACACCCGAAGGACCCTGTTAGCACGCAGGACCCTTCACGCAGGACCCTTGTCAACAGCCTTCCATCTGCGCGCTGTTCATCGACACCATCTCGGCCACCGGCGGCGTCTGCGGCTGCGCCACCAGCCACATGTTGTAGTTGTTCATCTCCTCGCAGTCCAGCTGTTCCCGGCGTTCCTGTCGCCGCTCACGCTGCCGATCGTCCATGTCGTCGTCGTTCCGGTCGACGGCGATGGCACCGGTGCTCGATCCGTTGGCCTGCCGTTCGAGCCCCCGGACGCCGTCGGCGGTCATGATCCAGCCGAGTGTGTAATCGGCGCCGTCGTGGTTGGTGGTTGCGCGGAACATGCCCTCGTCGGCAGCGGCCGGGTGGGCCACGAACGCCTTGTCTGGCATGCCCGGCGCGCTGACCTGCCCCGTCACGGTGCCGTCACTCATCGACGCGGTGAGTGTCGCTCCGTCCGGCGAAGACAGCGACGCCTTGTCGCCGTCCATGGTGCCGGTCATCCATTTCCACATCTGGTCTCCGTCGCACAGGAAGGCGATCATCTCGTCGCCGGACCTGGCCAGCGCGACGTACGCGTCGGATCCGTCGACCGAACCGACGTAGGTCGGCTCCATCTGTGGGGTCATCACGAACGGTGACGGAACCTTCTCCATCATGTTCGACGCGGGCGCCGCTTCGCCGCTGCTCGAAGCGGCTGCGCTGGTCGTGCTCGGCGCCGCCGAGTCGGACGAGTCGTCGCCGCAGCCGCTCAGGGAGAGGGCCACGGCAGCGAGGGGCGCCAGGATCCAGGTCGTCTTCTTGTTCACGGCGTATTCCTCCGCTAGCCGGGAAGATCAACATCCGCATTTCATCATCGCAGGTGGAGGACGCTTCTGGATACCCCTCGGCGACGATTTCGAACGACCTACGTCGCGACGACCGCAGCCAGCCACACACCCGAGGCGATCAGGGCGCCGAGCAGTTCGATCAGCATCGACAGTCCGACGGCCTTGCAGGCGTGCCACGTCGACGCCCACGCCCGGTTGTGCGAACGCAACCGGTAGAGCTCGGCCACATACGTTCCCGCGATGAAGCCGAGGAACAACCCCACTACGGGAACGACGAAGAACCCCACGATCCCGGCCAGTCCGCCGACGATCAGCGACATATTGGGAACCCCGGCCGTGCGCATCCGTTTACCGGGCCAGGTGTATTTGACGACGCCGCTGATCACGAGGAACACCGTTGCGACCGCGAACACCGTCCACGCCGTCGCGCCGCCGGTCATGATGGCCCACACCAGGATTGCGGCGAAGATGAGGATCGTGCCGGGCAGGATCGGGATGACGATTCCGACGAGCCCGATGATGACGGCCAGGCCGACGAGGAGTTCCGCGCCCGGATTCACGCGACGGGCTCGACGCGGGACGCCGCCTCCCGCGCACGGCTGCGCGCGGTCTCGACGTCCGGTCCCGTGGACACGGCGACGCCCATTCGCCTGCGCACGAAACTCTCGGGCTTCCCGAACAGTCGCAGGTCCGTCTCGGGGACCGCCATCGCGTCGGCGACGCCCTCGAAGCCGATACCGGCGGCGTCGATGCCGCCGTAGATCACCGCGGACGCACCGGGTGTCGTGAGGGTGGTGTCGACGGGCAGGCCGAGGATTGCGCGGGCATGCAGTTCGAACTCCGAGAGTCGTTGTGTCCGAAGGGTGACCAACCCCGTGTCGTGCGGTCGCGGACTGACCTCCGAGAAGTAGACGTCGTCACCCTTCACGAACAGTTCCACACCGAAGATCCCGCGGCCGCCCAGCGCCGTGGTCACCTTCTCGGCCACCTCCCGCGACCGGGCGAGTGCCGCGTCGCTCATCGGTTGCGGCTGCCACGACTCCACGTAATCGCCCGAGTCCTGCAGGTGCCCGATGGGCTCGCAGAAGAAGGTGCCCACCTCGCCGTCGGCATCGATCGCCCGGACGGTGAGCTGGGTGATCTCGTAGTCGAAGTCGACGAACCCTTCCACGATGACGCGGCCGTGATTGATGCGGCCGCCCGCGAGCGCGTACTCCCAGGCCGTCTCGACGTCGCCGGCGTCGCGCACCGTGGACTGCCCCTTGCCGGACGACGACATCACCGGCTTGATCACGCAGGGAAAGCCGATGCGTTCGGTGGCCGCCCGGACCTCCTCGAGCGATTCGGCGAACTCGTAGGGCGACGTCGGCAGCCCCAGCTCCTCCGCCGCGAGGCGCCGGATCCCCTCGCGGTTCATGGTCAGCTGCGTCGCCCGTGCGGTGGGGATGACCACCGCGGTGCCGCGCTCCTCGACCGTGGCCAGGGCGTCGGTGGCGATCGCCTCGATCTCGGGGACCACGAAGTGGGGTCGTTCCTCCTCGACGAGACGCAACAGCGCCTCCGGGTCGCTCATGTCGATCGTGTGCGCGCGGTGCGCCACCTGGTGGCCCGGCGCGTTGTCGTAGCGGTCGACGGCGATCACCTCGACCCCCAGCCGCTGCAGGGCGATGATCACTTCCTTGCCCAGCTCACCCGACCCGAGCAGCATCACGCGCGTCGCGCCTGCCGTCAGAGGTGTACCGAACCGTACGGGTGCCTGTTCACGCATGGTCACAACTATATGCGGGCACGGTTTCGCGCCGACGCCTACTTCAGCAGCCGCGACATCCGGCGGTCGGCGAGCACCTTGCCTCCGGTCTGACACGTCGCGCAGTACTGAAAAGACTTCTCCGCGAACGACACTTCCCGGACGGTGTCGCCGCAGACGGGACAGGGGAGGCCGGTCCGGGCGTGCACTCGCATCCCGGATCGCTTCTCCCCCTTCAGCCGCGCCGCGTCCTGGCCGAGCGACCTCTGGACGGCGTCGCTGAGCACCGACCGCATCGCGTCGTACAGCACGTGCACCTGGTCCTCCGGCAGGGTGCGGGACGTGGCGAACGGGGAAATTTTTGCGGTGTGCAGGATTTCGTCGGAGTACGCGTTGCCGACCCCGGCGAGCAGCGACTGGTCGACGAGCGCATTCTTGATGCGCGCCGACGTGGTGGACAGCAGCGCCGCGAACTCCGGTTCGGTGACGGCGAGGGCGTCGGGTCCGAGCCGGGCAACCCCCTCCACCTCCTGAGGGTCGTGCACCACCCACACCGCGAGCCGCTTCTTGGTGCCCGCCTCGGTCAGGTCGAACGCCGGCGTCGCGCCCTCCGGGGTGAAGAAATGCACCCGCAGCGCCAGCGGGCCCTTCCCCGGTTTCGGCGGCGCCGCCGACGGGTTGTCGGTCCAGCGCAGCCAGCCCCCACGCGAGAGGTGGGTGACGAGCCACAACCCGGAGCAGTCGAGTGCGAGGTGCTTGCCGAACCGGGCCGCGCCCGTCACGTCGCGGCCCTGCAGGTCGGTGATCGGGGGGTCGAACGTCTTCAGCACGCTCAGGGCCGCCACGTCCACTCGGCCGACGACCGCTCCCACGGCGTGTTCACGCAGGAACTCGGCTAACGCCTCCACCTCGGGCAGCTCGGGCATGGTCCCAGGCTAACGGTAGGTGAGCGCCGAAGTGTGCTCCTCCGCGCTTTCTCACTCACCTGCGGAGGAGATAGGTGTCCATGATCCAGCCCTTGCGTTCGCGCAATTCGGCGCGCACCCGCTGGATCTCGTCCTCGACGTCGCGCAGGCGACCGGAGATCAGCACCTCGTCGGGTGTGCCGAGGTAGGCACCCCACCAGATCTGGACGTCGTCGCCGGGGACCTGGGTGAACGTGCAGTGGGCGTCGAGCATGACCACGGCGTTGTCGACACCGTCGGGCAGACCCTCGGCCAGCCGCCTGCCGGTCGTGATGTGCACGGGTTCGCCGATCCGGTTGAGCACGATCCGGTGCTGCGCGGCCAGCGACTGCACACTGGTGACGCCGGGGATCACCGAGTAGTCGAACGACACGTTGCCGCGGTCGAGCACCCGCTCGACGATCCGCAGCGTGCTGTCGTAGAGAGAAGGGTCACCCCACACGAGGATCGCGCCGACCCCCGGCTCGGACGCGAACTCGGCCTCGAACAGTGCCGCCCGGCGCTCGTGCCAGTCGTCGACCACGCCCTCGTAGTCGGACGGCGTGCGATCGCGGGGCGGATCGACGATGTCCACGACACGGTACGGGCCGGTGACGTGCTCCTCGAGGATCGCGGTTCGGAGATCGACGAGGTCCTGCTTCTCGTCGCCCTTGCCGATGACGAAGAACACATCGGCCTTGTTCATCGCCTTGATCGCCTGGACCGTCACCTGGTCGGGGTCGCCGGCGCCGATGCCGATCACGAAGAGTTCACGCATGGGCGCAGGCTATCGCTCGTGCGCCTTTCCGGTTGTTCCAGCTACCGAAAAGGCGCACGGGCGCGAAGCGCCTAAACTGGACGCCGTGACTGTGCCGACCCCGTACGAAGACCTGCTCCGACTCGTCATGGACACGGGCACCCCGAAGGCAGACCGCACCGGGACCGGCACGAAGAGCGTCTTCGGTCATCAGATGCGCTGGAACCTCGCGGACGGGTTTCCGCTGATCACCACGAAGAAGGTGCACCTCAAGTCGATCGTCTACGAACTGTTGTGGTTCCTGCGCGGCGATTCCAACGTGAAGTGGCTCCAGGACAACGGCGTCACGATCTGGGACGAGTGGGCGGACGCGGACGGTGAACTGGGCCCGGTGTACGGCGTGCAGTGGCGCAGCTGGCCGACCCCGTCGGGCGAGCACATCGACCAGATCACCCAGACCATCGAGACGCTGAAGTCGAACCCCGACTCGCGTCGCATCATCGTGTCGGCGTGGAACGTCGGCGACATCCCGCAGATGGCGCTGGCGCCGTGCCACGCGTTCTTCCAGTTCTACGTCGCGGACGGCAAGCTGTCGTGCCAGCTGTACCAGCGCAGCGCCGACCTGTTCCTGGGCGTGCCGTTCAACATCGCGAGTTACGCGCTCCTCACCCACATGGTGGCGCAGCAGGCCGGGCTCGAAGCGGGCGACTTCATCTGGACGGGCGGCGACTGCCACATCTACGACAATCACGTCGACCAGGTCACCGAGCAGTTGAGCCGGGAGCCGTTGCCGTATCCCACGCTGAAACTGCACAAGCGGGATTCGATCTTCGACTACACCTTCGAGGACGTGGAGATCGTCGACTACCGGCACCACCCCGCCATCAAGGCGCCGGTGGCCGTCTAGTGGCGGCGCGGCAGGTCAAGCTGGTCTGGGCACAGGGCGTCGGCGGCGTCATCGGTCGCGACAACACGATCCCGTGGCACGTCCCCGAGGACATGGCGTACTTCAAGAAGGTGACGCAGGGGCACCCGGTGATCATGGGCCGCAGGACGTGGGACTCGCTGCCCCCGAGGTTCCGGCCCCTGCCCGGGCGGCGCAACATCGTGATCAGCCGTCAGCCCGACTGGACCGCGGAGGGTGCCGAGTCCGCCGACGGGCTCGACTCCGCACTCGCGCTCACCGACGAGGACGTCTGCGTCATCGGCGGCGCGCAGATCTACACGGCGGCAATGCCGTTCGCCACGCAGCTACTGGTCTCCGAGATCGACGTCACGATCGGCGGCGACGCCTGGGCACCCCCGATCGACGACTCCTGGCACGCGCAGGACACCGGTGAGTGGCTCACGTCGGCGAAGAACGGCACCCGGTACCGGTGGATCACCTACACCCGGGCATTACCTGCGAGGTAATTGAGAGCATTCGGCTTCGGCGCCAACGGCGTCGCCTACCTCGCCGCCGCCACCGTGCTCGACGACGTCCTCGGCCCGACAGCCGGCTTCCTTCGTGCCATCGGCGTCTTTCTGCTCGTCTTCACCGCCGGGGTGTGGGCGGTGAGCGTGCCGGACCGTCCCGCGCCGGCCGCGGTGGACGCCGTCGTCCTCGCGAACGTCGTCTGGGTGGGCGCGAGCGTGGCCCTGGTGCTCACGCAGTCGCAGCACCTCACTACCGTCGGCGTCGTCTGGGTGCTGCTGCAGGCCGTGGTGGTCGGCGCGTTCGCCGCGGCCCAGGGCTGGGCCCTCACCCGGCGCTGACCGACGCCCCCTTTGCCGCCGCACCGTTACCCCATTCGACGGGTGACGGTGCGCGCAGTGGTTCATACTCACCTCATGGACAAGAAGTCACTGACCGCCCTTGCCCGTCAGCAACTGAAGTTGGCAGGCGGGACGTCCAGCGGCCGCAGTTCGCAGACCGTGTACGGCGGACATCGGCGCAGCCTCCGACAGACCGTCATCGCCTTGGCCGCGGGTCAGAAGATGGCCGAGCACGAGAGCCCGGGCGAGGCCACCCTGTTCATTCTCAGCGGCAAACTGAACCTCGTGTCCGGCGAGGACTCGTGGAAGGGTTCCACCGGCGATCTGCTGGTCCTTCCGACCGATCGGCACAGCGTCGAGGCGATCGAGGACGTCGCGTTCCTGCTCACCGTCGCCATGTGACGGCCGGTTCGCGGACACCGCGGGCCACCACCGCTCGCCGGTATCGTCGGTACCGGCACGCACAGCAGTGGAGACGCAGGAGAACGCATGACCGAATCCCAGCCGGTGATCGAGGTGGCCGTCGCCGCGGCGCCCTCGGTGGTGTGGCAGGCCCTGCGCGACCCGGAGTTGATCCGACGCTGGCACGGCTGGGACTACGCCGGCCTGGCCGACGAGATCAGGGAAATCTATTTCGACGACGTGACCGAGGACGCCGCCGCCTTCACCCTCGCCCTGAACGGCGCCGACAAGTTCAGCCTCCACGAGCACGAGGGCACCACACTGGTGCGGATCACCCGCCCGCCCCGCAGCGGCGACCCCGCCGCGGACGACTGGTACGACGACGTCACCGAGGGCTGGACCACGTTCCTGCAGTTCCTCAAATTCGGCATCGAGCGGCACGGACTCGACGAGCGTCGCACGCTGTTCCTCGAAGGCCCGGTCGCGGAGGGTGATTCGGCGCGGCACCTGCTCGGCCTCGACAAGCTCGAGGGCATGACGGTCGGCGATCATTTCACCGTGGTCGCCGAGACGGGCGATCTGCTGCACGGGGTGGTGTGTTTCGTGGGCGAACACCAGACCGCGGTGAGTGTCGACGACCTCGGCCCGGGACTGTTGCAGTTCGGCGAGCAGCCCGTCAACGCGGCACGTCCCCACGGCGGTGCGCAGATCCTGCTGGCGGCCTACGACCTGGACGACGAGGAGTGGGCCGAACTCGACGAGCGCTGGAGAGAGTGGTGGCAGGCCCGGCCGGGGGCCGAACCTGCCACCTGAGTTCTCGAACGGTCAGGCGAGCACAGTGCCCAGCGTGGGCCACCAGATCGTGCTCTTGACGACGTTCGGTCCCACCTGGTGGTTCAGCGAGCCGTACACGGCCGCCACGACCAGACCGCTGCCGAGCCCGGCCACCGGCGGCGAGGAGACGACTGTGGGAACCGCGACGTTGTTCTGGTCCAGCTTCACGATGCCGCTGGCACCGGTGGCGAAGCTGTAGTAGACGACGTCGAGTTCGGCGCCGGTCTGGTCGTTCGCGATGACGCCCGGTCCGCCGAAGAATCCGAAGCGGAACTGGTTGCTCATGTTGGTCGCCACGCCCGCTCCGTACAGCTGTCCGAGGACCGGACCGCCCTGCCCGGTGTCGGAGTACGCGGGGATCTGGAAGATCTGGCCCGGAAGGGCGATGTTCGTCGCCGCGGTGTCGGTCGGCGACGCGGCGAGTCGCTCGATGGCGGCCTCGGCCTCGGGGTTACCGGCGGCGACGGTGCGCAGCTTCGCGATCGCGGTGGCCGGGTCGACGACGGGAGCGGAATCTGCGGGCTGCGCCGACACGACGCCGGTGAACATCATCGTCGCTGCCACTGCAGCGGTCAGACCTGCCGCGACCCGTCGTCCGAAGTGCCGTCGATTCATTCTTCTTCTCCCTCGTCACGTCAATGGGCAAGCATTAGTTCGAATGAGTAAACACTCGCGCCCTTATCGACGCCGCGGTTCGCGGCGTTACGCCGCCTCCGGACCTATGCTGCAGACATGGGACCGGACGGTGGGCACGAGGCGAGGATCAGTGAGTTCCGGGAGGGGCTCGCCGCCGTGGTCCCCACCCGCCGAAGTCTGCAGCGCCTGTTCGAGGCGGTCCTCGTGGTCGGTTCGGGCCTCGAGCTGGATTCCACCCTGCAGCGCATCGTCACGTCGGCCACCTCCCTGCTCGACGCCCGGTACGGCGCGCTCGGTGTCCACGCCCCCGACGGGGGCCTGTCGGAGTTCGTCTACGAGGGCATCACGCCGGAAGAGCGTGCGCACATGGGTCACCTGCCCGAAGGCCGTGGGCTGCTGGGACTGCTGATCCACGACCCCCGCCCGGTGCGACTCGCCAACCTGGCCGATCACCCTGGGTCGATCGGCTTCCCGCCCAATCATCCACCGATGAAGAGCTTTCTGGGTATGCCGATCATGATGCGGGGCAAGGTTTTCGGAAGCATCTATCTCACCGAGAAACTGAGCGGTCCCGAGTTCACCGACGAGGACGAGGTGATCCTGCGCGCGCTCGCGACCTCGGCAGGAGTGGCGGTCGAGAATTCGCGGCTGTTCGAGGAATCGCGGACGCGGGAGCGGTGGTTGACGGCCGTCGCGGCGATCACGTCCCGGCTGATGGTCGGCGGATCACTCGACGAAACACTCCACACACTCGCCGCCGAGGTACGCGAACTGTCCAGCGGCGACGAGGTCTACATCGTCGTCACGCTCGGCGAGGGCGCAGTGGTCGGGGCGGACAGCACGGTGCGGCCGCTGCGCGACAGCTTCCGCATCGCCACCCAGGCCGAGCCGTTCGCCGAAGTGCTGCGTTCCCGCACTCCCGCACTGCTGACGGGGCTCGACGGTCTGGCACCGTTCTCCGCCGAGGCGGGCCGGGCCGCGGTGCTGCCGTTGTCGACGGCGTCGGGGGTCGGCGGGGTCCTGGTGGTCACGGCGCGCGGCAACACTGCGTGGGATCCGGACGAGGTCGCCCGGCTCGAATCGGTGGCCGACCTGGCTGCCGTCGCAGTGGAATTCTCCGATCAGCAGAGCAAACAACGGCTGCTGTCGGTGCTCGCCGACCGTGACCGGATCGCGCGTGACCTGCACGACAACGTCATTCAGCGATTGTTCGCCACCGGCATGAGCCTGCAGAGCACGCACGCGGTCGGAGACGTCCCGGACGGCGTGCGCTCCATCGTGGCCACCGCGGTCGAACAACTCGATCGCACGGTGCGCGAGATCCGCACCACCATCTTCGATCTGCAGGCCACCGGCATCGCATCCGCGACGAGTCTGCGCCGTCGCCTCCTCGACGTGATCGGCGACCTCACCTCCCAGTCACCGATCGCGCCGAACGTACAGTTCTCCGGCGCCATCGACACTCTCGTGCCCAGCCGCATCCACCAGCACGCGGAGGCGGTGCTGCGGGAAGCCCTGAGTAATGCGCTGCGGCACGCGCGGGCCACCACCATCGACATCTCGGTGGCCGCCGGGGACGACCTCACCGTTACGGTCGCAGACGACGGCATCGGGATCGCCGACGGCGCCCGGCGCAGCGGACTGGACAACCTCGATCGGCGCGCCGAGCACTGCGGCGGCGCCTGCACCGTCGACGCCGAGGGCGGCGGAACCGTCGTCACCTGGCGTGTTCCGTTGACGTGATGAAGAATTCAGCGCTGGTTGCGTAGTTCGGTGGCCAGCACGGCCGCCTGCGTGCGTCGTTGCATCCCGAGTTTGGACAACAGCCGCGACACGTAGTTCTTGATCGTCTTCTCGGCGAGGAAGAGCCGCTCGGCGATCTCCCGGTTGGTGAGCCCCTCGCCGATCAACTCGAACACGGCGCGTTCCTGCTCGGACAGTTCCGCCAGGGGGTCTTCCCGCCGCGCGGACCTGATCCGGTTCATCAGCGCCGACGTCGCCCTGCTGTCGAGCAGCGAACCGCCCTCCCCCACCGTTCGCACGGCGGCGACCAGGTCGGTGCCGAGGATCTGTTTGAGGACGAATCCTGACGCTCCGGCCATGATGGCGTCGAACAGCGCCTCGTCGTCCGAGTACGACGTGAGCATCAGGCACCGCAGTTCGGGCAGGGCCGCGCGAAGGTCCCGGCACAGTTCGACACCGTTGCCGTCGGGCAACCGGACGTCGAGCACGGCGACGTCGGCGCCGCAACCCGGGATGCGCGCCATCGCCTCGCCGACGGACGCGGCCTCCCCGACCACCTCGAGGTCGGGCACGCTGCCGAGTAGGTCGACCAGGCCTCGTCGCACGATCTCGTGGTCGTCGACCAGGAACACCCGCGTGGTCATGTCTGCACCTCCACCGTCTTCTCCTCGAACCGTACCGCGCCGGCGACCGGAGCCCACCCCTCCGGGACCTCTCCCCCACGCATTGGGGACCTTCGACCCAAGCGCAGGCGCCGTGGTGCGCGGAAAGCTGAGGTTGCGGGGGAACACCCGGACACCACAAGTGGAGGTCGCGATGAACAGCTGGTCGCTCAGTGACATCGAGGTGGTCTCCCGCGCCATCGTCTCGGCCCCGTCGATCCACGACACCCAGCCGTGGGATCTGCGGCTCGACGGCAGCTGCGCGGAGATCAGCGAGCGTCGCGGCTTCACGGACACGCCGCGCGCCGACCGCGTGATCTCGTGCGGCGCGGGCGTCGCGAACGTGGAGCTCGCGTTGCGGGCGCTCGGCAGGAAGATCGAGACCGACCTGCTGCCCGATCCGCGCAGGCCCGACCTCGTCGCGTCCGTTCGGGCCGTGGGCACGGCCTCGCCGTCGAGTACCGAGCTGAGGCTGTTCTCCGCCATGGCTCGCCGCCGGAGTCATCGAGAAGCGTTCGCCGACATACCGGTTCCCGCAGCAACCATTGACGACATCATCCGCGCGGCGGCGACGGAGGGCGTCCGCGCCCGGCTGCTCGCCGCGGACGAGGCGCTCGCGCTCGCCGACGTGCTCCTCTATTCCGCTGACCGGGTTCGGCAGGATCCCGGTCACCAGCGCGACCTCTTCCCGTGGACGTCGCACTGGCTGCCGCAGGGCGGTCACGAGTCGGTCGACACGATCCGCACCGTCGTCACCCGCGGCGTCCCCGATTCGGCACGCCTCGCCGCGGCGATCGAGGGCGAGACCGTCCTCGTGTTCGTCTCGGACACGCAGGAGTCGATCGACCTGGTCCGCACCGGAATCGCGGTCGAACGAGCGTGGCTGACCGCAGTCGACGCCCGGCTGGGCGCCTCCATCCTCTCCCACCCGCTGCGCGTCGACGATTCGGCGCGTCGCCTCGCACATCGACTCGACGTGCCGGGCCATCCACAGCTGATCCTGCGAATCGGATACTGACAGACCAGAAACGGAGTGCCCTTGTGAGCCGCGTACTCACGGACCGCGAACTGCTGCACGAACTCGAGGACGTCGCCGAGGACAACGTCAACCGCCACCTGGCCATGGCGAAGGACTGGCATCCCCACGACTACGTTCCGTGGGACGACGGCCGCAACTTCGCGGCGCTGGGCGGGGAGGACTGGGATCCGGAGCAGTCCCAGCTCAGCGACACCGCGCGGGCGGCGATGATCACCAATCTGCTGACCGAGGACAACCTGCCGTCCTACCACCGCGAGATCGCCCAGCACTTCTCACTCGACGGCGCCTGGGGCACGTGGGTGGGCCGGTGGACCGCGGAGGAGAACAAGCACTCCATCGTGATGCGGGACTATCTGGTCGTGACGCGAGGGGTCGACCCGGTAGCGCTTGAGCAGGCTCGAATGGACCACATGACACAGGGCTTCGATCCCGGTGGCGGGTCCATGCTGGATTCGGTGTCGTACGTGACGTTCCAGGAACTGGCCACCCGGGTGTCGCACCGGAACACGGGTAAGGCGTGCGGTGATCCGATCGCGGACCGGATGCTCGCCCGGGTGGCGGCCGACGAGAACTTGCACATGATGTTCTACCGCAACATCGTCGGTGCCGCCCTGGACGTCGCACCCGACCAGGCCATTGCCGCGATCCACAAGGTGGTGACCAACTTCCAGATGCCCGGTGCGGGCATGCACAATTTCCGCCGCAACGCGGTCCTGATCGCGAAGGGCGGCATCTACGACCTGCGCCAGCATCTCGACGACGTCGTCCTACCGGTGCTCCGGAAGTGGAACATGTTCGAGCGTAACGATTTCGGACCGGACGGTGAACGCTGCCGCGAGGAACTGGCGGTGTTCCTGCAGAGCCTGGAAGCCAAGGCCGCCCGGTTCGAGGAGTCGCGGGATCGCGCGCTCGCCCGCGAAGCCCGGCGCGGCGGGCGCGTCGCGGCCCGCTAACGCACCTCGAAGACCAGTGGGAACCGCGACGCGGCGTCGTCGAGTTCGGGTGCCGGAGCCCCCTTCAGGAAGGGTCGAACATCCCTGCCACGAGGTCGTTGGTGGTGTCGACCACCTCCTGGCGGGGAGCCGTGCCGAGGCTGAAACCGGCTGGCAGGCGGATTCGAGTAGTCGTCGCCCCCAGAACCTGTCCCGGCCTTCGGGCTCTCCGCGTGACGCGAGTTGAGCACGCTGAGCAGTGGAGTGCCGGGATCCTGGGAGACGATCGGGCTCGCCGTGTTCGCGTACAGGAGCGCTCCGTCGAAATCGACCCCGGCGTCCACCCGCGGTTCGTCGAGGAGGACCTGCGTGGTGGTGGCTCCGCCGTTCGAATGACCGAACATCCCGATCCGGTCGGGATCGACGGCCTCGGGGAGACCGTCCGGCAACAGCCCGCCGATCCCGTCGGGGTCGTCACCGCGGGAGAGGGATTCGACGGTGTCGACGACGAAACTCGCATCCTCCACCCGGGTGTCGAGCGCCTTCTTCTGGGTGTCGGCGGCGTACGGGTCGGTGATCTGTGACGTGACGACGCGGCCGTTCGGGAACACCGTCGCGAGGGCCTCACCCGTGTGGTCCATGCTGATCACCACGTAGCCGCGGCTCGCGAGATCCTCGGCGGCGATCGTGTACAGCGTCCGCGGCGCATGGAAGCCCGGCGAGAAGAGGACGACGGGAAGCGAGCGGGGAAACCACTGAGCCGGCAACCAGTCCCCGGAGTATGAGGGTTGCCTTCACTCGAGCCTCCTCTGCGAAGTCGAGCGAAGGCTACCGCACCATCGTCGCGATCGGGGGTGCTAGCTTTCCGGCCTGACGATCATCACCGGGCAATCCGCGGTGTGGAGCAACGCATTGCTGGTGGAGCCCAGCAGCATTCCCGTGAAGCCACCCCGGCCGCGGCTGCCCACGACGATCAGCTGCGCCTTCTCGGCGAACTCGCTGAGCACCCGCACCGGGCGGTCCCGCGCGACGACGCGTTCGACCGTCACATCGGGGTACCGCTCCTGGTACCCGGCCAGGCGCTCCGACAGCACCACTTCTTCGCCCGTCTGGATGCTGCTCCACAGCGCGTCCTCCGGGCTGGCGCCGAGTGACGGCTGCACACTGACATCGCTCCACACGTTGACCGCGACCAGGCTCGCTCCGCGGGCGGCGGCCTGCTCGAATGCCACTTCCACCGCCGCCTTGCTGCTTTCCGAGCCGTCGATGCCGACCACGATCGGCCCCTCGGTCGGTGGCTGCCCGTCCATGGTCCGCCCCCGCACGACCACCAGCGGGCAATGACCGTGCGCCGCGACCGCGGAGGTGGTGGAACCGACCAGCAGACCGGTGAACTCACCGTGCCCGCGCGAACCGAGCACCACCATGTGCGCGTTCGCGGAGAGCTCGATGAGTGTCTGGCTCACCTTGCCCTCGTGCTGTTCGGTGGTGATGTCGAGCGGCTCGTCCACCGTCTGCTTGGCGTGCACCCGCGCGCTGCCGAGCCGGGCCTTCGCCGTGTCCTCGAGTTCTTCCTTGAAGCTCTCGGCCAGGTACGGCTCGGTGTAGTAGAAGGCAGGAATGTGCACCACTGTCACGATGTGCAGCGGGAGCGACAGTGCGGCGGCGGCGCGAGCAGCCCACGCCACGGCGGCCGAGGCCGCCTCGGATCCGTCCACACCCACGACGATCGGCTTGATTCCGGTCATGGTCACCTTTCCTGATTCTTCCGGCTGGGCACTGCTGGGGTTCGCGGGGCTACCCGCAGATCTTGCGGAGCTTCTCGACCAACGCGACGCGTCCCGCACGATCCGCGGCGAGCGGGGTGACGGTGAGCGTGGTGACCCCGGACTCGGCGAAGGCGGCCACCCGCTCCGCGACGTAGCTCTCCGGACCGATCAGCGACACGGCCCGCACCAGATCGTCCGGCACCGCGGCGGCGGCCTCGTCCTTCTTGCCCGACAGGTAGAGGTCCTGGATGGTCTCGGCTTCCTTCTCGTAGCCGTACCGGACCGCGAGGTCGTTGTAGAAATTCTTGCCCTTCGCGCCCATGCCGCCGATGTACAGCGCGAGCCCGGGGCGGACCCAGTCGAGCATGTGCTCGACGTCGTCGCCGATGGCGAGGGCGGGCGACGCGAAGACCTGCAGCTCACCGAGGCTGGGGTCGCGCTTCGCCTTGCCCTTGGCCAGGGGCTCGCCCCACACGCTCGCCGCCTTCTCCGGGTGGTAGAAGATGGGTTCCCAGCCCTCGGCGATCTCGGCGGTCAGCTCCACGTTCTTCGGCCCGAGTGAGGCGATGACGATCGGGATGCGATCACGCACAGGGTGGTTGATGATCTTCAGCGGCTTGCCCAGCCCGGTGCCCTTCTCGGCGGGCAGCGGAATCTGGTAGTACTTACCCTGGAACTCGACCTTCTCGCGGCGCCACACCTTGCGGCAGATCTCGACGACCTCGCGGGTGCGCCCGAGCGGGGCGTCGTACTTGACGCCGTGAAAGCCCTCGATCACCTGCGGTCCGGAGGCGCCGAGGCCCATCACGAAGCGTCCGTCCGACACGAAGTCGAGGCCGGCGGCCGTCATGGCGGTCAGGCTGGGCGTGCGGGTGTAGATCTGGAAGATCCCGGACGCGAGTTCGAGTGTCGTGGTCTTGGCGGCGAGGTAGCCGATCTGGCTCACCGCGTCGAACGAGTAGGCCTCGGGCACGAACGCGATGTCGAGTCCGGCTTTCTCCAGGTCGGCCACCTCCTCGACCGTCTCGGCGAAACCGCCGCTGTAGTTCAAGCCCATACCAATGCGCACGTCGTTCCCCAATCCTGGCGTTATCTGCAACCTGTTCCTGCTTCAACTCAGACACTACTGCGAGCAATGGCGTCAGGGGCGTGCAGGCCTCACGACGACCACCGGGCAATGTGCCCCACCGACCAGGCTGTTGCTGGTCGATCCGAGCAGCATCCCCTTGAAACCGCCGCGCCCCCGGCTGCCGACCACCAGCAGTTGCGCCTTCTTCGACCACTCGAGCAATCGCGCCCGCGGATTGTCGATGTACACCTCCCGGGTGACCCGCACATCGGGGTACTTCTCCTGCCAGCCGGCGAGGCTCTCGGCGAGAACGGCGTGTTCGTCCTCCTCGAGCCCCTGCGGCACCAGCGCCGCGGCCCGCGGGTCCTCGAACGCTGCCGGTCCGAGGTCGCTCCAGACGTGGACGGCCACCAACGGCGCGTTCCGCAGCGACGCCTCCTGGAAGGCCACCGAGATCGCCCGCTCACTGGTGGGGCTGCCGTCGACGCCGACCACGACGGGTCCGTCGGCGTGGGCGTCGCCGCGGACCACGACGACCGGGCAGTGGGCGTGACTGGTGACGTTGATCGCCGTGTTCCCGAGCAGTGCGGTGGCTGCCGCTCCGGACCCGGACGCGCCGACCACCACGATCCGGGCGTTCTCGGACAGGTCGACGAGCCACTGGGCACTGCTGCCGATCGACAGTTCGGTGTGGACGTCGATGATGGGATTGACCGCGAACGCCTGCTCCTGCGCCTCGGCGAGAATCGCCTTGCCACTCGCTTCGACCCACTCGTACACGCCGCCCGAATCCATGTAGGGACCGCCGAACCCGTACGGAGCGAAGTCGAGTGCGTGGATGATCTTCAGGTTCAGTCCACGTTCGGTGGCCAGTTCGGCGGCCACCCGAACAGCGGACTTCGAGGTGTCCGATCCGTCGACACCGACGACGACGCTGTTGCGGTCCCGTGTGCTCATGACTTCACACTATCCCCGGCCTCCGCTTCGCGTCTGCCGCCCTTCGCCTTTCGACGAGGGACTTAAGTCCCCACCATCTCGGGCTCTCCGCCCGTAGCCGTGACGGCCGACTTCGGCGATGATGAAAAGATGGAGTGGTCTGTCCAGCGCGAAACCGACTGGGCCACTGCATTTTCCGCTCAGATTCTGTCGGGAGCGACGTCGGTCACAAATTTGGTATCCGAGATGAGAATTAAAGTACCTTCGGGTCATGAAACTCACACAGTTCACCGACCTCGGACTGCGGGTGGTCATGCGACTGGCCGTCGCCGGGGACGGCGAACGACCGGGGAGCCGGGCGATCGCCGAGGAACTGTCGGTCTCGTACACCCACGCCGCCAAAGTGATTACCCGGCTGGGTGAGCTCGGCATCGTCGACGCACGCCGGGGACGCGCGGGCGGTCTGGCCATCACCGAACTCGGGCGCACCGCCTCCGTCGGCTGGCTCGCCCGCCGACTCGAAGGCGATTCGGAGGTCGTCGACTGCGACGGCGCCCAACCGTGCCCGCTGCGATCGGGGTGCCTGCTGCGGTCGGCGCTGCGACGCGCACAGAATGCGTTCTTCGAGTCGCTGGACGCCCTCACGATCGAAGACCTCACCCGGTCCCCCACCGGAACCGTGCTGCTCGCCCTCCCGCGAGTATCTGCCGCCACAACTTCCCAGATTTCTCGAACGATCGGAGAATGACATGCTCTCGCCCACCTCGACGGACGTCATCCGCGCCACCCTGCCCGTGGTCGGCGCCGCGATCTCGGACATCACGACGCTGTTCTACCGCAAGCTGTTCGACGCGCACCCCGAACTCGAACGAGACCTGTTCAACCGCGGAAATCAGAAGCAGGGCGAACAGCAGAAAGCGCTGGCCGGGGCCATCGCCGCGTTCGCGGCCCTCCAACTCGAGCCCGATCAGGCGCGCGTCGACCTCATCCTGTCGAGGATCGCGAACAAGCACGCCTCACTGGGGATCGAGCCCGCGCAGTACGCGATCGTGCACACACACCTGTTCGCGGCCATCGTCGAGGTCCTCGGCGACGCCGTCACTCCCGAGGTCGCTGCGGCCTGGGACGAGGTGTATTGGCTGATGGCGGAGACCCTGATCGCGATGGAGGCCGGGCTCTACGCCTCGGCGGGAGTGACGGTCGGGGACGTGTGGCGGGACGTGCGGGTCCGCGAGCGCCGCCACGAGTCCGCCGACACGGTCTCGTTCGTGCTCACCTCCCTCGACGGCTCGCCGCTTCCGTCGTTCGCTCCGGGGCAGTACCTGTCCGTGGCGGTACACCTGCCGGACGGCGCGCGACAGATCCGCCAGTACAGCCTGTCGTCGGCCCCGTCGCGCGGCGACTGGAGGATCTCGGTGAAACGAGCGGGCGAGGTGTCGAACTTCCTCTACCAGAACGTCTTCGAAGACGACGTCCTCGCGGTGTCGACGCCGTTCGGCGATCTCGTCCTGCAGGACGACGACGCTCCGCTGCTGCTCGTGTCCGCGGGCATCGGGTGCACGCCGATGATCGGGATGCTCAGCCACCTCGCGGACACCGAGGACAGCCGACCGATCTCGGTACTCCACGCCGACCGGTCCGCCAGCAGTCACGCGCACCGCGCGGAGCTGACCGAACTGGTGGAACGCCTGCCGTTCGCGGTGATGCACCGCTGGTACGAAGACCTGGGCGCCCGCCGGCCCGAGGGCAGCCTGCGCGAGGGACGGGCCGACCTCGGTGAGGTCACGATCGCGCCCGGTACTCGCGCCTACCTGTGCGGTCCGTTGCCGTTCATGCTCGGAATGCGGGAGGCGCTCCTCGCGAAGGACGTGCCCGCCGAGAACATCCACTACGAGGTGTTCGGTCCGGACAGCTGGTCGGCCACCGTGTGAGAGCCACGGCGGCGCCGTTCACACCGGCCAGGTGTGGACGGGGCTGCCCTCACGCATGTTCTCCACGTACTGACGCAGCATGGCGGCCAGGGCTTCCGGCCGGCTCAGACCGGCGTTCTCGTGCCGGACCACCTGTGCACGCTGCCACGACGCCCCCGTCTGCCGGGTGACGCACCGGCCCTCGATGACGCTCAGGTAGCGGTCGCGGGCCTTGGCGGACAGCCCGAACGCGGCGAGCCCCTCGTCGGCGATCGGCAGCAGTCGCCGCAGGACGAGCTCGTCGGCGCCCGCGAACCCGACACCGGGCCAGTACAACTCGGCGTCCATGCCGTACTTCGCGCCGGCGTGCAGGTTCTCCTCGGCCGCATTGAACGACATGTGCGACCAGACGGGCCGATCCGATTCGACGAGCCCGCGCAGCGCGCCGTAGTAGAACGCGGCGTTCGCCATCGTGTCGAGCACAGTCGGGCCCGCGGGCAGCACCCGGTTCTCGATCCGCAGGTGCGGCTTGCCGTCGTCGCTGTCGTATACCGGGCGGTTCCACCGGTAGATGGTGCCGTTGTGCATCTGCAGTTCGCTCAGGTCCGGTACCCGGCCCGCGTCGAGTTCGGCCGACGGGTCGACGTCGGAGACCTCCGGCAGCAGTGCCGGGAAGTATCGGGAGTTCTCCTCGAACAGGTCGAAGACCGACGTGATCCACCGCTCCCCGAACCACACGCGGGGCCGCACGCCCTGGTTCTTGAGCTCCAGTGGACGCGTGTCGGTGGCCTGCTCGAAGATCGGGATGCGGGATTCGTGCCACAGCGCCTTGCCCGCCATGAACGGCGCGTTCGCGGCGAGGGCCACCTGGGCACCGGCCAGGCACTGCGCGGCGTTCCAGTGTGCGGCGAATTCGTCGGGCGCGACGCGCAGGTGCAGCTGCAGCGACGTGCATGCGGCTTCCGGGAGCACCGAATTGGCGTCCACCTTCAGCTGTTCGGCGAGCCGACCCTCGAGCGGCACACCCTCGAGGTCGAGTTCGATGTCCTCCCCCCGCGCGGCGAAGATCTGATCGTTGAGCTGCTCGTAGCGGGGATTCGCGGTGATCCACTCCCTGCCGAGGTGCTCGAGCTGCAGCGTCGGCAGCATGCCCACCATCACCAGCTGGGCGTCGTGCCCGTGGATCCGCGCGTCGGCGACGTGCAGCGACGCGCGCAGGGTGCGTTCGAGCTCGAACGTCCCCTCACCGATCAGGGGACCCGGCCGGACGTTCATCTCGACGTTGAACTGACCGAGTTCGGTCTGGAACACGGCGTCGTCGTCGATCGACTCGAGGACGGCGAGATTGGACATCGCGGGCGTCATGTCGGCGTGGACGAGATTGAACTCGATCTCCATACCCAGCATGGGCCTGGGCGGGTCGACCTCGTCGACGAACGCTCCCTCCCGCAGCATTCTCTCGAGCGCGTCGACGCACATGAGCACCTTCTGCCGGAACAGGCGCCGGTCTTCTCGGGTGAATGTCCGAGACGTCACTTCGCGACCCATACCACTCCCCAACTGCGCGTCGAACTGCGCTCACGGGGGAGCATATCCGTTCATCCCGCGCGAATGCGGGATGGCGGGCTAACCTCGAACCAGACGCTGGTGAGCGGAAGGACTTGAGATGACGCCTGATACCGACTCCAAGAAGAAACCAGAGTTCTCCGTGGGCACGCGCGTGAAAACGCGGCATTCGGCCGATCACGAACTGGCCGAGAAGAAGTGGCCCCTGGAGGCCGGCGTCATCGTCGACGATTTCGCCGGCGTCCAGGACATCAGCAACGATTCGTACGGCCGGGACTGGGCCGTCTCACGACGCTGGGCGATCGCCCTCGACAGCGGACCACTCGTGTTCCGCAACGACGACGACCTCGAGCCGGAATAGGCCCTTACGCGTTGGCGCCTGCGTCGCCCCAGGTGACGGACACGCCGCGATCCTGCAGCCAGCGCCCCGGATCGACCTTGTTTCCGTTCGCGTCGTGTACCTCGAAGTGCAGGTGCGGTCCGGTGGACTGGCCGCGGTTGCCGACGTGGGCGATTTCCTGCCCGGCGGTGACGCGCTGCCCCACGCTCACGGTGTAGTCGTTGACGTGTCCGTAGACGGTGACGGTTCCGTCGTCGTGCAGCAGACGCACCCACAGTCCGAAACCGGACGCCGCGCCGGCATCGATGACCTGGCCGTCGGCCGCCGCGAGCACCGAGGTGCCGATGGGTGCCGCGATGTCGATGCCGCCGTGGTGCGCTCCCCAGCGGGAACCGAAGTTGGAGGTCAGCTTGCCCGACACCGGCTGAACCGCGTGCGGCTTGACCGGGTTGACGTTGGACAGCCACTGCTGCGCCTGAGCGCCGAGGTCCGGGCCGCCGAGGTTCTGGGCGGCGGCACCGAGGTCTGCGGGCAGTTCGAAGCCGGCGGGAAGGACACCGGCCGGGATCTCGAACGGCACACCCGGCAGCGTCTGCGCGCCGCTCGTCTCGTGGGAGTCGACGGGGGCGGCAGCAGCGTTTCCGGCGCCCAGCTGGGCTGCGCCGACCACGATGGCTCCGGTGGCGGCCGCAACAGTCGCGGCCTTGATGCCCACACCCGCTCCGGTCTGCTGGTTGCGATGGCGTCCGCGCGCCGCGTCCGGATCGATCTCGAAGCGAACGGAAGACCCGTTTGCCCGGTGGTGGGAACCCACAGTAAATACCTCGTCAGTCGTCGGATTGCAGCTCTCCCCGTCCGGGGTGGGCTCCTCTGTCTGGCGACGAATGTAACAAAACGATATAGGTCCGCGCCACCGTTACCGAACGTTTATGTTCGGCGGTCCTCGAGTTCGGCCTTGAATGCGGCGTAGCGAGCGCGGTGCGGGGCACGCCGGCGAATCACCGCCCACGCGATCCCGAGCACGACGAACCATACCGGGGTGACGAGGAGAGCCTCGAGGGTGTCCGCCTCCTGGGTCAGCGCCCAGATGAGGAACACGAAGAACGCCAGGACGACCCAGCACATCACCACACCGCCGGGCATCTTGAACTTCGACGCCTCGTGCAGTTCGGGGCGACGCTTCCGGTACACGATGTAGCTGGCCAGGATCATCGTCCAGACGAACATGAACAGCACCGATGAGATTGTCGTCACAGTCGTGAACGCCTCGATGACGGAGTCGCCGGAGAACAGCAGCGCGATCGCCGACAGCAGGAAGGCGCACGAGAACATCAGCGCATTGGCCGGGACCTTGCGGGAGGAGAGCCTGCCGAGCCGGCCCGGCGCGTCACCCTCCTGCGCGAGGCCGTAGACCATCCGGGACGTCGAATAGATTCCCGAGTTCGCCGAGGACGCCGCGGACGTCAGCACCACGAACTGGATGACTCCGGCTGCGATCCCCAGACCGGCGAGGGTGAACATCGCCGTGAACGGGCTCTCGCCGGGGACGACCTCACGCCACGGCGTGACCGAGATGATCACGATCAGCGAGACCACGTAGAACAGCAGGATGCGGATGGGGATGGAGTTGATGGCCTTCGGCAGGTTCTTCTCCGGGTCCTTCGCCTCGGCCGCGGTGGTGCCGACGAGCTCGATACCGACGAACGCGAAGACCGCGATCTGGAATCCGGCCACGAAGCCCATCGCCCCGGTCGGGAACATGCCGCCGTCGTTCCACAGGTTGTCGAAGCCGGCCTCGGACCCGTTGGGCGACGTGAAGTGCGTGAACACCATCACGAGTCCGACAACGATGAGGCTGACGATGGCGATGATCTTGATCAGCGCGAACCAGAACTCGGTCTCACCGAACGCCCGCACGGTCGGCAGGTTCAGCAGCAGCAGCGCCGCGATGGCGATCAGCGCCGGGATCCACAGCTGGAGGTCGGGCCACCAGTACTGCACGTAACCGGAGATCGCGATGATGTCGGCGATGCCGGTGACGATCCAGCAGAACCAGTACGTCCACCCGGTGAAGAACCCGGCCCAGGGGCCGAGCAGGTCGGCGGTGAAGTCGGAGAACGACTTGTAATGCAGGTTGGAGAGCAGCAGCTCGCCCATCGCCCGCATCACGAAGAACAGCATGAAGCCGATGATCATGTAGACGAAGATCACCGACGGTCCGGCCAGCGAGATCGTCTTCCCGGATCCCATGAAGAGACCCGTGCCGATTGCTCCGCCGATCGCGATCAGCTGGATGTGCCGGTTGGCGAGCTGCCTGGAGAGATGCGGCTCACCGGCCGGTCCCGTCCCTGAGCCATCACCCGGTTCCGATCCGATCGAGCCCGTCGAGGAAGTGCGGTCAGCCATGGAACACCTGCAACCCTTCTCAGTCCTTGCTGTCACCGTCCGAAAGCGTGGGTCACGTTACGCCGGGACCACTCGCGGACCACGGCCGAGGACGGCGTTCCGCATCGAGGGACTTGACAGAAACCGAGTAGCTAAGGCTAACCTCAGTTCGTTACTTCGAGGCGAGGAGCCTGCACATGATCGAGGACCTGATCGAGATCGCGTACGCCCAGGGCGCAGTCACCTGCGTGGCTCAGGCCGCCGACGGCGTCGACGAGTACGAACTCGCACGGGTCGATTCGGTCGCGTCCAGCGTCACGGTCACGGTGCGGGCCGACGGCAAATTCGCGAAGGCCACCAGCGTCGAGGGCTACCTCAGTCTCGGGCAGGTCGTCCGGGCATGCGGACTCGACTACCGGCAGGCCACGTCGAGCGCCCGCCAGTACATCCACTGATCAACCCAGGTGCTCCCCGAAGAAGCCGTCGATCCTCTTCCACGCGTCGGCGGCGGCTTCCGGGTCGGGCACCATCCCCGTGACCTTCGCCAGGGGACGCAGCACCTTAGGTCCGGCCAGTTCGTCGTTCAAGAACGTATGACCGGCAGTGGGGTACTCCTTCACATCGTGAGCCACGCCGGCCTTCGTCAGCGCCGCCTCCAACTTGGCCGCCGCATTCCGCAGAGCGAAGTCCTTGCCGCCGTAACTGGCGACCACCGGGCACGCACCCGCCACGGCCGCGTCGAGGTCGCGCGGCAGGACCCCGTAGTTCGGGGCCGCCGCATCGAACCCCGTGCGCAGGGTCATCAGGGCGAACCCGCCGCCCATGCAGAATCCGATGACACCGATCTTCCCCGTGCAGTCCGACGAGCCGGACAACCACTGACGGGCAGCCTCGATGTCGCCGTACGCCCGGCCCTTCCCCGAGAGCATCGCCCGCATCGTCGACACCAGACAGCGTCGCGCACCACCCGCACTGAACAGATCCGGCGCAACCGTCAGAAACCCCGCCGCCGCCAGCCGGTCCGCCTGCCGGCGCATCACGTCGTCCAAGCCGAACGCCTCGTGCACCATCACCACACCCGGCCACGGACCCTCACCGGACGGCCTCGCCAGATAACCGTGCAAGTTCAGCGAACCGTCGTGCCGCGCAGCGAGGTCGGTCAAGTCGATCTCGGACATGTGCGTCTCCCGTTCCGTCGTCACTTCCAGAACATCTGCGACAACCATGCCCTCCCCATCGCGAGCGCACCACCATTCCCGCTACACTCACCTCGGTGTGCGCCCCGCGCGTGCACCGCGCCTTCGTAGCTCAGGGGATAGAGCAACCCTCTCCTAAAGGGTAGGTCGCAGGTTCGAATCCTGCCGAGGGCACTCTCCTGCCTGCGGCAGTCCTCACTGCGCCCCGCTCCCGCATCTTGGACGAGGTAACGCAGGTCACGCCGCAGGCGATACGCCAGGCAGGTCGGGACGACCCGAGGAGAGTCTCATGAACTGGGTGGACATCGATATCTTCCCGCCGCTGATTGCCAACCTGCTGCACCTGTTGGCCGCCCTGACGAACAACGGGACGGGATCATGATCGGCATACTGCCCGACCTGCCGTACATGGGTTTGGACTGGGAGTTCTTCTTCCCGACCAATCTCTATATCGCGTTCATCAACTGGTGGAATCCTTTCTAGCGCACGGTAGCTCGGTCAGCGGGGTCCGCGCCCGCGCCGACATTCCGGGGATACGGATATTGCGGACCGTGGCTGACCTCGATCGTTCGTATCGTCGCCCCATGACCACTACCGAGAACCGCCCGGCCGCCCTGCACTCCTACTTCGCCTACCGTGACGCCCCGGCCGCTCTGCGCTGGCTCGAGCGCGCGTTCGGGTTCGAGACCACCCTCGAGTTCCCGGACGACAACGGCGGGATCATGCATTCCGAATTGCGGAGAGGCGACGCCGCCATCATGGTCTTCAGCGACGACGGCAACTACGACCGGCCGGCGCTCCGGGGCGAGACCGTCGGGCACGGCACATATCTCAGCGTCGGCACCGACAGCGAAGTCGACGAGGTCTACGCCACCGCCGTCGAGGCCGGTGCCACCTCGGTCTGGGAACCCGCGAACACCCAATGGGGCAACTATCGCTGCCGGGTCCTCGACCTCGAGGGCTTCGAGTGGACGTTCGGCACCCTACGCCCGGGCGAGAGCAGTGGTGACTGGCCGGACGGCGAATGACGGTGACACGGAACCGGATCGACGCGGCACCACACCGGGTCGTCAGTCGATCGCGAAGAGCCGCGCCGCATTGTCGTGGCACACCGCTCGCAGCCACGGCTCGCCGAGGTCGAATCGGGTGAGTCCCTCGAGTGCGTCGAGGTAGGGATATGGGATGTTGGGGAAGTCGCTGCCGAACACGATGCGTTCCTGCAGATCCGCCAGCCGGTGCACCTGGTCGCGTGGAAACGGTGTGGCCGCTTCGGTGTAGTCGGTGAACGTCATCGTGGTGTCGAGATACACGTTGCCGTATTGGTCGGCCAAGTCCAGGAATTCCCGGTACTCCGGCAGACCCATGTGGGCGATGATCAGGTGCAGCCTCGGGTATCGCGACAGCAACTCGGCGATCGGGCCGGGGCCCGTGTAGGTGCCGGGCGCCGGCCCCGACCCGCAATGAATGACCACCGGGACACCCGACTCCTGCAGTACACCCCACACGGGGTCGAGGAGCGGATCGTTCGGCGAGTAGTCGCCCACCTGGATGTGGGACTTGAAGACGCGCGTGCCCGACTCGACCGCCTCGGCGACATAGGTGGCCGCGGACTCCTCCGGGTAGAACGTGGACGTCCGCAGACAGTCGGGGGTCTGTTCGGCGAACTCGACCGACCACTGGTTCAGCCACGCAGCCATCGCCGGCTTGTGCGGGTAGATCATCGACGTGAACCGCCTGACACCGAACCCACGGAGGTGTTCGACGCGGACATCCTCTTCGTGCCGGTAGTGGATGGGCCACTCGCGTCCGGTGAGGGGACCGACTGCGTCGAAGTAGCCCCACACCTTCTCCATCACATTCGCGGGCATGAAGTGGGTGTGGACGTCGATGATGCCGGGCAGCCCCAGCGCACGCCAGAACTCCTGCACCCGCAGATCCTCGGACAACGGTCTTCTTCTCCTCGACGCAGTGCCGGACGCAGAACCCCGGCAGATCAGAACGGGGGCCGAATCAGAACAGCGTGAACGCGTCCTCGGCCTCGGGGGTGGATTGCGCGACTGCTGCCGGTGTAGGCGCGGGGGCAGAGACGGGCGCCGGTGCGAGTGCACCGGAGGCGACGGCACGAGCCGCCTCGCCGGCGAGGACGTCGGCCATCTCGTTGTAGTGGTTGCCGACGTGGCCGCGAACCCAGCGGAAACGCACGGGCCCGGGGCGTTCGCTGATGGCGCGGTCGATGGACTGCACCAGCGCGAGGTTCTTGACGGGAGCGCCACCCGCCGTCTTCCAGCCCTTGCGCTTCCACCCGGGCAGCCACTCCGACGCGCACTTGATGGCGTACTGGGAATCGGACTCGATCAGCAGCGGATCTTCCCCGGGATGCGCGGTGATCGCTTCGAGCAGAGCCCGCAGCTCGGCGATCTGATTTGTCCCGGAGGGTTCGCCACCCGATTGGCTGGGACCCTCGTGATTGACCCATGCCCAGCCGATCGCCCCACCGGGGTTGCGGAGGCAGGATCCGTCGGTACTCACGATGATCATGGCTGGGACTTTACGTGCGCGCTCCGACATCCGCCGGTGGCGGTCGCGTTCGGAGTGGATACGCTGCATTCGATGACGGTTTCGCTGGAGGTGGTCGAGACCACCGTGACCGCGCGGCGCCCCCTGGACGTCGCCATGTCGTTGCAGCCTCTACAACGCGGCAAGGGCGACCCCTGCCACCGCCGGACGGCCGACGGCTCGATCTGGCGGACGTCGGTGCAGAAGTCGGGCCCGGTCACCTATCGCATCACCCAGATCGACCGCCACTCGGTGCGCTGTCAGGCGTGGGGTGCGGGCGCCCACGAGTTGTCCGCCGGACTGGGCCGCCTCATCGGCGACCACGACGACTGCGCGGACTTCGCCCCCGACCATCCGATCCTCGTCGAGGCCCACCGCCGATTCCCGCACCTGCGCCTCGGCCGCACCGACCGGGTGATGGAGGCCCTCGTGCCCGCGATCCTCGAGCAGCGTGTGCACGGCATCGCCGCGTTCGCGTCGTGGCGGCGCCTCGTGTGGAAGTTCGGTGGGCCCGCTCCCGGGCCCGCTCCGGACGGGATGAGGCTGCCCCCGACCGCGGACGTGTGGCGGCGGGTTCCGTCCTGGGAATTCCACCGGGCCAACGTCGACCCCAGCCGGTCCCGGACGATCGTCCGCTGCGCGCAGGTCGCCGACCGGCTCGAGAAGATCGTCGACCTCCCTCGCGAGGAAGCGAATCGCCGGCTGATGTCCATTCCCGGCGTCGGGATCTGGACGGCGGCCGAGGTGTCGCAGCGTGCGCTGGGCGACCCCGACGCCCTGTCGGTCGGCGATTATCACCTGGCCGCGGTGGTGGGGTGGTCGCTGCTCGGCAAGCCCCTCGACGACGCCGAGATGGTGGAGTACCTGGCCCCGCTTCAGCCGCACCGCCATCGCGCCGTGCGACTGTTGGAGGTGAGCGGACAGGCCGTCAAACCCAAGTTCGGGCCCCGCACGGCGCTCGTCGACCACACCTGGCACTGACCCGGCATTCGCGGAGACCCCACACGCGTTTCCCGTACCCATGAACACCTGTTCAAGTGTTCATACGAGAAACTAGACTTCGAAGGATCAGCTGCCGGCCGGAGGAGTCGCCGTGGAACCTGTGGCAATGCACATGAGCGACGGCCTGATCAATGCGCCGACCTCACTGCTGTTCGTCGTCGTCGCGGTGGCGGGACTGTCGATCGCCGCGTGGCGCGCGCGCTCGGAACTCGACGAACGCACCGCACCGATGGCCGGTCTCGTGGCGGCCTTCATCTTCGCGGTCCAGATGGTCAACTTCCCGATCCTTCCCGGTGTGAGCGGACACCTCCTCGGCGGCGCGCTCGCCGCCATCCTCGTCGGCCCCTACACCGGGATGCTGTGCGTCTCGATCGTGCTGATCGTGCAGGCCCTGCTGTTCGCCGACGGTGGGCTGACAGCGCTGGGAGCGAACATCACCAACATGGCGATCATCGGGGTGGTCGTCGGCTACGGCGTCGCGGTGGCCCTGCGTCCGCTCGTCGTGCGACAGCAGCGACTGCGCCTCCGCGTCCTCGGCGGGCTCGCGTTCGCCGCGGCACTGTGCGGAACGGTGGCGGCGTCGATGGGCTTCGTCCTCGAGTACGCGATCGGCGGTCATGCGACGTCCGGAGATTCGACTTCACTGGGCGCGGTGGCGGCGTACATGCTCGGGGCGCACGTGCTGATCGGCATCGGTGAAGGCCTCATCACCGCCGTCACGGTGATGGCCGTCGCGAAGGCGCGCCCCGACCTCGTGTACCTGCTGCGGACGGCACCCCGACGAGTCGAGGTGCGGGCATGAGCACGTCGTCGCCGGTCTCGCTGCGCCGATTCCTCCTCGGTTTCGCGCTGGTGGCGCTGCTCGTCGCCGGCGCGGTCTCCTATCTCGCCAGCTCGAGTCCGGACGGTCTGGCCGCCGCGACCACTCGCGGGTGCGAAACCGTGGAAACCGATGCCGGGGAGACGCTCGTGGGTGACTGCATCGCCCGGAACGCGTCCGCTCATCCGTTGTCGGACTCGCCGCTCGCCGACTACACGGTGGGCGGCCGGTCGCATCTCACGGGTGTCGCGGGCGTGATCGGCGCCACCGCGACGTTCGTCGTCGCCGGTGGCCTGTTCTGGCTGCTCGCCCGCGCGCGGCGGAACCGAACGAGCCCCTGACCGTGGGAGCCGGTCACGCCCATCCGCTCTACCTCGACGGCACGTCACCCCTGCACCGGCTGCCGGCCGAGGTCGAGATCGTCTGCGCAGTCGTCTTCGTCTTCGCGGTGGTCGCGACACCACGCGAGGCGTTCTGGGCGTTCGCCGGGTATCTGGCGATCCTGCTCGTGATCTGGCGGATCGCCGGCATTCCGATCAGATGGATCGGACCGCGGATGCTGATCGAATTGCCGTTTGTGACGCTCGCACTTCTCCTGCCGTTCGCCGAGGGCGGCGCACGCGTCACCGTCCTCGGACTGTCGCTGTCGGTCGCGGGCCTCTACGCGGCCTGGGGCATTCTCGTGAAGGGCACTCTCGGCGTCCTGGTCTCGCTGACACTCGCCGCGACGACGCCGGCCCGGGACCTGCCGTTGGGGTTGGCGCGGCTGCGCGTGCCCGCGATGCTCACCACGATCGTCGTGCTGATGCTGCGCTACCTCGATCTGCTCACCGCCGAGGTCGAGCGGATGCGCACCGCCCGGCTCTCCCGCGGCGACGACCCGCGGACGTTCCGGCAGATCGGTGCCACCGCCCGTGGCGTCGGCGGATTGTTCGTGCGTTCCTACGAGCGCGGCGAGCGCGTCCACCTGGCCATGCTGTCGCGGGGTTTCACCGGTTCGGTTCCCACTGTCGGGGCGCCGCCTGCGACCGCTGCACTGTGGCGGGCGGGGCTCGTGCCCGCCGTGTGCGCGGTGGGGATCTGTGTCACGGCGTGGGTGCTCCGATGACCGCGGCCGTGCATCTCGAGGGCGTCTCGTTCGCGTATCCGGACGGCAGGGCCGCGCTGCACCGGATCGATCTCACGGTGCAACCCGGTGAGAGGGTGGCCGTTCTCGGCCCGAACGGGGCCGGGAAGACCACACTGATGTTGCACCTCAACGGCATTCTGACGGCCACCGAGGGCAGGGTCACCGTGGGCGGGCTGGAGCTGTCGCGGGGGGCGTCCCGGGACACGGTACGGGAGGTCCGGCGCCGTGTCGGCATCGTGTTCCAGGACCCCGACGACCAGTTGTTCATGCCCACCGTCGCACAGGACGTCGCGTTCGGTCCGGTCAATTTCGGGATCACCGGGACCGCACTCGACGAGCGGGTGCACGACGCGCTGGCGGCCGTCGACATGACGGCACATTCCGATCGCAATCCCGCGCACCTGTCGGTGGGGCAGCGCCGCCGCGTCGCGCTGGCGACCGTTCTCGCATGCGCCCCGGACGTCCTCGTGCTGGACGAGCCGTCGAGCAATCTCGACCCCGTCGCCCGACGCGAACTGGCCGACGTCCTCCTGGGTATCGACACCACGCACCTGCTCGTCACGCACGACCTGCCGTACGCCGCCCAGTTGTGCACGCGCGCCGTGATCCTCGACGAGGGACACCTGGTGGCCGACGGTCCGATCCTGGAACTGCTCGGCGACCCCGCGCTGCTCGCCGAGCATCGCCTCGAGTTGCCCTGGGGTTTCCGGCTTCCCGCGACCGACCCTCATTCGCCCGGCGAACGATCCGTGACACCGCCGATCGGGTAGCTCACGATGGGGAGACGAAGCTTCGCCCCGCACTCCTACCGGAGGTCCGCGATGTCCATACCCGAAGCCGACGCCGGGGCCGTGTCCCAGCGCATTTTCGACGCATCGCTCGGGGCGATCGACCTCCTCGCCGTCCATCTGGGTGACCGGCTCGGCTGGTACCGCAGTCTCGCGTCGGAAGGTCCGGCAACCGCGGACCAACTGGCGGAACGCACCTCCACCCACCCGCGGTACGCGCGGGAGTGGCTCGAACAGCAGGCCGTGTCGGGACTTCTCACGGTCGACGACTCGGAGCCGCGGACGTTCACGCTTCCGGCCGGCGCCGCCGAAGTGCTCACCGACGAGCAGAGTCTCAACTATCTTGCACCGCTGGCGCGGATCTTCGTCGCCGCGACCACGCAGATGCCCGCGTTGCTGGAGGCGTACCGCACGGGCGGCGGTGTGGGATGGGCGCAGTACGGCACGGATGCCCGTGAGTCGCAGGCCGACATGAATCGGCCGTGGTACGAGCAGGTTCTTCCCGGTGCGCTGGCATCGGTTCCCGAGGTCGACGCATTGCTGCGGACGCCCGGCGCCGCCATCGCCGACATCGGATGCGGCGGCGCGTGGTCCACGATCGCACTCGCGCGCGCCTACCCGGACGCCAGACTCCACGGCTACGACATCGACACCGCGACCGTCGAACTCGCGAGGTCCAACGTGCGCGAGCGGCCGGATGTCGCCGATCGGATCACGATCACCGAATCGGATGCGGCGGGAATTCCCGAAAGCACCTATACCGCGGCGTTCGCGTTCGAATGCATCCACGACATGCCGGCGCCCGTCGATGTACTGTCCGCGGTTCGGAAGGCCCTGGTTCCCGGTGGCGCGATGATCGTGATGGACGAGGCGGTGGACGACGAGTTCTCCGCGCCGGGAAGCGACGTCGAGCGGCTGATGTACGGATTCAGCCTCACCGTGTGTCTTCCCGACGGCATGAACCACACACCCAGCGCGGGCACCGGAACGGTCATGCGCCCGAGCACATTGCGCAGCTACGCCGAGGCGGCCGGTTTCGGCACCATGGACATCCTTCCCATCGAGGATTTCGGGTTCTTCCGGTTCTACCGGCTCACGGTGTAATCCCTGCACCGCCACCCCGATACGCACGTATTTTGCGGAAAGGCCGAAAACTGAGGCATCCGAAGGGGGAAGATGTCTGCAGTAGGCAGGTTACGGACGCTTTCGCCGGTCGGGGCAAGTGAAGCGCCAGGTCGAACCAGATTTGTCGTTTGTCATCCGCTACTACGCATGGGAAACACCATGAAACTGCATAGAGTGACAGCACCGGCAGCGCTGCTGATCGCCACCCTGTGTGTCGGAATGGGTACCGCGTATGCCGCCCCCACTCCCGCCGACCAGGCCGTCATCTCGCACACCAGCCTGAGCGCCGACGGCCGATCGGTCGGTACGGCACTCGACGCCGGGCACTTCACCCTGTCGCGGACGGCCGCCGCCGTCGACATCGTCAACGATTCGGGCACCCCGGCGGGCACGATCCCCCTGCGCTATTCGATCGCCGGTGTGCAGTTCGCGATCGATCCGCTCATCACCGACGCCGGCCGGTTCCTGAACCTGACACCCACGACGACCCCTGTCGCGGGAACCCTCGCCCTCACCCCGGTCGACAGGGATTCGGCGTACAACAACATGGTCGAGCAGCTGCAGATCGGTTGGAACAACGGCGGCGGGACCGCGACCGCGATCGGCGCAGGCATCGGATTCGTCGTCGGGTGCATCTTCCTCATCCTCGGCGGGTGCCTCCCCGGTGCCGCGGTAGGCGCAGCGATCGGCGCCGTCACGGGTATCAGCAACGCGAACCCCGCTGCGCCACCAGCGGTTTACGAATTCCTCGGAACCCCGTAGCGGGGCTTTCCGTCCGACTCCGAAGACGATTTCGGGAGGGCTATGGGTTAGTTCGCACACGGGGAGCATCACCGCGCACCCACATATGCATGTAGCCGTTCCGGTTTTCCAGCGAATATGGTCCACGCACAACGATGTTCGGTGCACTCAGGTGGGGGCCGTGTTCGTCCTACGACATGGTGGGAATTTCCATGAAACTCTTGAAAACTCTGGCATTGTCCATATTCGTCGTCTCCGCGATGGCCGTCGGGGCGGGCACTGCGTATGCCGATCCCGCACCTCAGGGAATCGACTGGTCACAGCCGCTGATGACTCCTGCGGCCGACGGCGGCAGCAGCCAGGTGGCCGAACAGTTCTTCCCGGAGAACGAAGTGAAACAGGACGCCTTCGACAAGATGACCAACGAGATCAATACCGGTTGGAACAACGCGGGCCTGCAGGGCATGGCGATCGGTTCCAACGTGGGCATGGCCATCGGGTGCGTGTCGATCTTCCCCAACTTCATCGCCGGCTGCATCGTCGGCGCAGTGGTCGGCACCATCGCCGGCGCCGTCATCGGCATCGGTGTGGGTAATCCCAACGCACAGCCGGCCGTAGAGCAGTTCTTCGCCACACCCTGAGCGAAGAGCGAGCTGCAGCCCCGGCCTCACTCGGGCCGGGGCTGCGGCGCGTCGTCAGCCGACGACGCCCTGGTCACGCATCGTCGCGATATCTTCCGCCGACCAGCCCAGTTCACCGAGGATCCGATCGGTGTGCGCGCCGAGCGCGGGCACGTCACCCATCCGCATCTCCACGTCGGAAAACGTCATCGGGGGCAGCATCGCCCTGATCGGCCCGGCCTCGGTTCCGATGTCACGCCAGCGGTCGCGCTGATCCAGCTGCGGATGGTCGATCAACCCGCCCATGTCGTTGAGCTCCGCCGCCGGGATCCCGGAGTCCGCGAGCGCCTGGTCGAGAGCCGCGCTCGTGAACCGTTGAGTCTCCTCGGCGACGAGGGCGTCCACCTCGGCGCGGTGCTGCACACGCAGCATATTGGTCGCGAACCGGGGATGGTCGGCGAGTTCTGGTCGCTTGAACACGTCGGTCACCAGTTGCCGCCACCCGCGGTCGTTCTGGACACCGATGAGGATCTGTCCGTCGAGGGTCGGGTACGAGTCGTACGGGACGATCGCCGCATGACCGAGCCCGACACGCGGGATCTGCTTGTCGGCGTACATCTTCATGTACATCGGGTGGCCCAGCCACTCCGCGGTCGCGTCGAACATCGACACGTCGATCCGCGCCCCCACTCCGGTGCGCGACCGCCGGAACAGGGCGCCGAGGACGGACGTCATCGCATACATTCCCGCCGCGATGTCGGACACCGGGACACCCGTCTTGGTCGCGGTGTCGGGGGTGCCGGTCACCGAGATCATCCCCGTTTCGGCCTGGACCAGCATGTCGTACGCCTTGCGTTCGCGCCGCGGCCCCGCCGACCCGTAGCCGGACATGTTCACGACGATCAGTTCCTCGTGCTCGGCGCGCAACTCGTCGGCGCCGAACCCCAGCCGGTCGGCGGCATCGGGGGCGAGATTCTGGATGAAGACGTCGGCCTTCGCGATCAGCTTCGCGACGGTGTCCCGGCCCACCTCGGACTTCAGGTCGACGCCGAGCGATTCCTTCGACCGATTCAGCCACACGAAATGCGACGCCTGCCCGAACACCGCGTCGTCGTAGTTGCGGGCGAAGTCGCCCTCGCCGACGCGCTCGATCTTGATGACCCGCGCGCCCATGTCCGCGAGATGGCGGGTGGCGAGCGGGGCGGCCACGGCCTGCTCGAGTGCCACGACGGTGATGCCGTCGAGCGGCAGCAGTCCGGGGTCGTTCTCCATGTCGGGATTCACCTTTTCTCTTCGGCCCCCGTGTGATTGTGGTAGTGCGTGGCCCCGATCGTGTGCAGCAGTTCGTGCACGGTGTCGTCGGTGAGCCGGTACCGCATCGAGCGACCGTCCCGCGTCGCCGACACCCACCCCTGGTTGCGGAGCAGTCGCAGAGCGTGCGAAACGGCGGTGCCGGTCATGTCGAGTGCCGCGGCCAGGTCGCCGACGCAGATGTCGGGGGCGTGGTGCAGACACAGCAGCAGTCGGAGGCGGTTGCCGTCCGACAGCAGTTCGAACCGGTTGGCCCAGCCGTCGATGTCGGGGGTGTGCAGTGCCGCCGCAGCACGCTGAACATCCTCGGGGTTCAGGGCGGGGGTGGCGGCCATCACGCCAGTCTACAAACGCCGCGAGGCCACTCGGTCGGGCATCCATAGGCGATTCCTCACTGTCCGTTCGGCTCTGTGACTTTGTTTCCGCACTCACGCGGGTGGTCGACTGGCAGCACGCGTCACCCGGTTCCCGGCGGCGTCGACGAGTCATCGAGGAGCGTGATGTGAGCGGTCTGCATCTACCCCAGCGTGTGCGGCACCATGCCGCAGAGCGGCCCGGAGCACCGGCAGTGACGTGCGGTGACACCACGCTGACGTACGCGGAGCTCGACTGGCGGACCAATCGGATCGCAACCGCGCTGTCGGCGTTGACCTCCGACGGCGGCCGGGTCGGGGCACTGCTCCGGATGCGCACCGAGGGTGTCGAGGCGTTCGTGGCCGCCGCCAAGTCGGGGCTGGTGTTCGTCCCGCTCAACTGGCGACTCCCGGCGGCCGAGGCAGCCGCGATCGCGGTCGATGCCGAGCTCCAGGTGCTGATCGTCGAATCCGAATTCGCTGCCGCCGCGGACGCCGTTCGCGGCGCGCTCCCGAGTGTGGTCGTGGTGGTCGTCGACGCGGCCGACGGCGACGTTCTTCCGCGCGGCACCTGGACGTGGGACCGGCTGGTCACTTCGGGCACCGCCACCGATCCGGGTCTCGGGGACGACCCCGACGCCGAGGTGCTGCAGCTCTACACATCGGGCACGACGGGTTTCCCGAAGGGCGTGGTGGCGACGCATCGCAACCTGCACAACGAGCCGGAGGGCCTGCTGATCTACCGCTGGAAGCCCGGCTCGGTGGCGCTCGACGCCATGCCGCTGTTCCACATCGCGGGTGCCGGCTGGTTGAGCACGTGTCTGTCGGCGGGCGTCCACGTGGTGCTGCTCGGCGCGTTCGACGCCCGGCGGGTCGCCGAACTCATCGAACGGCATCGGATCACCCACGCCTTCCTGGTTCCGTCGACCATTCAGATGCTCCTCGACGTGCCCGACCTCGACCGCTACGACGTGTCGAGCCTCGAACTGGTCGCCTACGGTTCGGCGCCGATCACCACCACTCTGCTCCGGCGGGCGATCGATCGCCTCGGCTGTGGATTCGTGCAGCGCTACGGCATGACCGAGACGACAGGCTCGGTCACCGCCCTCGCTGTAGAGGACCATGACCCGTCCGGACTCCGTGCGCACCTGCTGCGTTCCGCCGGCAAGCCCATGCCCGGTGTCGAGGTCGAGATCCGGGACGTGGTGACCGGCGCCCGGCTTCCGGTGGGCGTGTCCGGGGAGATCGTGTGCCGCTCACGCAACAACGTCGCGGGCTACTGGCGGCGGCCGGACGAGACCGCGCAACTGCTCACCCCCGACGGTTTCCTGCGCACCGGCGACGCCGGGCACATCGACGGGGAGGGCTACCTGTTCGTCACCGACCGGGTGAAGGACATGATCATCACGGGAGGCGAGAACGTGTACCCGATCGAGGTCGAATCGGTGCTCGCCGAGCATCCGGCGGTGGCCGAGGTGGCGGTGGTCGGCGTGCCGCACCGGACGTGGGGTGAGTCCGTGACGGCGGTCGTCCGGCTCGTCGATCCGTCGAACCAACCGGACGAGCAGGACCTGATCGCGTTCACCGCCGCCCGGCTCGCGTCGTACAAGAAGCCGCGGGAGATCGTCTACGTCGCCGAACTTCCGCGAGGAGCGAGCGGCAAGATCCTCAAACGCACCCTGCGCGAGGGGCTCCGCGCCACGGAGGTGCCGTCGTGATCGTCACCGAAGACGTCGGTACCGTCCAGCGCGAGGCGTGGGCCCTCGGCGTCCTGCCGCCGGTCGAGCAGGTACGCCCCGGATTGTGGTCGATCCCGGTGCCGATGCCGCGAAACCCGTTGCGCTACGTCCTGATCTACGCGCTCGCGCTGCCCGACGGCCTCGCCCTGATCGACGCGGGCTGGGATTCCGAGGAGTCGTGGCGAGCCCTCGTCGACGGCATCGCCCAGACGGGGCACCACGTCACCGACGTCCGGTACGCCGCCGTCACCCACCTGCATCCCGACCACTTCGGTCTTGCGCCCCGGCTGCGGGAGGTCAGCGGGGCCGCGCTCGCGATGCACAGCGCGGATGCCGCACTGCTCGGCCACCATTCGCCGGAGGACACCACCGCCGACGAACAACTGTGGAACACCCAGCTCGCCCAACTCGGGGCGCCCACCGACATCCTCGCGGCCGCCCGCGTCGATCTCGTTCGGCTGGGGGCAGGCGAATCCATGGACATCGTGCTCGGTGACGGGACTCCCCTGGACCTGCCCGGCTGGGATCTGCGGGCGGTCTGGACCCCGGGGCACACTCCCGGTCATCTGACCTTCGTCGACGACACCCACGGATTGATGTTCAGCGGCGACCACATGTTGCCCCGCATCAGTCCCAACATCTCGACGGTCCCCGGCGAGCTGGAGAACCCACTGCACCGTTACCTGCTGTCGCTGCACGCCACCACCTCCATGCCCGACGGCGAAGTGCTGCCGGCCCACGAGTACCGCTTCCGGGGGATCGCCGACCGTGCCCGGCAACTGATGGGTCATCACGAGGAACGCTTCGCCGAGATCGTCCACACTCTGGGCGTGCACCCCGAATCGACGGCGTGGGAGATCTCGCAACACATCTCGTGGTCGCGGCCGTTCGAATCCATGTCCGACCGCCTGCTCCGCCTCGCGGTCCGCGAAACCCATGCCCACCTGCTCGTTCTGGCCGACCGCGGGAGCATCCGCTCACTCGGCGGGCACCCCGAACGCTGGACCCCGACACCGTAAGGAACACACCCCATGAGCGTGGTTCTCACCGAATTCTCCGATGGCGTCGCCGTCATCACCCTGAACCGGCCGGAGGCGAAGAACGCCGTCGACTTCGAGGTCGCCAAGGCGCTTGCCGCCGCGATCGACGAGTTCGAGGCGCGGCCCGACCTGACGATCGCGATCCTGACCGGCGCCGGGGGAACGTTCTGCGCGGGCATGGATCTGAAGGCGTTCACCCGCGGGGAGCGGCCGTCGCTGCCCGGCCGTGGCTTCGGCGGCATCACGGAGGCCCCGCCGACCAAGCCGCTGATCGCCGCGGTGGAGGGCTGGGCGCTGGCCGGCGGCTGCGAATTGGCGCTGTCGGCCGATCTGATCGTGGCCGCCCGCGACGCCAAGTTCGGCATCCCCGAGGTCAAGCGCGGGCTCGCCGCCGCCGCAGGCGGTCTGCTGCGACTGCCGAAGGTGCTGCCGTACCCGATCGCGATGGAGATGGCGATCACCGGCGATCCCCTCACCGCCGACGTGGCGCACGCGCACGGACTGGTCAACCGGCTCACCGAGCCCGGGCAGGCCCTCGGCACCGCCCGCGAACTGGCGTCACGGGTCGCCGCCAACGGTCCCCTCGCGGTGCGCGCCACCAAGCAGGTCATCGCGATGTCCGCCAACTACACCGATCCCGACTCGTTCATAGGGCAACGCCGCTTTCTCGATCCGGTGTTCGCTTCCGAGGACGCCCAGGAGGGTGCGCGCGCCTTCGCGGAGAAGCGCCCGCCGGTGTGGCGTGGCCGCTAGCCGCATGATCGGCGCAGCCCGCATCACGGCTTCCGTACGATGACCGCGTGGACCTGCATCTCGTCACCTACTTCGTCGCGGTAGTCGATCACGGCGGGATCACCAGGGCCGCACAGTCCCTCTACATCTCGCAACCGTCGCTTTCGCAGGCGATCCGCACTCTCGAACGCCGCCTCGGTGTCACCCTGTTCGACCGCACCGGGCGGCGTCTCGAGCTGACCGAGGACGGCCGCACCCTCGACGTCGCCGCCCGGCGCATCCTCGCCGACGTCGAGCGGGCCAAGGCCAAGGTCGCCGCCGTGCGCGAACTCGTGTCCGGCCGCGTCGACGTCGTCACCTACGCGGCGTTCTCGATCGATCCGATCGTCGACCTGGTGCGCCGGTTCCGTGAGCAGTACCCCCGCGTGACGGTCCGCATCATCGACGCCGACGGCCCCACCGGCGTCCTCGGCGCCTTGCGCCGCGGCGAGGCCGAGCTCGGGGTGATCGACCTGTCCGTCGACCACAGTGCGCTGCGCTCGGTCCCCATCGGCGACCAGGAGCTGGTACTCGCCCTGCCCGGCGCCCTCGCCGAGACCCTTCCCGATCCGGTGCCCCGCTCGGCCGTCCGCGACATTCCGCTCGTTCAGGATCTCGGGGACAAGAGCGACGCGGCGCTGATCTCCGATCTCGTCGGCGAGCCCGCGAACGTCGTCATCGACTGCACACACCCGGGCGCCACGTGGGAGCTGGTGATGCGCGGCGCGGGAGCCACCGTCCTCCCCCGCCTGGTCGCCGAGGAACAGTTGCGCGGGGTCTCGATCCGGTCGATGACGCCGAAGCTGACCCGCCCCGTCGGCCTCGTGCAGCGGTCCGGGCCGGGATCACCCGCGGCCTCGGCGTTCGTCGCGATCGCGCAGTCCACCCGAACACCGGCACCCGAGTGAGGAACTGAGCACATGGAGTTGCGCCAGGTCGAGTACTTTCTCGCCGTCGTGGAACACGAAGGCATCAACGGGGCCGCCGCGTCGCTCGGCGTCGCACAGCCCACCATCTCGCAGGCGCTGCGCGGGCTCGAGCGGGAACTAGGTGTGCAACTGTTCCACCGCATCGGCCGGGGCATGGTGCTCAGCGCCGCAGGGCGCAGCATGGTCGGGCCGAGCAGGCAGATCCTGCGCGACGTCACCGCCGTCGAGGACCTCCTCGCCACCTCCGACGGGGCACTCGCCGGCCGACTGGACATCATGGCGTTTCCGGCGTTGGCGATCGGGCCCCTCGTCGACCTCGTCACCGAATTCCGGCGGACCCACCCGAAGGTGATGGTCCGGTTGGGTGAATTGAAAGACGAGGCGCAGGCCGGGTCGCTGATCGAGGACGGCCACTGCGAATTCGTGGTGGCGCACCTCCCGCTCGACGACGCCCGCCTGGACGTCGTCGAACTCGGCGAACAGGAGTACTGGCTCGTGTACCCGCCGGGCACCGACGTGCCGGACGGTCCCGTTCCGCTCGCCGCACTCCCCGACATCCCGATGGTCTTCGTCCCCCGCGGCCACTCCGTCGCCAACGAGATCGAGGAATCGATCCGTCACGCCGGGGCACGCCCGACCCTCGCGGCGCTGTCCGATCACCGCGAGGCGCGACTTCCCCTGGTGCTCGCGGGAATCGGCGGAACCCTGCTGGAACGGTCGATCGCGGAGGCGGCCCAGGACCGTGCGGTGGTCCGCCGCGCGGAGCCGACGATCGCCCGCACCTTCGGGCTCGCATTCGATCCCGACATGCTCTCCCCGGTCGGGCACGCGTTCGTCGAACTCGTGCGGGCGGAAGGTTACAGCGCGAGCAGGTAGCTTTTTGCCGCGGCGTACTCGGAGACGAGCCGGTCGACGAGTTGCGCCGTCGGTTGCACGGAGCGCACGGTGCCGATCCCCTGTCCGGACCCCCAGATGTCGCGCCATGCCTTCGTTTTGGCGGTTCCGCCGCGGAAGCTCATGGCGGACGGGTCGGAGTGGGCGAGGTCGTTCGGGTCGAGTCCGGCGGCCTCGATGCTGCCGCGCAGGTAGTTGCCGTGCACGCCGGTGAACAGGTTGGAGTAGACGATGTCGGACGCGGTGGAGTCGACGATCATCTGCTTGTAGCCCTGGTCCGCGTTGGCCTCTGCGGTGGCGATGAACGCGGAGCCGATGTAGGCGAGGTCGGCGCCTGCGGCCTGCGCGGCGAGGACCGAGCGGCCGTGGGCGATGGAGCCCGACAACAGGACCGGCCCGTCGAACCATTCGCGGATCTCCTGGATCAACGCGAAGAGTGACAGGGTGCCCGCGTGTCCGCCGGCACCGGCCGCGACGGCGATGAGGCCGTCGGCGCCCTTCTCCACGGCCTTCTTCGCGAACGTGTTGTTGATGACGTCGTGGAGGACGATGCCGCCGTAGCTGTGGATGGCCTCGTTGACGTCGGCGCGGGCGCCGAGGGACGTGATGACGATCGGGACCTGGAACTCGACGATGGTGGCGAGGTCCTCGTCGAGACGGTCGTTGCTCTGGTGGACGTTCAGGTTGACCGCGTACGGCGCGGACGGGGTCTCGGGGTTGTTGGCGTCGTGCTTGGCGAGGGCTTCGGTGATGCGGGTGAGCCATTCCCGCAACACCGGCTGCGGGCGGGCGTTCAGGGAGGGGAACGATCCGACGATGCCCGACGTCGACTGGGCGATCACCAGGTCGGGACCCGAGACGATGAACATCGGGGAGGCCACAGCCGGCAGGCGCAGGCGATCGGACAGCACGGAGGGTAGAGACATCGGTTCTCCTGATGAGGGGGAGTCTTCTGATGCAAGCACTTTCAGGTACCGACCAGTTCAGCACGCAGTCCGGGCGTGGACAAAGATACATCGCCGATGGTCCGGTTAATCGGAACCTATGACGCTCGGCGGTAACCATAGGTTTGACCTCATCCGGTGTATCCCAGAACGACATTGCGGCGGAGCGTCCCCGGTGATCGACTGGCTGGGCGGCACGGCGTCGACCACTCCGGCGTGCGCCGAGAACCGCGCCGACGTCTGGAGCCGCGTATGAGCATCGAAACCGTCACCTCGAACACGGGCACCGAATCCGCCGAACGCGACGTTCTGATCAGCCGGGACGGCGCGGTCGCGACGATCACCCTGAACCGGCCCACACGGCGCAACGCCATGACCCTCGACTCGTGGATCGCGTTGCGCGAGGCGCTCGGCGAACTCGCCCTCGACGACGCCACCCGCGTCGTGGTCCTCACCGGCGCAGGCAGCGACTTCTGCACCGGCGCAGACCTCGACAAGCGCACACCCATGCACCCGCTGAACCGCATGCGTCAGATCAATGCGACGGCACTGGCAGTCGCCGAGTTCCCCAAGCCACTGATCGCGAAGGTTCGCGGCTACGCCGTGGGAGCCGGCTGGAACCTGGCGCTGCTGTGCGACCTGCTCATCACCTCGCGCGACGCGCAGTTCAGCCAGATCTTCGCCAAGCGCGGCCTGTCGGTGGATTTCGGCGGCTCGTGGCTCCTGCCGCGCATGGTGGGACTACACCGCGCGAAACGTCTGGTCATGCTCGCCGAGATGATCGACGCCGAGCAGGCGGATGCGCTGGGACTGGTCAGCGAGCTCGTCGAGCCGGACGAATTGGACGCCACGGTCGCCCGGTTCGCGACCCGTCTCGCGGCGGCACCGACGGTAGCCGTCATGCAGTCGACGCGACTGATCGAGGACGGCACGACGTCGTCGCTGCGGGACGCACTCGAGAACGAGGCGCGTTCGCAAGCGGTCAACTTTGCGACCGACGCTCCGGCCGCACTACGCGCATTCATCGAGAAGCGTCCCCCTGCGTTCAGCGGGGAGTGGCAGGTGCAGCAACCGTGATCGTCGGGCCGTCGATCGCACAGAAGCTGTGGCACAGCCGAGTGACGATCCGCGGCCCGCGTTCGGGACCGAACCACCGATCTATGTGCGCAGTGATAAGGGTGGGTCATATACGGCCCGAGCAGCCCGTCCAGGTTCGCGTACTCCTGCTCCCAGACGTGGGTCGGCATCGTCCGCGTCTCGGATTCGAACCGCTCCACCACCGCCGGGTCGACCGAATCGTCCACTGAGACGAACAGCGTCCGGTAGACGGTCGGTTCGAAACGACCTGGGCCGGGAGTGGGCGCGCCCGTGTAGCCGACGCTGTCGATGTGCCGGATCTCGGGCGCGCACAGCGGTGCCGTGATGTCTGGTTCGACAGCGCGCCAGTGGGATTCGTCGTCGAAGTGGAGGTGCGCGATCACGTCTCCCCCGTTGATTCCGCCGGGCTGGGTCGGTGTCACGAGAACGTGCCGAGCGCTGGGGGCAGCGACCTCGTGCAGCCGACCGGCCAACGCCGCACCGGCTGTGACATCCGCGTCGGCGACGAGGTGAACGAGCTTGGTCACCTTGAACATCGGTCATCGCCGCCACGTCCGCGGGCGAGCAGGAGACGGTGCGACGCCGGGTGGTGAGGAACTCGTCGGCGTCGGCCCACCAGTTGAGCACCTGTGCATCGTGGCGTGCGAGGAGACTCTGCTGCCACCACGCGCGAGCGCCCCACAGAGTTGCTTCCACCCAGCGGGAGGAGAACGCTAGGTCGTCGCGGCGGCGAGTTGCTCGCGCAGCTTCGTCTTGAGGATCTTCCCGGCCGCCGACGTCGGCAGCTGCTCGACCACCACGACGTCGCGTACCTTCTTGTACGGCAGCACCCGCTCGGCGACGAACGCGGACACCGCATCCGGATCGATCGTCACGTCCGGCATCGGCACCACGAACGCCACCGGCTCCTGGCCGACGCTGCCGGCCTCCCTGCCGACGACGGCAGCCGAGGACACGTCCGGGTGCGAGACCAGAATCTCCTCGAGCTCACGCGGATACACGTTGTAGCCCTTGTAGATCAGCATGTCCTTGGTGCGGTCGCAGATGAACAGGTACCCGTCCTCGTCCAGGTAGGCGATGTCGCCGGTGTCGAGCCAGCCGTCGACGTACTGCTGCGCCGTGATCTCCGGATGGTTCAGGTAGCCGTCCGTGACCTGCGGGCCGCGGACCCACAGCTTGCCGCGGGTGCCGGCCTCCAGTACGGCACCGGAGTCGTCCTGGGCACGGATCTGCACCTCCGTGTCGAATACCGGCAGCCCCACGCTGCCGAGCTTGTACGCGACGGAACCGGTCAACGGCGCGGAGGCGACCAGGCAGGTGCCCTCGGTCAGCCCGTACCCCTCGACCACGCTCGCCGACGGGAACGCCCGACCCAGCGCCTCGAGGGTCACATGATCGATCGGCGCCGCACCCGACGACACGACCCGCACCGAGTCGGTGTCGCGAACGGCGGCGTCGGGGTGGGTGGCGACGGCATGCCACATCGCCGGACTGCCGGTGATGTACGTGGAGCGGTGCGTCTCGATCAACTCCAGCATGCGGCCCGGCTCGAACCGTCCGGCGAACACCTGCGTCGCCCCGCACAGCAGCAGGAACGACATGTTGATCAGCGCGTGGGCGTGGAACAGCGGCGACACGACGACGGTCGCTCCGGCGCCGGGCATCACACCGCGGTCCCCGAGACTCTCGACGGGTCGCAGTTCGATCCCGCCGTCGGCGGTGGCGCGAACCTCGTGGCCCGCCCGCCAGGCGATCATCTGGGTCACGTTGGCGAGGACGTTGCGGTGCAGCACCCGGACACCTTTGGACAACCCGGTGGTGCCGCCCGTGTAGGCGAGGTGGGCGACGTCGTCCCCGAACACCTTCGGGGTGAACGGTGCGGTGGCGTACCCGCGGACGAACTCCTCGAACCCGAACTGACCGCGACCGACACCCGCGGGGAGTCCGGCCACCACGATGGTGCGGACGGTGGTGCCGCTCGCCGCCTCGGTGAGGGTGTCCAGTTGTGCGGGCTGGGTGACGGCGGCGACCGCCGCCGTGTCGACGATCTGCGAGCGCAGGCCGGGGCCGGGCTGCAGCGGGTTGACCAGGGTGACGGTCGCGCCGGCCCGCAGTGCGCCGTAGTAGGCCACGACGAATTCGATGCAGTTGCCGAGATGCAGGAGCACCACGTCACGCTCGGTCACCCCCGCGTCCCGCAGGGCGGCGGCGAACGCGCCCGACCGCTGGTCGAGTTCGCGGTAGGTGCACACCGTGTCGCCGTCGACCACCGCGGCCTTGTCTCCGTACAGGTCCGCCATGCCGGACGGGAACGCCGCCAACGTCAGGTCGGGGTAATGCAGTACCGGTGCAGCAGAATTCACGTTCGGTCCCTTACTCGTCAGCGAGGTGCCATGCGGATGGCACCGTCCAGGCGGATGGTCTCGCCGTTGAGGTAGCCGTTCTCGAGGATCTGGCAGGCGAGCTGCCCGAACTCACTGGGTTTGCCCAGACGCGACGGGCCCGGCACCGACTTCTCCAGCGACGCGCGCACATCGTCGCGCAGCCGGGCGAGGAGCGGGGTGTCCATGATTCCCGGGGCGATGGTGCACACCCGGATGTTGCGGCTGGCGAGGTCGCGGGCCGCGGTGACCGTCATGCCCACGATGCCTGCCTTCGATGCGGTGTAGTTGATCTGGCCGATCTGGCCTTCGAATGCGGCGACGGACGCCGTCAGCACGACCGCGCCGCGCTCGCCGTCGATCTCCTCCTGCCGCGCGATCCGTTCCGCTCCGAGGCGCAGGGCATTGAACGAGCCGACGAGGTTGAGCCGGATCACGAACTCGAAGTCCTCGACGGAACCTGCCTTGCCGTCGGAGTCGAGGATGCGCATTCGGCGGCCGGCCCCGGCGCAGTGCACGATGCCGCGCAGGCCACCGCGGTCGTCGGCGACGTCGAGGGCGGCCGCGAACTGCTCGGAATCGGTGACGTCGGCGGGAGCGAACTGGGCGGCGCTGCCCAATTCCTTCGCCGCCGCCTCACCGTCGGAGTTCGGGAGGTCGATGAGCGTGACCTGAGCCCCTGCGTCGACGAGGCGGCGTGCCGTCGCGAGTCCGAGACCGGACGCGCCGCCGGTGACCGCGGTCGAGATTCCCTTGAGTTCCATCGTGCGGGTGTTCCCTTCGAAAAGTATTGTCGGATCAGAGAAGTTCGAGAATGGTAGCGTTGGCGAGGCCGCCCGCCTCGCACATGGTCTGCAGTCCGTACCGAATGCCGTTGTCCCGCATGTGGTGGACGAGTCGGGTCATGAGGATCGCGCCGGACCCGCCGAGCGGGTGACCGACTGCGATGGCGCCGCCGAGCGGGTTCAGCCGGTCCGTCGCGGCGCCGGTCTCCGCCTGCCACGCCAGCGGGACGGGGGCGAAGGCCTCGTTCACCTCGAATGCACCGATGTCGTCGATCTTCAGTCCGGACCGGGACAGTGCCTTCTCCGTCGCGGCGATGGGTCCGGTCAGCATGATCACCGGGTCGTCGCCGGCGACGGCGCAGGTGTGGATGCGGGCCATCGGGGTCAGACCGAGTTGCGCAGCCTTCTCGCTCGTCGTGACGAGCAGTGCACCGGCGCCGTCGGAGATCTGCGAGGAGTTGCCGGCGTGGATCACGCCGTCCTCCTTGAACACGGTCTTCAGCTTGCCGAGAGATTCGAGTGTGCCGCCGCGGCGGATCCCTTCGTCCCCGGCGAGGACGTCGGAGAGCGGTGCGAGTTGCCCGTCGAATGCGCCCCGGTCCGCGGCGTGCGCAGCGAGCTCGTGGGATCGCAGCGAGTACTCGTCCAGCACCTGACGGGAGAGCCCCCACTTCGCGGCCATCATCTCGGCGCCGGTGCCCTGGCTGAACCCGTCGACGCCGTACCGGTCGAGGACGGCCGCCGGGAAGTGTTCACCGTTCTTGCTCGCGCTGCCCATGGGAACCCGGCTCATGGACTCCACACCACCGGCGACGACGACGTCCTCGTGGCCGGCGATGACGGCGGCGGCGGCGAAGCTCACGGCCTGCTGGCTCGATCCGCAGGCCCGGGTGAGCGTGGTGCCCGGAACCGTCTCCGGCCAGCCGGCGGCGAGGACGGCGGTGCGGGCGACGTTGCCTGCCTGCTCCCCCACCTGGCTGACACAGCCCCAGACGACGTCGCCGATCTCCTCCGGGGAGAGACCGGTGCGCGCCACGAGGGCCTCGAGGACGTGCGCCGACAGATTGGCGGGGTGTATTCCGGACAGGGAACCGCCACGCCGCCCGATGGGCGTGCGGACGGCGTCGACGATCACTGCATCGCGCATGGTGTGTTCCTTCGATCTGAGGGGGTCACTCGAATCAATCACGGGCGATGTCGTCAGCACAACGACTTTCGGCCGATCACAGGGTTAGTTCGTGCCTATGTCCGCAGCGTCGCCCCGGACGAGTTTCTTGTCGCGCTCGGGGTTCGCGAAGACCAGGGCGCCGACGGCGCAGACGGCGGCGACGAGGCCGAGCGACTGGAACGCGGTGGCGTAACCCTCGGCGGGCGAGGCAGCCGCGTCGACGATCAGACCCGTCGCGTAGGGGGCGACGAGGCCGCCGATCGCCATGACGGCGAGGAAGACGCCCAGGGTGCCCGCGGTCTGACGGGGCGGGCAGATCTCCGAGATCGCCGCGTTGAGCAACGGGAACACCGACGCGGCGAAGCCGTAGCCGACGGAGACGACGAGGACGGCGACAGCGGGTGCGGTGATGGACGGGAGTGCCAGCAGGATCGCTCCGCAGATCAGCACCCCGACGGCGGGGACGATGACGCGGACGACGCGGGACGTCGAGCCGCGTGCGAGCAGACGGTCGCCGATCACGGACGAGAGCAACATCAGGATCAGCCCGGCGATGCTCGGGAATGCGAACATCGAGCCGGCCTGGAGTCGGCTGTATCCGAGGCCCACCTCGAAGTACGAGGGCAGCCACGTCAGAACCACGGCGACCAGCGCGTACACGCTCATGACGAGAAGCGCGCCGCTGATGAACGTGCGGGTCCGGAAGATGCGACCCCACGGCACCGCCGGTTCACCCGCGTCACCGGAGGCCGCGGAATCGGCGCCCTTGCCGCTGCGAATGTACGGGCCCTCGCTCCAGACGGTCAGCCATACGACGCACCACAGGACCCCGATGACCGCCAGCGCGACCAGCGCGTAGCGCCACCCGAACGTGACGGTCACGAACGCGAGAGCAGGCGCGACGGCGATCTTGGCGATGGACGCGGCACCGGCGAGCAGGGCGCTCGGCAGTCCGCGCTTGGCGGGTGCGTGCCACGAGTACGCCGCCGTGTGGAGCAGAGCCGAACTCGGACCTTCGGCGAGCCCGAGCAGCAGGCGGCTGACCAGCAGCACCGCGAAAGACGCGACGACCACGAGCGGGAGTATCGCGACGGACCAGGCGATCGCGAGCAGCAGCAGCGCCCACCGCAGCGACATCCAGCGGTTCAGCGCGCCGGCGAAGAACCCGCCGACGGTGAAGGTCAGGAAGAAGAGGCTTCCCACCAGCCCGATCTGCGAGGCGCTCAGTCCCAGCTCGTGGGCGAGGGGTTGGGCGATGATGCCGAGGACGGCCTTGTCTGCGTAGTTGACGACGTAGAGCAGCACGAGGAGCCCGGTCAGGCCCCAAGCGCGGCTGCGGGACTCGGAACCGATGGCGACGGTCCGGTCGAGGATGGCAGTGGAGCGGGTCACGTGGTGATCCCTTCGGAAGGCGTGGTGGCGTGGGTCACAGTGTCACGGTTCATTGAACGTACCGGGGTGCCCGCGATCAATACGCACTCGGCGAAGGCACCGGCTACGTCTGCCTATGAGTCGGCGGATTCGAGGAGCCTGGTGTGCATTGGAGTGCGCTATCCGACCGATAGCCGAACGCCCCTAGCCGGGCCCCGCCGAATCGGGCATTCTCATCCCATGAGCCGCCTCGCCCGGACGTTCGATCCGACGAACAGTCCGAGGTTCGGAAGATGATCATCGGCAAGGGCGTACCAGGCAGTTACGCACTGTAATTCGAAGGAGAAAACCCGTGCAGCGTACGGTGTTCAACGAAGATCACGACGCGTTCCGGAAGACGATCCGCGACTTCATCGCCAAGGAAGTCGCACCCGTCCACCACGAGTGGGAGGGCGAAGGGCATCCCCCGCGCGACTTCTACCGTCGTCTCGGGGAGCTCGGGGTGCTCGGCATCCAGGTGCCGGAGGAGTTCGGCGGCGGCGGTGAGAAGAGTTTCAAATTCGCCGCGGTGGTCGGCGAGGAGACGGCGGCCGCCGGAGTCACGTTCGGCAGCTACTCCGTCCACACCAACCTGATCCTGCCGTACCTGCTCGAGTACGCGAACGACGAGCAGAAGCAGCGATGGCTCCCCGGATTCGCGTCCGGCGACATCATGTTCGCCATCGCGATGACCGAGCCGGGCACCGGTTCGGACCTCGCGAACATCGCGACGTCGGCCAAGCTGTCCGAGGACGGGTCGCACTACGTCCTGAACGGCGCGAAGACGTTCATCACCGGTGGCGCGCTCGCCGACCGGATCCTCGTGGTGTGCCGCACCGCGCCCAGCACGCCCGAAGACCGCCGGGCGGGTCTGACGATCCTCGTCGTCGACACGACGTCCGAGGGTTTCGCGGTGGGTCGCAAGATCGAGAAGATCGGGCTGAAGGCCTCGGACACCGCCGAACTGTCGTTCACCGACGTGAAGGTGCCCGTGGCGGACCGCCTCGGCGACGAGGGGGCCGGTTTCAGCTACCTCACCCACAACCTCGCCCAGGAACGCCTCTCCATCGCGCTCGGCGGGTCGGCCACCGCGGCCGCCGCGCTGCAGCACGCGATCGCGTACGTCAAGGAGCGCAAGGTGTTCGGCAAGCCCGTCGCGGCGTTCCAGAACACCAAGTTCGTGCTCGCCGAGTGCGCCACCGAGGTCGAGGCGATCCAGCTGATGGCCGACCGCGCGCTCGAACTGCACGATGCCGGCGAACTCACGGTCGCGGATGCCGCGAAAGCGAAGCTGTTCTGCACCGAGGCCGCAGGCCGGGTCATCGACAAGTGCCTGCAACTGCACGGCGGGTACGGCTACATCCTCGAGTACCCCATCGCGCGCCTGTACGCGGACACCCGCGTCTCCCGCATCTACGGCGGCACGAGCGAGGTCATGAAGACGATCATCGCCAAGGATCTCGGCCTCTGACCCCACACACCAACAGTATGGGCGTACTGTTTCGGGCGAGGAGGACTACATGTGGGATCCGAACAAGTACCTCGCCTTCGCGGACCATCGCGGGCGCCCGTTCTACGAGTTGCTGTCGCGAGTCGACGCGCGGTCACCGCGCCGCGTCGTCGACCTCGGCTGCGGTCCGGGAAACCTGACCGTCAGCCTCGCCGAACGATGGCCGGACGCCGTCCTCGAGGCCTCCGACAGCTCACCCGAGATGGTCGAGGCCGCGCGTGAACGCGGCCTCGACGCCAGCAGGCAGGACGTGCGCGACTGGACGCCGGAGCCCGACACCGACGTCGTCGTCTCCAACGCCGCCCTGCAGTGGGTGCCCGAACACCGGGAGCTGTTGCGTCGCTGGCCGACTCAACTGCCGTCGGGGGCGTGGATCGTGGTGCAGGTTCCCGGCAACTTCGACGCGCCGTCGCACACGATCGTCCGGGCCCTCGCCTCGAGCGACCGGTGGTCCCGGTTGCTGCCGGACGTGCCGTTCCGCGAGAGCAAGGTCGTCGACGATCCCACCGACTACGCCGGTCTACTCGCCGACGCCGGGTGTGCCGTCGACGCGTGGGAGACCACGTACGTGCAACAGCTGACCGGGGAAAACCCGGTTCTGGAGTGGATCACCGGCACCGCGCTCCGCCCGGTCAAGGACGCCCTCGCGGCGCCGGAGTGGGACCGCTTCCGCGACGAGCTCGTCCCACTCCTCGACGCGGCATACCCCCGGCGACCGGACGGCAGCACGTTCTTCCCGTTCCGGCGCATCTTCGTCGTCGCCCAGGTGCAGTGATCGACCAGGTGCAGTGATCGACCGGCTCAGCCGTGATGTCTCCGGTACGCCGCGGCCGCGCCGGGATGCAGCGGAACCCCCGCGGTGACGATCAGCGACTGCCGGTCCAGGAACTGGCTGCCGGTCGCCTGATCCGGCACCAGTTCCGCCGCGTGGTCGATGAGCACCTCGACGATGGCCCCGGCGGCACTGTCGGACACGGCCGGGTCGGCGAGCAGCAGGTTCGCGAGACCGATCGTCGCGACCGACGTCTGCTGTCCGTACGTGCCGGGCGGAATCAGCACCGGCTCGTAGCGCGGGCCGAACCGCTCCCGCAGCAATTCCAGTTCGGCGGACAGATCGAGTAGGCGCAGTGGGATCCCGAGATTCGCGAACGACGGCGTGGGCACTCCACCGGCCCACAGAACCGCGTCGACGGTGCCGTCACGCAGCGCCTGCCCCGCGTCGGTCATCGACAGGTGCAGACGGGTCACGTCGCCCGCACCCGCCAGACCCAGCACCTCGAGGATCCGCTCGCCCGTCAGTTCCGCGCCGGAGCCTGTGGCACCCAAGCTGATTCGGACTCCTCTCAGCTGCGAGGTGTCCGCGATCCCGGAATCGGCGCGCACCGCGAGTTGCATGTAGTTCTCGTACACCTTGCCGATGGCGGTGAATCCGGCGCCGGCCTCGAGAGCCGATACGGCTGCGTCGGCGAGGCTCAGAGCCAGTTCCGCGTCTCCTGATGCCAGCGCCGCCAGATTATCCATCGACCCCGCGGTGCGGACGGGGACGATGCTCACCGGCAGTGCGGCACGCTCCGCGGCCTGGGCCGTCAATTGGGCGAACTCCCAGAAGAATCCGCCCTCCTCACCGGCGGCGAGCCGCAGCGGATCGCGGCCGCTGTCCGAGCACGCGGCGAGCACCGAACCCGTGGCCGCGGTGGCTCCCACGGCGACGACGCCGCACAGAAGTGCGCGTCGCGCGATCACGGCGCCACCGCCGGAAGGGTCAGCGTCACCCGGAGCCCGTGTGGCTGCTCCGCAGCGATGGTCAGCGCCCCACCGCCGCCTTCGACGAGCGCGGTCGCGATGGACAGCCCGAGCCCGGTGCCCTGCTGCCCCGCCCCGGACCCGCGGAAGAAGCGTGACGACAATTTGCCGATCTCGTCCTCGCCGACCCCGACCCCGTCGTCACTCACCCGGATCTCGATTCCCGCGGCGGACCGTCCCGTGTCGATCCGGACCGTCGAACCTCGACCGGCGTACTGGTGTGCGTTGCTGAGCAGGACGTCCAGGACCTGCGCCAGGTGGCTGGATCGGAAATCGGCGACCAGCGGTTCGGCCGGTTCCCGGAGCACGAGGTCCATCGCCGATTCCCCGAGAGCCTCCGTCCAGGCGTCGGCACGGTCCGCGAGGACGGCACCGACGTCGCATCCGCCGTGCGCGGTCTCGTCGTCGGCGGATTCCGCGGGCGATTCGGCGACGGCGAGTGCCAGCAGTCCGTCGAGGATCCCGCCGAGCCGATCGACCTCCATCCCGGTCCGGCGGTAGGTCTCGGCCCCGGACTGGGAGACATGCGGGCCGAGGGAATCCAACCGGATGTGCAGGGCCGCGAGGGGGTTTCGAAGCTGATGGGCGGTGTCGGCGATCAGCTGCCGCTGCGCCTGACCGGACGCCTGGACGGCACCCGACATGGTGTCGAACGCCTTCGCGAGTTCCTGGACCTCGGGCGGGCCGCTGTACCGGCCGGTCGGCCGACCGGTGCTGCGGCGCACCCGCGGACGCGGCGACGGGACCGCGTCGGTGAGGGCCCCGACCCTGGCGGTGAGCGCCCCGAGCGGACGAACGGTCCACCGGGACAGCGCGATCGCGACCGCGGTGACCGCCGCCAGCGCGACGAGCGCCCCCGCGACGATCACCAGCCACGACGTCCGGATGGATTCACGTGCGGCGCGGGTGGACACGTCCAGGACCACGGCACCGTCCACCTGCGCTCCGGTGCCGACGGGTACGGCCGACAGGACACGGTCCGCCGACCACGGGGTCAGCGAACCGCTGATCCCCTGCTTCTGGTTGCGCAGTCCCGCCGTGACCGCCGCGGCGACGTCGGAGTCGTCCGGCGACAGTCCGGCTCCCGCGCGGAGGTTGCCTCTCGCGTCGACGATGAGGACGCCCTCGCCGTACAACTCGTGGTAGCGGGCCACCTCCTCCCGCAGCAGCGTGGTACTCCCGGGCGCCTGGGTCTGTCCGGCGAGGCTGGCGAAATGCGTCGCGTCCGCCTCCCGGCTCAGCCGCAGAGCCTGGGTTCTCCCGGCGCTGGTGGCCAGCGCCAGCGGGACGGCGAAGGCCACCACCGCGACGGCCGCGAACACCAGCAGAACGGCGAGTACACGGCGGCGCACGTCAGGTGCCCCAGCGGTAGCCGTACCCGCGGATGGTCGAGATGAGCCCGGGCCGGCCCAGTTTCGCGCGCAGCCCGGTCATGTGCACGTCGAGGGTGCGTGAGATGGCCACGTACGCGTCGCCCCACACCGCATCCATCAGTTGCTGGCGGCTCACGGCCGCACCGGGACGGGTGACGAGCACCTCGAGAAGCTCGAACTCCTTGGCCGTCAACGCCACCGGAGCGCCGCCGACCTCCACCTCACGTGCCGCCAGATCGACCACCACGTCACCCTCGGTGACCGTCTGCTCGGCCGAGGCCGCGGTCGCGCGGCGACGCTGGGTCACGACGTCGAGCCGGGCCAGCAATTCCGCGAGCCGCGCCGGCTTGACGAGGTAATCGTCCGCACCGCCCCGAAGTCCCCGCACCACCGACCGTTCGTCGTCGCGGGCGGTGAGGATCACCACCGGAACGTCGCTGACGGCCCGCAGCTGCCGGAGCACCTGCAGGCCGTCCGCATCGGGGAGACCGAGGTCGAGGATCACCGCGTCCATACCGCGATGGCCGAGAAGGAGATCGGAGCCGCGCCGCATGCGCACCGCCTCGTGGCCGTGGGTGGCCAGTGCTTCCACGAGTGCGTCGCCGACTCCGTCGTCGTCCTCGACCACCGCGATCTGCACTTCTCTTCCCTTCGATCAGCTCCGCGAGTCGACCAGCTCGACGTCGTCGTCCGGGGTGTCCTCCCGGCTGGTCGCCCGGTCGAGCGGCGAACCGTCCGAAGTCTCACGCATGAAGAAGTAGACGACGAGCGAGATCGCGATACACCCGGTCACGTAGTAGAAGAATAGCGATTCGTGGCCGGCCCGCTTCAGGGCGAGGGCGACGGTCTCGACCGTTCCGCCGAAGATCGCCAGCGTGAGCGCGTACGGCAGCCCGACCCCGAGCGCGCGGACCTTGGTCGGAAACAGCTCGGTCTTCACGATCGCGTTCACCGACGTGTATCCGGTGACGACGATCAGTCCCAGCATCATCAGGCCGAACGCGACCAGGGGGTTCGTCGTCTTCCCGAGCACGGTCATCAGCGGCACGGTCAGGACGGTTCCGCCGATCCCGAAGAAGATGAGCAGCTTCCGGCGACCGATGCGGTCGGACAATGCGCCGCCGATCGGCTGCAACACGATGAACACCAGCAGGGCCGCGAAGTTGATCCACGCCACCGTGTCCTTGGAGATGCCGGACGTGTTGATCATGTATTTCTGCATGTACGTGGTGTACGTGTAGAACGCCACGCAACCACCGAGCGTCAGGGCGCACACCAGCAGGCACTCGCGGGGGTACTGCAGCAGCATCCGGAGCGAACCTTCCTTCGGCCCAGCGTCCGAGGTGTCTGCGTCACGCTTCGCCTCCACCTCGTCGGTGAACGCCTCCGACTCGTCCATCGTGCGACGGAGCCACATCACCGCGACGGCACCGGCGGCGCCGATCAGGAACGGAATCCGCCAGCCCCACGACTGCATGGCCTCCGCAGGCAGCGTCAGCTGCAGGATGATCTGCACACCCAGTGCGATCAGCTGCCCGGCCACGAGCGTGACGTACTGGAAGCTCGAGTAGAACCCGCGCCGGCCGGGCGACGCGACCTCGGCCAGGTACGTGGCGCTGGTGGCGTACTCGCCGCCGACCGACAGTCCCTGCAGCATCCGGGCGATCACCAGCATCACCGGTGCCACGAGCCCGATGCTCGCGTAGGACGGCGTGACGGCGATGACGAGCGAACCCGCCGCCATCACCGTCACCGACAGGGTGAGCGCCGATCGGCGTCCGTGCCGGTCGGCGTACCGTCCCATGATCCAGCCGCCGATCGGCCGCATCAGGAACCCGACCGCGAAAACGGCTGCCGTGGAAAGCAGCTGCGCGGTGGTGTCGCCCTCCGGGAAGAACTCCTTCGCGAAGTACACACTGAACGCCGCGTAGACGTACCAGTCGTACCATTCGATCAGGTTGCCGACCGAACCTTTCAAAACATTGCCGATGACTCGGCGCTCACCCGTCGATGTGGTGCTCACGCGGGACTCCTCTCGATGCCCTGGATCTCTGCGTTCACACCACAGTGGGTCACGTCACATCGATACGGAAGGGCCCCGGAGCCTTCCTAACACTCCCTTAGGGAAGAGCCCCCGTGAGTACTTGTTAACCGCGGGACGTTAACAAGTACTCACGGCTGGGGTGTCCTCACCGAGCCGCGGCGGCGCGCTGCGATAGCTCGCCGGGGTGACGCTGAGCCGGATCGGGTTCGCCACCTGACGCACGGGCCGGTCCCTGCGGGGATCGTCGATCTCGACCACCGGATTCAGCCCGAGCCGCTCGGCGAGCGCCACAGCGTCGGCGATGTCGTTGAGCGGGCCGCACGGAACACCCTGCGCGGTCAGCTTCTCGAACCACTCGTCCGCCGAGCCCGCGGACAGCGCCGCGGTGATGTCCCGGACCAGTTGCTCGCGGTGCGCCACCCGTTGCGTGTTGGTCGCGTACCGCTCGTCGTCGGCGAGTTCGGGCACACCGAGAACCTCGACGAGAGAGGCGAACTGACGGTTGTTCCCCACCGCCAGCACCAGCGGACGGTCGCCGGTCCGGAAGACCTCGTACGGCGCGATGCTGGGGTGCCGGTTGCCCATCGCCTGCGGGACGACACCGGCGCCCACGTACCCCGACGTCTGGTTCGCGAGGGCGGACAGCAGCGACGACAGCAGATTCACCTCGACCCGCTGCCCCTCCCCGGTGCGATCACGGTGACGCAGCGCCGCCAGGATCCCGACCGCGGCGTGCAGTCCGGTGATGATGTCGACGACGGCCACCCCGACCTTCGTCGGAACGCCGGGTTCGGGACCGGTGATGCTCATCAACCCGCCGACGGCCTGGATGAGCAGGTCGTATCCGGGCAGGTCGTTCTGGCCGCCGAACCCGGTCACCGAGCAGTAGACGACGTCGGGATTGATCTCCCGCACGGCGTCGTAGCCGAGCCCGAGCCGGTCCATCGTGCCGGGAAGGAAGTTCTCCACCACCACGTCGGCCCGGGCGGTCAGTTCCTGCGCCTGCTGCAGGTCGGCGGGGTCACGCAGATCCCAGGCGAAGGACCGCTTGTTGCGGTTGACGGACTGGAAGTAGGTGGATTCGTCGCCCACCCACGGCGGCCCCCACTGCCGGGTGTCGTCCCCGACGCCGGCGCGCTCGATCTTGACGACGTCGGCGCCGAGATCGGCGAGCAGCATCGTGGCGTACGGCCCGGCGAGCACCCGTCCGAAGTCGGCGATCAGCAGGCCGTCCAGGGATGCGCTCCCAGCCGACTCGAGCGACCTGCTCACCGGAACGCTGCCTCGCCCGTCAGCGCCTTGCCGATCACGAGCTGGTGCACCTCGGACGTTCCCTCGTAGGTGAGCACGGACTCGAGGTTGTTGGCGTGACGGATCACGGGGTATTCCAGTGTGATTCCGTTGGCGCCGAGGATGGTCCGGCACTCGCGGGCGATGGCGATGGCCTCGCGGACGTTGTTCAGCTTGCCCGTGCTGACCTGCTCGGGACGCGCCACGCCGCGATCCTTGAGACGTCCGAGGTGGTACGCGAGCAGGTGGCCCTTACCGACCTCGAGGGCCATGTCGGCGATCTTGACCTGCGTGATCTGGTAAGCGGCGAGCGACTTGTCGAAGACCTGACGGTCCTGCGCGTAGGAGATGGCGGATTCGAGGCAGTCGCGGGCGGCGCCCATCGCACCGAAGATGATGCCGAACCGTGCCTCGTTGAGGCAGCCCAGCGGACCGGACAGTCCCTTGGCCTCGGGCAGCATCGCGGATTCGGGCAGCCGGACGTCCTCGAGCACGAGTTCCGAGGTGACGGACGCCCGCAGCGACATCTTGTGCTTGATCTCGGGCGCCGAGAAGCCGGGGGTGTCGGTGGGCACGACGAATCCGCGGATGCCGTCGTCGGTGCGTGCCCACACGACGGCGACGTCGGCGACGGATCCGTTGGTGATCCACATCTTGGTGCCGTTGAGGATCCAGTCGTCACCGTCCCGCTTGGCGCCCGTGCGCATGCCGGCGGGGTTGGAGCCGAAGTCGGGCTCGGTCAGTCCGAAGCAGCCGATCGCCGTGCCCGCGGCCATGCGGGGCAGCCATTCCTGCTTCTGGTCTTCGCTGCCGTAGTGGTGGATCGCGTACATGGCCAGCGAGCCCTGGACGGACACGAGGCTGCGGATTCCGGAGTCGACGGCCTCGAGTTCCAGGCAGGCCAGGCCGTAGGCGGTGGCGCTCATGCCGGCGCAGCCGTATCCCTCGAGGTGCATGCCGAGCACGCCGAGTTCGCCCAGCCCTTCCGCCAGTTCACGCACGGGCAGTGCCGCCGCTTCGAACCATTCGCCGATGTGCGGCCGGATCTTCTCGTCCGCGAATCGGCGCACGGTGTCGCGGATCGCGATCTCCTCGGTGTCGAGCAGCGAGTCGAGGGCGAACAGCTGGGACAGGGACTGCGGGTCGGACATTGTTCCTCCACGGGGCCGGTGGGGCTGATGTGCAAACGTTCGCGAGAACGATTGCACGAACGATTTCGTCACGTAGACTAAGGCGCGTTCCGGCGGCCGTCAACCACGACGCCCACCGGCCCCCGTCCCCGAGCGCGAGGATTGCCCGTGAACCAGCCGGACCGCCCGACACGCACCTCCGGGCGTCCGCCTACCCTCCGCGAGATCGCCGAACGCGCCGGCGTCCACGTGTCGACGGCGTCCCGGGTGCTCCGGCAGCCCGAACCCGCCGACGGCTGGTCCGAGGCCGCGCTGCGGGTGCGCGAGGTGGCGGTGGAACTCGGCTACCAGCCCAACCTGTGGGCCGCGAGCCTGCGGACCCGGAAGACCACCACCCTCGGCGTCGTCATGCCGCGACTCACCGACGGCGTGGTCGCGACCATGTTCCAGGGCATCGAGGAGACGGCAACGCGGGCCGGCTACTCCGTGCTGCTGTCGAGCCCACCCGATGACCTCGACGCCCAGCGCCGCGCCATCGAATTCCTCGTCAGCAGGCAGGTGGACGGTCTGCTGCTCAGCAGCCTGCACAGTCCCGGCCGCGAATTCGTCGACTCGCTGTCGGTGGGGGCACTGCCGATGCTGCAGCTCAACCGGCACGCCGACGTCGGTCTGCCGTTCGTGTCCGGCGACGACCACCGCGGCGGCTACCTCGCCGGACGCCATCTCCTCGACCGCGGCTTCACCGAGGTCGCCGTCATCGCAGGCCCCGACCATGCGAGCACCTCCCGCGACCGCCTCGCCGGGTTCCGCGACGCGCTGGCCGAGAACGGCATCGAACTCCGCCCGGATCGCGTCGTCCGCTCCGACTTCGACGTGTCCGGCGGTGTCGCCGCGGCCACCGTTCTCCTCGAGTCGGATTCGCGTCCCGAGGCGATCTTCACCGTCAGCGACACCATCGCGATCGGCGTACTCGGCGTCGCCCGGGACCTCGGGCTGCGGATCCCCGAAGATCTCGCGCTCGTCGGATACAACGACATTCCGGTGGTCGCCCAGCTGCCGGTGCCGCTGACAACCGTCCGGTCACCCGCGCGCCTGATCGGCGCGACGGGTGTGCGTCATCTCCTGTCGATCATCGCGGGCAACGACGTGGAATCGGTGAAACTCCCGGTCGAGCTGATCGAGCGGGCGTCGACCAGGAAGTAGTCAGAGCGTCGCCCGCAGTTCGCGTTTGAGAAGCTTCCCGCTCTGGTTGCGGGGCAGCTCGTCCACGAACACCACCTGCTTGGGCACCTTGAACGGCGCGATGCGCTCCTTGACGTGGGCGATCAACCCGTCCGGCGTCACGCCGGCCGCGTTCTCCCGCAGCACCACCACCGCGGTGATCGCCTCGATCCACTTGTCGTCCGGGGTCCCGATGACGGCCACCTCGGCCACGTCCGGATGCGTGTAGACGGCGTCCTCGACCTCGCGCGACGCCACCAGGATGCCGCCGGTGTTGATGACGTCCTTGATGCGGTCGACGACGGTGATGTACCCCTCCGGGTCCCGCGTCACCAGATCGCCCGAGTGGAACCAGCCGTCGCGGAACGCCTCCGCGGTGGCGTCGGGGTTGTCCCAGTACCCCAGGCACAGCTGGGGTGAACGGTAGAGCACCTCACCGGGCGTGCCGTCCGGAACGTCGTTGCCGTCCGGATCCACCACCCGCGTTTCGACGAAGAACACGGCCTTGCCGCACGACGACGGCCGCTCCTCGTGTTCCTCGGGCTGCAGCACCGTGGCGAGCGGACCGATCTCGGACTGTCCGAAGCAGTTGTAGAACCCGAGGTCGGGGTAGCGTTCACGCAGCCTGTTCAGCACCGTCACCGGCATGATCGACGCGCCGTACTGCGCCTTCTTCAGCGACGACAGGTCGCGGGTCTCGAGATCCGGATGTCCGGCGAGCGGCACCCACACCGTCGGCGCCAGGAACAGCGAGCCGATGCGATCCGCCTCGATGCGCCGCAGGATCTCCGGGATGTCCGGGGTCTGCATCAGATTCACGGTGGCGCCCACCGACAGGTACGGCATCATGAAGACATGCATGCCCGCCGAGTGGTACAGCGGCATGCAGATCAGCGGATTGTCGCCGTCGCTCAGCGCGAGGGCGATCACCGAGGACACGTACTCGTGCACGAGACCGCCGTGAGTCATCATGGCGCCCTTCGGCTTCGACGTCGTCCCGGACGTGTACAGCAACTGCGCCAGATCGGTGGACGCGACCGGCACCGCGAGCACGGGTACGTCGCCGGAGCCGCTGTGGGCGAGAAGCGAGTCTTCGGCGTCGCGCAGGGGCACCACGTGTCGCAGTTCGAGCGCGTCCCGGACCGAGTCGAGCGTGCCCCTCAGCGCCGGATCGACCAGCACGGCGGCGCTCCCGGACTGCGACACCAGATAGGTCAGCTCCTCGCCCTCGAGCGCATAGTTGACGGGGACGTGCACGAGACCCGCACGCGCGCAGGCCAGGAACCCGATCGTGTACGCGTCCGAGTTGGTGCCGTACGCGGCCACCCGCTCACCGGCCGACAGTCCGAGCGACTGCAGGTAGGCGGCCGCTCGGCTGACCGCGTCGTCGAGTTCACGGTACGTCCACGTGCGGTCTTCGAACGTCAGTGCCCGGCGGTCGGGGAACTTGGCGGCCGAGCGCCGCAGCACTCCGTCGACGGTATCGGTACGCGCATCCAGACTCATGCACGAAGGTTATAGGACGTCCAAGTACCTTGCCGGAGGTTTCGGCTACCGCCTTGCAGGCACCAACATCGGCTCGTGCATGTCGTAGTACGACACGTCGCCCATCAACCGCCCCTCTTCCTCGAACAACGACCGCAGGTCGTCCGGGATCTCGACCTTCTCGTGCTCGCGGGCCTCCGATTCCGAGGTGAAGTACACCGCCTCGACATACCCGCCGTCGCCGTACGTGCACAACGTTCCGCCGAGGATCTCCGGGCGCAGCTGATGAACCTGGGGTTCGGCCTGTTCCAGCAGCTCCCGCATCCGACTCGCGTCGGAGGTGTGCCCCTCCATGACCTGAACGAATGTCGCGTCGTCCGAGCCACCACCCATCCACTCCATCACGTCCGGGCAGTCCATGAACGACACGGCACCCTCGAAGCACCTCTCGGTCTCTGCCCACCACGCGCCCTGCTCGGGACGCTCGCTGTTACGCCGGGCGGCTTCGGCCGATTCGAACCGCGCGAGGGCGATGAACGTTCCGTCGTCGCACAATCCTTGGGTGCAGCCCAGGAAGCCCGTCGCTCCCGGTCGCACGTCCTCCGTCCAGCGGTCCATGCACCGGCGCAGGCCGGCCTCGTCGGACACCTTTCCTTGAATAACCTGGATGAACATCGATAGTCACCTCCCGCGGGGGTCGCCCCGCAGTGAGAACGATCTCGGTGACCGACCCGTCGCGGTCCACCGTCAGCGGGCACCGACGGCCCGCGGCCGCAGCCACTGCACGGTCAATACTTCGCCGGTTCGCTGGACCGCGCAATGCAGACAGCGCGCGCTATTTTCCCTGCCACCGCGGTGTGCGCTTGTCGACGAACGCCTGCATGCCCTCCTGGGCGTCGCATGTGATCGCGTTGGTGGCCATCGTCTCCGCCATCGCCGCGTAGGCCTCGCCTTGAGGGAGCTCGATCTGCCGGTAGAACGCCTGCTTGCCGATTTTCACCGTGAGCGGGCTCGCCTTCGTGATCTTCGCGGCGAGAGCCCGGGTCTGCGCGTCGAGTTCCTCGGGTGCCACGACCAGGTTCACCAGCCCCCAGTCGGCGGCGGTCTCCGCCCCGATCGTCTCACCGGTGAGCAGCATCTGCAGGGCGCGCTTACGTCCGATCGCGCGGCTGAGGGCCACCATCGGAGTGGAGCAGAACAGACCGATCTTCACCCCCGGCGTCCCGAACACGGCGTTCGACGACGCGACGACCAGGTCGCACGACGCCGCGAGCTGACAGCCCGCCGCGACCGCCGCGCCCTGGACGGACGCGATGACCGGTTGGGGAATGTCCTGCACGGTCTGCATCATCTCGACGCAGGTGTCGAAGATGGCCTGCTCGTCCTCGAGTGTGCGGCCGATCATCTCCTTCAGGTCGTGGCCTGCGGAGAACACCGGTCCTGCAGCCCTGATGACGACGACGCGCGTGGTGTCGTCGTCGCCCAGCTTCCGGAGCGCCGCGGTGACGTCCCGCATGGCCTCGGACGACAGCGGATTGCGCTGCTCGGGGCGGTTCAGGGTGAGGAACGCGACGCCGGTGTCCGGCTCGGCAGTGATCTCGACGAAGTTCTCGGTCATGACTACTGCCTACCACCCGTGAGTACTTGTCAACCGCCCGCGGTTAACAAGTACTCACGGGTGGAGCAATGCGGGCCCGCACCTCGCCGAAGCCGATGCGGGTGCCGTTCGGGCCCGGCGCGGTGGCGGAGATGGCGATCTCGTCGCCGTCCTCGAGGAACGTGCGCTTCTCGTCCCCCACGACGACGGGTTCCTGTCCACCCCAGGTCAGTTCGATGAACGCGCCGCGCTGATCCTTCTCGGGTCCGGAGATGGTGCCCGACGCGAACAGGTCGCCCGTGCTGGCGGCGGCGCCGTTGATCGTGGTGTGGGCGAGCATCTGCGCCGGCGACCAGTACATCTGCGCGTACGGCGGCCGCGACACGACGTGTCCGTTCCATTCGACGGCCAGGTCGATGTCCAGGCCCCACTTCTCCTCGCCACGCAGGTACGGCAGCGGCTGCGGATCCTGCGTCGGGGTGTCGATGCGGGCCGCCTCGAGCGCGTCGAGGGGAACCACCCACGGCGAGATGGACGTCGCGAAGCTCTTCCCGAGGAACGGGCCGAGCGGCACGTACTCCCAGGCCTGGATGTCGCGGGCTGACCAGTCGTTCACGACGACCGCACCGAACACGTGCTCCGCGAACTGATCCGGGGTGATGGTCTCCCCCAGCTTCGTCGGGACGCCGACGAGGAAGCCCATCTCGGCCTCGATGTCGAGGCGGCGGGACGGACCGAAGTCGGGGGCGTCCTGAGCCGGGGTCTTGCGCTGCCCGCAGGGCCGGATGACGTCGATGCCCGACACGATGACGGTGCTCGACCGCCCGTGGTACCCGACCGGCAGGTGCTTCCAGTTGGGCATCAGAGGCTCGGAGTCGGGGCGGAACAGTCGGCCGAGGTTGGTGGCGTGATTCTCGGAGGCGTAGAAGTCGACGTAGTCGGCGACGGCCACCGGCAGGTGCATCGTCACGTCCTCGACGGCGAACACCGCGGTGTCGGCGACGTCGCCCTGCACGAGTTCGGTGATCTGCCTGCGGACCTCGGTCCAGCGGGTCCGGCCCTGCGCCATGAAGGCGTTGAGGGTGGGCTGCGCGAAGACGTCGTCACCCAGGGCGGCGGCGAGATCCACGACGGAATCTCCCACCCGCACTCCGACCCGTGGGGCCGAGTCGGCGGTCGAGAACACGCCGTACGGCAGGTTCTCGATCCCGAAGAGGGAATCGGCGGGGATGTCGAGGACGGTCATGCGTGGGCTCCTTGATCTGCGGAGGCGAGGGCGGAAGACGGCACGAGGTTCAGTGCGACGAGATCCTCGAGGGGTTCGAGGATGCTGCACGTGCCGAAGGATCGGAAGGCGGTGCGAACGGCGCCGACGACGTCGGCCGGGAGGTCGCGCAGTGCGCGGGCGAGCAGTGCGCCGTCACGTTCGGCGAGGGTGGCGGCCACCTCGTCGACACCGGCGCCGCCGAGTGCGTGCCGGGTGGCGAGCAGCACGTTGAGGAAACCGTGCTGTTCGAATCCCGTGTGCGGATCGGTGTTGCGGACGGCGTGGTGCAGCCCGGCTGTGGCCTTGAACGGAACGCCCGACGCGATGACGGTGGCGAGGGCGGACGCGAGTTCGTCCTCGTCCGGGTAGGCCTCGGCGACCACGCCTCCCGTGCGGAACTTCGCGGCGAACTGGCTACCGGTCAGCGCGGCGAGGAAATCGGCGCGACGCTCGCCGCGCGGAACCTCCACGAACACGTCGAGTCCGGCGGTCAGCGTCTCGACGGCGTCCATCGCGGCGAAGAACTCCGCGGCCGTCTGCTCGGCCGGGACCGCGATCTCGAGTGCCACCGCGGTGGCACCGTCGATCTGCGCGAGGCGGTCCAGTGCGGGTTCGAGCGTGGCCGGGCCGCCGGGCAGTGTCAGGCTCAGATCGAGCGGACCAGGTGTCAGTTCGTCGAGCCGGGCGACGGGAAAGACGAAGGGGCCGACCAGATCCGCGTACGGCGCCGACAAATGCCTGGCGTGCGCGGGCACGGCGTCGGGCAGGGGTGCGTTACCGGGCGGGAAGAGTGCGGCGTCGTCGCAGAGGCCGGCGAAGAGGGCGGAGATCACTGCTTGGGCCCCCGTCCTGCCCACGTCCACGCGTAGCCCGAGTCCTCGCAGGCCACTGCACCCTCGCCGAGTTCGAGCGGGCGGAACGTGTCGACCATGACGGCGAGTTCGTCGAAGAACTCGGCCCCGATGCTGCGTTCGTACGCGCCCGGCTGCGGACCGTGCGCATGCCCGCCGGGGTGAATCGAGATCGAACCCTGGCCGATGCCGGAACCCTTGCGCGCCTCGTAGTCTCCGCCGACGTAGAACATGATCTCGTCGGAGTCGACGTTCGAGTGGTAGTACGGCACCGGAATCGACAGCGGGTGGTAGTCGACCTTGCGGGGCACGAAGTTGCAGATGACGAAGTTGTTGCCCTCGAACGCCTGATGCGCCGGCGGCGGCTGGTGCACGCGACCGGTGATGGGCTCGTAGTCGGAGATGTTGAACGTGTAGGGGTAGAGGCACCCGTCCCAGCCCACGACGTCGAAGGGATGCTGCGGGTACACCATTCGCGTGCCGACGATCCCGTGCGACGTGCGGTGCTTGACGAGCACCTCCACGTCGGCGCCCTCGACCTGCAACGTGTCGGACGGCCCGTGCAGGTCGCGCTCGCAGTAGGGTGCGTTCTCGAGCAACTGGCCGAACCGGGACAGGTAACGCTTCGGCGGGACGATGTGACTGTTGGCCTCCATCGCGTAGGCGCGCAACGGTTCCGGGCCGCGCGGGATCCAGCGGTGGGTGGTCGACATCGGAATGAGAACGTAGTCGCCCTGCTTCGCCTCGAGCGCGCCGAACACGGTTTCGACGGTGGCGGCGCCGGATTCGACGTAGACCATCTCGTCGCCGATCGCGTTGCGGTACAGCGGCGACTCCTTGCCGGCGACCACGTAGGAGATGCGGACGTCCGCGTTGCCGAGGATCAACCGTCGTCCGGTGACCACATCGGTGTCGGCCCAGACCGTCTCGGGGAACAGGTCGTGCAACTTCAGGTGGCGCGGCTTGAGCGGATGATTGGGAGTCGTGCTCTGGTCGGGCAGCTCCCACACGGTGGCATCGACGATCGCCGACGGGATGTGGCGGTGGTAGAGCAGTGAGGAGTCGGAGGAGAAGCCCTCTTCTCCCATCAATTCCTCGAAGTAGAGCTGACCGTTGTCGTCACGGTGCTGGGTGTGCCGCTTGGGCGGGATGTTGCCCACGTGCCGATAGAACGCCATGACCGGCCTCCCTAGAAGTGCGTGTTCCGTAGTAGTAAACACATTAACTAAATTGCGGGCGTGATAGCAAGCACAGATTTTCCGGGAGGCACAGCAGGCTCAGTTACGACCGCGGACGTCGAACTGGCTGCGATTGGTGATCAGCTTGTCCAGCAGCATGACGAGAATGCGCTGCTCCGGTTCGGTGAGAACACTCGCCCAGGCATGTTCCCGCTCGTTCTGCTCACGGTAGATCTCACCGATCTCGCTCCGGCCCTTCTCGGTGAGCGACAGCTGGACGGACCGGCCGTCCCGCTCGTCCGGAGTCCGCTCCATCAGACCGCCACCGACCAGCGTCTTCGTCAGATTCGAGACCGCAGCCCTGCTCATGCCGGTGAGTTTGGCCGCCGTCTTCGACTCGACGGGGCCGGCCAGCCACGTCACGAACATCAGCCGGAACGCCGACCACGACAGCCCGCGCGGACGGTGAATCGACGACTCCAGGTCGTACGTCACCACGTTCGACGCGCGGTTCAACGTCAGAAGCACCTGGGTGGCGAGTTCGTGCGTCGAGCCGTATTCCGTGCTCAGGCGCCTGTTCGCCAGTTCGATGAACGACCAGAAGTCGAGGCCGTCGGGCACCTCGACGGGCACCGGCGCTGCGTCATCGGTCATGGGGGAACCCTATCGCGAGCCGGTGGCGGGCCCAGTGCCCGCCATCTCCGCATTTAGTATATCCATGAACTATATGCCTTCGGCCTGTGAGTACTTATTAACGCCCGGCGGTTAAGAAGTACTCACGGGCGCGTCAGCGCTCGTAGCCCTTCCGCATGTCGTCGACGATGCGCGGGCGGTCGAGGGTGGAGGGCTCGAGTTCGCGGCGGGGACGGTCGCGCGGGAAGATCGCGGACGCGGCGAGGGTCGGCTCGTCGAGGAAGCGCAGTTCGGGGACGTCGCGGGGTAGGCGCAGGGCCGGCGGTTCGGGTCCGCGCCGGGCGAGGACGTAACCCCAGTCCCCGAAACTCGGCACCAGCACGTGGTACGGCGTGACGGCCAGACCCGCGGACGCGACCGTCGATGTGGTGCGCCAGTACGCGTCCGGCGTCGAATAGGGGCTTCCCGACTGCACCACCATCAGTCCGCCGGGGTTCAGGGCGGCGGCGGCGAGACCGTAGAACTCGGTGGAGTACAGGCGTCCGAGCGCCGGGGTGTCCGGGTCGGGGAGGTCTACGATGACGGCGTCGAATCCCGAGTCGGGTGCGTCGCGTAGCCACCGGAATGCGTCGTCGAGGACGACGTGCACCCGCGGGTCCTGCAATGCCCCCTGATTCAGCCCGGACAACCGGGTGTTCGCGAGTTCGACGACCGCAGGGTCGAGTTCCACCTGCACGATCTCCTGGACCCCGGGCAGTCGCAGGACCTCCCGGGCGGCGAGGCCGTCGCCCCCGCCGAGGATCAGCACCCGTTTCGGGTCGGCGGCCATCGCGGGGTATACCAGCGATTCGGTGTACCGATGTTCGTCGACGCTGGAGAACTGGAGGTCGCCGTCGAGGAAGAGCCGCACGTCTCCCCCGCGCTCGGTGACGACGATCTCCTGGTACTGCGACCTTTCCGCGGCGACCACCGGGTCGGTGTAGAGCCGTTGCCGCGACGTGGTCTCGATGCCGTCGGCGCGCACCAGCAGCACCGCGATGCATGCGGCGGCGACGAGCATTGCCACGACGGCGAGCAGCCGGGTGCGCAGGCTCAGCTGCCACCGCAGCAGGATCAGCGCCACCACCGCGGCGGCAACGAGGTTGATGATGCCGGTGATGGCGGCGCCGCGGATCATCCCGGCGACCGGCAGCAGGACGAACGGCCAGAGCAGGCCCCCGACCAGGGCGCCTGCGTAGTCGGCGGCGTTGAGGTTTGCCAGCACTTTTCCGGTGCTCTCGGCGTCGGTGTCGCTGCGGCCCGACTGCAGCAGCGTCATCAGCAGCGGCACCTCGGCGCCCACCAGCACACCGATCAGTGCGGTGGCGAGCACCAGAACGATTGCGCTGGAACCGAAGAACGTAAAGGTGACGTACAGCGTCACCGCGCTGAACCCGCCGACGAGCCCGAGGACGATCTCGACGACCACGAACGACGCGGCCGCGGTGGAGAGCAGCGGCTTGGCGGCGAGGGCCCCCACTCCGAGTGCGGCCACGAAACCCGCGACGATCAGCGACGTCTGGGTGATCCCGCCGCCGGTCAGACTGACCGACAGTGTCAGCAGAGCCAGTTCGTAGATCAGCCCGCACGCCGCACAGGCTGCCACCGCGGCGAGCAGGAACGCCCTGGCCCGCCCGCCGAGTGCGCGGGTGGTGGAGGAATTCGGCTCTGCCGCTGTGGTCGTCACGAGATCAGGTGAGTGCGGCGGCGTTCACGAGGCCGATGGCGAAGAGGCTCGCACCGACCGCCCAGGCGGCACCGCACATCTGCGGGTTCCCGACCAGACCGACGAGTTGCCCCGGCAGCAGCAGATTCATCAGGCGCAGCGCGATGACCTGCAGCAGCACACCGAAGAGGCCGTAGACCGCGGAGTCGGCGAGTCCCTGCGCGAATCCGTCGGAACTGGTGAGGATCGCCGTGACCACGACGACGGCGAGGGCGAGATGGTTCGACGCGAGCAGGATTGCCGCGTTGGGGTTCTTGTCGACGTACACCTGGTGCCGGAGATTGCCGGGGGTGGCGAGGTCGAGTACCGCGAAGCCGACTCCGAGGACGGCGATGCCGATGACGAAGTACGCCAGGGTGCCGAGCATGCCGACGGCGAGCAGTCCGACGTCGACGCTGCCGATTTCCGTTGCTGCCGCCGTGTAGGTGGTGTTCACGCGCTTCTCCCCAGTCGAGTGTTCTCTGTCATTTCGCGCTTCCGGATCCGCCGCTGCCGCTGGCGCCGCCCGCCGGTGAACCGGGGTTGAAACCGGGCCCCAGATAGGCGAACCCACCACTCCGGTACCGTCCGTCGATGTCTTCGACGCGGACGAGGCTGCCGCCACCCGGCCCGGCGCTGACCGTGACGATGTCGTCGTCGTAGCGCAGGTATTCGCTGCCGCCGTCCGCCTTCCGCGCTGCCGGTTCCTCCTCGGCGACGATGTTCGACACGGTCGTCCCGACCGGGTCGTTCGACGTGTACGTCTTCGCGTCGCCCGCGGTGTTCTGCAGGGCGTAGGTGTCGGCGATGTAGTCGCGGACGCTGCCGCCGCACGCCGTCGCGGCCAATACCAGGAGCAGCATCGGGGCGAGGCGCACGCGCGCACTGAACCGGCTCACGGCTGCCACCTGCTTCGAGTCTTCACGATCACCCCGCCCTTGTCTCCTGGGTACAGATGCCAGGTCTGCCAGGCCCATCCGTCCGAGTCTTTCGCTGCCGTGAGCGCCGTCAGTGCGGTGTGGTCGCCGGGGAACGCCCCGCAGATCCACCCGTCCACCTCGGTGGCCTGGCGCCGCAGCCAGTCGGCGGTCTGCTCGAGGTGGGTGCGGTCGACGGTGTCGGTGGTCGAGTCGAACCGGTACCCGCTCGCGCTGTCGGATACCGGCAGCGGCCTGCCGCCGGCCCGGATCGCGTCGCACGACACCTGTTCGGTGAGCTGCCTGCCCGCGGCGGACGCGGTCACCGCGTGCGACGCCCCGAGAACTGCGAGCGTCACTCGGTCGTCACCGTGCGTGATGGTGAGTTCGGCCAGCGGAAGCGGTGTTTCGGCGTTCACGACGAGACCGAGTGCCTCGGCCGTCACATCACGCGACTCGATGTCGAGGACGTGCAGTGTCACTGCGGCGGACCGGAATGGATCACGGTGAGTTCACCCCGCGTGACGGCGCGGCCCGTGGAGACCTCCCACGATTGCGTCCGCGCCCAGCGTTCGAAGGACAGCAGGCCGGTCTTGTCGGCCGTCTCGTAGTCGGCGTAGTCGACGATGCCCTGGGGTGCGGTTCCGGTGGTGCCTTCCGCGGTGAACGAGGCGGTGCCGCGCTCGATCTGCCGGTGCACCCTGTCGTCGAGGATCACGTCACCGTCCGGTTCGAGTCCCGTGCCCTCGCGGCGCATCCACAGCGTCATCTCGAGGTTGCCCTCGTCGTTCTCGACGGTCAGCCAGCGCTGACCGGTCGACCCGTCGAGGAGGTGTTCGTGCCAGATGTATCCCTCTTCGTCGAGGGTGATGGTGCCGCGCACGACGTGATCGATTCCGGCATACGTGATGATGTCGCCGACTCCGATCTTGTACGGGTCGTAGACCTCCGGGTAGTCGGCGAGCGGATCGACCCTGGCAGCAGGAGTGGACTTCTTCCCGGCCCGATTTCGCAGGATCAGCACGATGCCCACGATCACGACGACGATCAGCAGCAGTAACAGCAGCGTGGTCAACAGTCTCTCCTGGTCAGCGGCTCCGGCACGGGAGACCGGCGCCCGGCCCCCACCGCTCAGTCACCTTACTGTGCGCCGCGCACCCACACACCTGGCGATTGCAGAGCCTGGTAGCAAAGGCTAGCCTAACCGAACCCGCGAGCGGTGGAGCGGAGCGCTGTCGTTCACCGAGATTCGCGCGGCATACGCCCAGACGTCGACACGACCGACCGTGAGGAACCATATGGCCATCCCGCCCATCTCGACCTACACGATCCCGGAGATCCATGAGGTCCCCGAATCGAAGGTGTCCTGGCGCCTCGACCCCCGGCGTTCCGCACTGCTGGTCCACGACATGCAGAACTACTTCATCGACGCGTACGACGTGCGTGCGGAGCCGATGTCGACCGCGCTGGCGAACATGGTCCGGATCCGCGAACTGTGCTCGGAAGCCGGTATTCCCGTGATCTACACGATGCAGCCGGGCGACCAGCACCCGTCGCGCCGCGGCATCCTTGCCGACTTCTGGGGCCCGGGACTGACGTCGGGTCGCGATACCGAGGTGGTCGAGCCGCTCGCCCCCCGCAAGGGTGACATCCAGGTGACCAAATGGCGGTATTCGGCGTTCCAGCGCACCGACCTCCGGCAGCTGCTCGGCCACCACGGCCGCGACCAGCTGATCGTCACGGGCGTCTACACGCACATGGGCTGCATGTTGAGTGCCGCCGAGGCGTTCATGTCGGACGTGCAGCCGTTCCTGGTCTCCGACGCGACCGCGGATTTCAGCCGTGACGAGCACCTCATGGCCCTCACCTACGCGGCGAAGCGCTGCGGTTCGGTGACCACGACGGACGCGCTGGTCTCCGCGCTGTCTCCGCTCGAAGTCGGCTGAATCGACCCGAAGACCCCACTCCGGCGCAGCGCTTCGTTCCGAGGCCTGCGCCGGTGCGCGTCGGCAGTCGGATCACCACAATCGATGTGGTTAGGCTAACCTGACACGCCGAGTAGCTGAAAGCCCGGAATCCCCACGCCCGAAAGCCGAAAGCATCAGGAGTGCCTGTTCGATGTCCCTTTCGATCTCGTCGCCGTCCACCCCGCAGACCGGGGAGGACACGGCCGACATCTGCTTGACCGCCGCCCAGCGCGAACTTTGGGCCGGGCACCTTCTCGACCCGACCCGATCGGCGTTCACCACGGCCGAATACGTGGAGGTCGCCGCCCCCGTCGACATCGACGCCCTCGGCGCGGCGGTACGCACGGTGATCGAGGAGGCCGAGGTGCTCTCGGTCCGATTCGAGGCCGAACCCGGTGCCGATTCGGCCGACGTCGTCCAGGTGCACGATCGTCGCCACGCCCCCGAACTCGAACGTCTCCAACGCGACCGGGCCGCAGCCCTGGAGTGGATGCGCGAGGACGTGCGCCGACCGCTCGACTTCGACTCCGCTCCCCTCGTGCGTACGGCACTGATCACGACCGAATCCGGTGTGCTCTGGTACCTCCGCGCCCCGCACGCGTTGCTCGATGCCTACGGGTATTCGCTGCTCACCCGCCGCGTCGCGGCGCTGTACGCGGCCCGGCTCGCGGGCACGGAACCCCGGCCCGCCAAGTTCCCCTCGTTGCGGGCGCACGTCCAGGCGGCACGGGAATTCGATGCCGCGACCCCCGACATCGACGCGCCGCACGACGCTTCCCGTCCGGCCGGATTCAGCGACACCGTGCGCCGGCCCGTCCCCGACCCGCATCGCTGCACGCTCGCGATCGAGCCCGCGGTGGCGAAGACCCTGCGCGAGGCGGCCACCGCGCAGGCGACGACGTGGGCCGAGGCGGTCTATGCGGCCGCGGCCGCCTACCTCGGCGCCCACACGGGAGCGGAAGAAGTCCGGCTCCGCGTGCCGGTTCTGGCCCGGCAGGGCATCGAGCTGGCGTCGCCCGTGACGGCCACGAACATTGTGCCGCTCCGCATTCCGTTCGACGCGCGACCGACGTTCGCCGACGTGATCGACAGAGTGGCCGCCGCACTGTCCGAGACCCGACCGTTCCAGCGCGTCCGGGACGCCGGGAGCCGCGCCACCGGCGGAGCGGTGGTGAACGTCAAACCGTTCGCCGCCAGAATCGCTTTCGGTCCCACCGTCGGCACGGTGCATCAGCTCGCCACCGGTCCGGTGGAGGACGTGGTCATCTCCGTCTCGGGCGCCGGGGACGAGCTCACCCTCGAATGGGCCGGAAATCCCGAGGTCTACACGGACGACGAGATCCGGGACCACGCACACCGATTCGCGCACTACCTCCGAACCATCTCCGTGGCAGCAGAACCCGTCTCCGTGGTCGACGTCTGCGCTCCGGACGAACTGGACCTGTGGCGGTCGGCGGCCGGCCTCGACCGGACCACCGGCACGGCAGCGGCGCTTCCGGACAGCATCGTCTCCGCCTTCCTCGCCCAGGCGCGCACCCACCCGGACCGCGTCGCGGTGAACGATCTGTCGTACCGGGAACTCTCGAGTCGCAGCGCCGCCCTGGCCCGGCAACTGAGGACGGCCGGCGCCGGCCGCGGCACGGTCGTGGCCGTCAGCCTCCCCCGCGGCACCGATCTGATCGTCGCTGTCCTCGCGATTCTCCGCAGCGGCGCGACCTACCTGCCGATCGATCCGTCCTCCCCGGCCGAACGCGCGCGGTTCATCCTGCGGGACACGCAGCCGTCGCTGGGAATCGGATCCGCCGACCTGCTCGGCGACCTCCCGCGAGTCGAGGAGGACTCGGCACAATCCGAGTCCGGCGAACTCGAGAACGCCGTGCAGGCGGACGACATCGCGTACATCATCTACACGTCCGGATCCACCGGCGTCCCCAAGGGCGTTCCGATTCCGCACCGTAACGTGCTGCGGCTGTTCGACGTATCCCGCGAATGGTTCACGTTCACCGAGGACGACTGCTGGCCCCTGCTGCACTCGTACGCGTTCGACTTCTCCGTCTGGGAGATCTGGGGCGCGCTGCTGCACGGCGGCCGCCTCGTCACAGTCGACGAGGCCACCCTGACGTCACCGGCCGACCTCGCCGCGCTCCTCGTCGACGAGGGTGTCACGGTGCTGAACCAGACGCCGTCCGCGTTCGGGCATCTCGTCGACGCCCTCGTCCGCGCGGACTCGTTCGACCGACTGCGACTGCGGTACGTCGTGTTCGGCGGTGAGGCTCTCGACCCCGCCGTCCTGCGCGCCTGGTTCGCCGCGACCGGTCCGGATGCGGGAACCGAACTGGTCAACATGTACGGAATCACCGAGACCACCGTGCACGTCACCGCCACGAAGGTCACTGCCGCCGACGTGGTGGACATCGGGGTTCCGCTCGGCGACCTCCGCACGTATGTCCTCGGGCCGGGCCTGCGTCCGGTGCCGCCCGGCGTGACCGGCGAGATCTACGTGTCCGGTCCCGGACTGTCCCCGGGCTACCTCGGGCGTCCCGGCCTGACGTCGGGACGGTTCGTCGCCGACCCGTTCGCGCCCGGCGGGACGCGGATGTACCGCACCGGCGACCTCGCACGGTACGACGCGACCGGCGCGCTCCACTACCACGGCCGGATCGACGACCAGATCCAATTGCGCGGTTATCGTGTCGAACTCGGCGAGATCGGCGCCGCGATGACCGCGGTGCCCGACGTGCAGGCGGCGGTGGCCACGGTGCACGAGCAGGCCGGCGGCGACCAGCGCATCGTCGGATACGTCGTTCCCCGGCCGGGCGGCGAGCACGACGCCGTCGAGGAGCAGGTGCGGGCGCACCTGGTCCGCTCCCTTCCCGGGTACATGACGCCGTCCGCACTGGTGATGCTCGACCGCTTGCCGTTGACCCACAACGGCAAGGTCGACAGGGACGCGCTGCCCGCCCCCCGTTGGCTCGGACAGGCCGGCGACACACCGCGGACCGACACCGAAGCCCGGATCCTCCCCCTGTTCACCTCGGTGCTCGGCGCCGAGCAGGTCGGTGTCCACGACGACTTCTTCGCACTCGGCGGGAACTCCCTCCTCGCCGCCGCTCTCGTGTCCGCAATCACCGCGGAACTGGGTGTGCCACTGCGGGTTGCCACGGTCTTCGAGAATCCCACTGTGGCCGCTGTGGCCGCGCAACTGGAGGACGCCGGCGAGCCGGTGTCGGCGAGCAGGCCGTCCCCGCGGGGCCTCCCCGAGGGCACGCCGGTGCCGTTGTCGCCCGCGCAGGAACGCCTGTGGTTCCTCGACAGCGCGGCCGGCGGCGGAACGTACCTGCTGGCGCTGGCCGTCGATTTCGGGGAAGGCCTCGAACCCGACGCCCTGTCAGCGGCGCTCGCGGACGTCGTGACCCGGCACCAGTCGTTGCGGACGGTGTTCCCCCTCGTCGACTCGGTGCCCCACCAGGTCGTCCTTCCCGCCGGAGACGCGAAGGTCCGGCTCGAACGAGTCGACAACGTCGGCAACATCGAGGGACACATCGCGGCGATGACGACGGTGGGTCTCGGGCTCACCGACCAGCCGCCGCTGCGCGCGGTGCTGTACGAACCGCAGCACACACTGGTCCTGTTGATGCACCACATCATCGGCGACGAGTGGTCGCAGTCGAAACTCCTCGACGATCTCGCGTTCGCGTACAACGCCCGCCGCGCCGAACGGGCACCGGAGTTCACGCCGCTGCCGTTGCAGTACCCGGACGTCGCGGTGTGGCAACGCGAACGTATCGGCGCCGGCGACGACGCGACCCCGTTGCTGACCTGCCAGCTCGACTACTGGCGTGAGCAACTCGCCGGTCTGCCACTCGAACTGGACTGGCGCACCGACCGCCCCCGACCCGCCCTGCCCACCAACCGCGGCGCGAGCATCCACCGCACGCTCTCGCCGTCGCTGCACGCGGCCGTCGAGTCGCTCGCTGCCGAGCGGCGCGCGAGCTTCTTCATGATCGTGCACGCCGCCGTGGCCGTGCTGCTCGAAAGGCTGGGCGCCGGCGAGGACATCGCCCTCGGCGTGCCTGTCGCGGGTCGTAGTCATCCCGACCTCGACGCCATGGTGGGCTGCTTCGTCAACACGGTGGTCCTGCGGACCGACGTCTCGGGCGACCCGACGTTCGACGAACTGCTGGACCGGGTCAGGGCCGTCGACCTCGACGCCGTCGACCACGCCGACGTGCCGTTCAACCGGATCGTCGAACTCGTCAATCCCCCACGGTCGTCGGCCCGCCATCCCCTCTTCCAGGTGATGCTGTCGCACTGGAAACAGGAAGGTGCGGCGGAGCGATTCGCCGGGACCACCGCCTCGGTACGGATGCTCGACGCGACGTCCGCGAAATTCGATCTGGCGCTGCGCTTCCAAGAACGTCCGGACAGCGGCGGGGTCGACGTGACGTTCGAGTACTCCACCGAACTCTTCGATGCCGCGACCGTCGAATCCTTCGCGGACCGCCTCGCCGTGGTGATCGAGCGGCTCGTCGCGAACCACGAGCAGCGGATCGCCCGGCTCGACATCCTGACCCCGCAGGAGCGGGGCCGGGTGCTCGGCGAATGGTCCCACGCGGAGCACTCCATCCCGGCCCGCACGTTCGACGAGTACTTCTCCGCGCAGGTGGCGCAGACACCCGACGCCGAGGCCCTCGCCGTCGGTGCGAGCGTGCGGCCCGCGGTCTCCCTCACCTACCGGCAGCTCGACGAACGGGCGAATCGGATTGCCCGCCTGCTGATCTCGCGTGGTGCCGGCCCCGGTGACGTGGTCGCGCTCGCACTCGACCGCTCCGCCGAGCTGATCGTCAGCGTTCTCGCCGTGCTGAAGAGCGGTGCCGCGTACCTTCCCGTCGACCCCACGTACCCGGCCGACCGGATCGCGCACATGCTCGCCGACGGCGCACCGGTCGCGATCCTCACGTCCTCCGTCGGTGTGCCCGACCGCACCCCGCTGGGCACCGACGTGCCCATTCTCGACCTGGACGATCCGGACCTGCAGGCCCTGATCGACGCCCAGCCGGTCACCGGCCCCACAGACGCCGACCGGAGCAGGCCGCTGCAACTCGACGACGCCGCGTATCTCATCTACACGTCCGGATCGACGGGGGTGCCGAAGGGCGTCGTCGTTCCCCACCTGGGCATCGCGGATCTGCTGTCGCTGCAGTCGGACGTGATCGGCATGGACCACAACACTCGTGCGCTCCACTTCTCGTCCATCAGCTTCGACCTCGCATTCTGGCAGATCATGTGGGGCGTGCTTTCGGGCGGAACGCTGGTGGTCGCGACGGACGCCGACCGCATCCCCGGTGAGCCGCTCGCCCGCGTCATCAACGAACACGACGTGAACTTCGTCGGCGTGCCACCATCTTTCGCCGCCGCGTTCCCGCCCGAGCATCCCATCCCGGACGGCGTCGACCTGATGCTCGGTGCCGAGAAGCTCACACCCCAGCTGATCGAGCGGTACGCACCCGGACGCCGGCTGTTCAACGCGTACGGACCGACCGAGTGCACGGTCAACGCCACCCTGGCTCTCGTCGAACCGGGACACGAAGGTCCGGTCCCCATCGGCGTCGTCGATCCCGGCAAGCACGCGTACGTCCTGGACCACGCACTGCGGCCGGTGCCTCCGGGCGTGTCCGGCGAGCTGTATCTCGCGGGCGACAGCGTCACCCGGGGATACCGCAACCAGAGCCCCAAGACGGCGGAACGTTTCATCGCCGACCCGTTCGCGGAGCCGGGCACTCGCATGTACCGGACGTCGGATGTGGTGTGGTGGGGCCGGGACGGTCAGATCTATTTCGCCGGTCGCGCCGATTCCCAGGTCAAGGTGCGCGGATTCCGCATCGAACTCAACGAGATCGAGGCCGTGCTGTCCGGTGCCCCGGACGTCGAGCACATCGTCGTCGTGGTCCGCGAGGACCGCCCGGGCGATCAGCGGCTGGTCGCGTACGCCACGTCGGTGCCGGGCGGCCGGATCGACCCCGACCAGTTGCACCGCCGCGCCGCCAGCCGGCTGCCGGACTACATGATCCCGGCCGCGTTCATCGCCGTCGACGAGTTCCCCACCCTCCCCAACGGCAAGCTCGACCAGTCGTCTCTTCCCGTTCCGCACCTGTCACTGCAGGTGTCCGAGCGCGGGCCGCGCACGGCGCGCGAAGAGGTGCTGTGCCAGTTGTTCGCCGAGGCTCTCGGTATCGAGCGGGTGGGCATCGACGACAGTTTCTTCGACCTCGGCGGCCACTCGCTGATGGCGGCCGGATTGATGAGCGCGATCTCGAAGCGGCTGTCCGTCACCGCGACGGTGGCCTCGCTGTTCGCCGCGCCGACGGTGGCCCAGCTGGCCGGCCGTCTCGACGACGATCACGACGCCGACGCGCTGGCCGTCCTGCTGCCCTTCCGCACCGAGGGGTCCGAGCCGCCGGTGTTCTGCTTCCACCCCGCCGGCGGAATCAGCTGGGGCTACTCGGGCCTGCTGCGGCACATCGACGACGACTACCCGCTGTACGGCGTGCAGGCCTCCAACCTGTCGACGTCCACGCGGCCGCCGGAAACGCTCGAGGACATGGCCGCCGAATACATCGAGCACATGCGGACCGTGCAGCCGAAGGGCCCCTACCACCTCCTCGGATGGTCGCTGGGCGGCGTCGTCGCGCACGCCATCGCCGGTGCACTGCAGAACCAGGGGGAGGAACTCGGCATGCTCGTCGTGCTCGACTCCTTCCCGTCGGACGCGTGGGCCTCGATGCCGACGGAGCAGGACGCACTCGCCGCGCTGCTCTACATGGTCGGCTACGACCCGGAACCGCTCCTCGCGGATGGACTCGACCGGCAGCAGGTGATCGACATCCTGCGCGGCGAGGGCAGCGCGCTGGCCGGGATCAACGAGCACACACCGGCCGCGATGATCGACAACTTCGCGAACGCCGTGCGCCTCGAATCCGAACCCTCACAGATCGTCGTGGACTCTGACATGCTCTTCTTCACTGCGGCCAGGAATCCTGCGACCGCGGCGACGTACGACTTGTGGCGGCCCTACCTGACCGGCTGCATCGTCAACCACGACCTCGACTGCGAGCACAAGGACATGACTCAGCCCCGTTGGATCGGCGAAGTCGGCTCCGTCGTGAACGAGGCCCTCGCCTCGTTCCGCTCGCGCATGAACCCCATCAACAAAGAACAGGGAGATCGATGAAAACGTCCGGAAGATACTGGCGTAGAGCCGGAATCGTGATGATGGCGGCAACCGCGCTGTTCGCGGGTGCCTGCAGCGAGTCGAATACCGACTCGACCGACGCGGCGGGATCCGCCACCGGACAGGCCGACGCGTCGGCCTTCCCCGTGTCGATTCCGTCGGCGCTCGGCACCGCGGAGATCACGGAGGCCCCGGAACGTGTCGTCACGCTCGGCTGGGGCAGCGAGGACGCGGCACTGTCGCTCGGCGTCGTGCCCGTCGCCGTGCAGAACATGAAGTCGGACACGGGAACCGACGACGGCCTGCTGCCGTGGTCGCGGGCGAAACTCGAAGAGCTCGACCCGAACGCGGAACCCACGTTGCTGACGGCGTCGAGCAAGGAGATGCCGTACGAGCAGATCGCGGCACTCGCCCCCGACGTGATCCTGGCCGTGCACTCGGGCATGAACCAGGAACAGTACGACAAGCTCTCGGCCATCGCCCCCACCGTGGCCTACCCGGAGCGTCGCTGGGCCACCAGCTGGGAAGCTCAGATCACCACCGTCGGCAAGGCCCTCGGCCGGTCGGCACAGGCCGAGGCACTGGTGACCCAGACGCAGGACACCCTCGCGCAGGCGAAGTCGCAGCACCCCGAGTTCGCCGGGAAGACGGTGGCATTCGGTAGCGGCACCGAGCCGGGGTCGTACAACTTCTACTTCGACACCGATCCTCGCCTGAAGATGCTGGCCAGCCTCGGTTTCACGGTCGATCCGCTCGCCCAGCAGTTGCGCGAGAGCAGTGACCAGACCAAGTTCGCGGCCCCCGTCAGCCTGGAACTGCTGCCGACGTACAACCCGGACGTGCTGCTCGCCTGGTACCTGTCGCAGGAGCTGCAGAACGAGGTCCAGTCGAATCCGCTGTTCGCCGGGATGAAGGCCGTGCGCGACAACGCCTACCTGGGTCTGACCGACCCGCCGCTGGTGTTCGCGTCGAGCTCACCGAACGTGCTCAGCATGCCGTGGCTGCTGGACAAGCTGCTCCCGCAGCTGTCACAGGCCGCGAACAACGCTCAGGCCAGCTAGTTTCCACCTGACAGCGTCACTGCGCCGCTGCCGAGAGGTCGTCCTCCTCGGCAGCGGCACTGCTGTAGGTGCGCAACCCCTTCAAGGTCAGTGCGAGAACCGCCAGCACCACGATGCCGCCCGCCCCGTAGAGAAGGAACGCCTCACGCGGACCCACCGCGGCGCCGACGGCACCGGCGACGAGCGCTCCGGCAGCCGAGCCCGTGGAGATCTGGGCGCCCCACACACCGGCGACGCGTCCGCGGTACTCCTCGGGGGTCTCGGTCTGGATGACCGCGTACCGCAGGATGTCACCGAGGACGCGGCCGAATCCGTGCGCGGCGAGCCCGAGGAACGTGACCGCGATCATCGGGACGGCGCCGACGCCGATCAGCCCGGCCGACGCGATCATGGCCGCGAGGAACACGATCAGGCCACCGCGACGCGCAGTCCCCGTCCAGCCACTCGTGAGTGATCCGGTGAGGGCGCCGACCGCGGGGGCGCTGTAGAGCAGTCCGGTGGCCGCCGGTCCGGCGTGGAGGACCTGGCTGGCGTAGGCGGGCAGCAGCACGTTCCAGCCGGTCAGCATCATGGCGCAGAAGCCGACCAGAAGCGTCCCACCGACCACGGAGTCCTTGGCGGCATAGGTGAAGCCGCTGGCGATCGACCGCAGCGGACTCTCGGTGTTCTTGACCGGCGGCGGCAGCGACGGCAGCCTGGCGATGCAGTACGCGGTGATTCCCGAGGACACCGCGGCCAGAACGTAGTTGGTGCCCACGGATGTCGCCGCGATGATCACACCGCCGATGGCCGGTGACGCGACCGTGCCGAGGTCGGCCATCACGGTCATCAGGGCACCCGCGGCGGCCATCTTGTCCTTGGGGAGCAGCGACGGGATCACCGCCATCAGCGCGGTCGCGGAGATGCCGCCGGCGAGGCCCTCGATCACGCCACACAGGTAGATGATCCACAACTGGGGTGTGGGGAGGAACGCGTTGACCGCGAGGATCGCGAAGGCCAGCCCCGCTGCGGCACGGGCGAGCGAGATGACCGGTCGGCGGTCGTACCGGTCGGCGATCACGCCGCCGAACAGGGTGCCGATGAACACCGAGGAGCCCACGACGATGCTCGCCGCGCCCACTGCCAGTGTGGAATTCGTCATGTCGTACACCTGCAGCGGCACCGCCACCAGGAGCAGACCCAGACCGAAGATGGAGATCGTGCGGGCAATGAAGATGTATCGGAACTCGCGACTCGTCCGTAGAGGCGTCAAGTCGATTGCGTATCGCGATAATCCAGCCATTGTCATCCATTCACATTCGGTTGCAACAGCTCTCCGTTTCGCCGTTCGCGCGGAGAGCAACTATGCTTAGGCTTCACTAACCCAGCAACCTACCCCATGTCGTCGAATCGGCTCAACGGGCCGTGGTTCGACCGACGCACCGGAGGATGACAGTGAGTTCCGCTCCCAGCACAGTTCCGACCCGCGACCGAATCCGCGCCGACGTAGCCGACGTGCTCGGCGTCCCGGTCGCCGAGATCGACGATTCCGCGAACCTCCTCGACGAGGGAATGGATTCCGTGCGCGTGATGGCGCTGGTCGAACGATGGCGGGCAGACGGCGTCCAGGTGGATCTCGTGGACCTCGTCGGTGAGCCGACGCTCGACGCCTGGTTCGAGGTGACGGCAGCACGCTGAGCGGTCCCACCGCCTACTCTTGATCCGGCTGGTCGATCCCAGGGTCGGCGCGGACACGGGAGGATGCGAGGGGACATGGCTCACGAAACCAGCGGTGCAGACAGGATGAGCGTGCTCCGGACACCACGGTTCTGGATAGCTCCCCTGCTCCTCGTCTCCGTCGTCATGTCCCTGCTGGCCGCGCTGTACATGGGTGGAATGCTCAACCCCCCCAAGCACCTCAACCACTTCCCCATCGCGCTCGTCAATCAGGACGAGGGCGACACCACGCCCAATTCCAACCCGCCGCAGCAGCAGAATTTCGGCGACCAGATCGCCGCCGGGCTCGTCGAGGGTGTCGATCCGGACAAGGTCGAACTTCGGCAGATCGGGATCGCCCAGGCCCAGTCCGCCCTGGACAACGGTGAGATCTACGGCGCCATCGTCATTCCGAGCGACTTCACCAAGCGCACGTTCATCCTCGCCCAGGCGAGCGTGATTCCCGGAGACGTCGAGCGTCCCGTGATCACGATCTACACGAACCCCCGCGCCGGCACGATCAGCGCGAACCTCGTCCAGAACATCGGGGAGATGGCGTTGGACAAGGCCAATCAGACGATGGGCGAGCAGCTCACCACCCAGGTGACGCAGCAACTCCAGGCGACAGCCCCCGACCTCCAACTGTCGGGGGCCAGCCGGCTCGTGCTCGACGACCCCATCGACGTGCGGGTCGTGGCCCACAATCCGCTGCCCGACGGCACCGGTTTCGGCTTGGCGGCGTTCTACTACGCGCTCCTGATCGTCCTGGCCGGTTTCACCGGTGCGACCATCGCGAGCACCCTCATCGACGGCATGCTCGGATTCACTCCGACCGAGGTGGGGCCGCTGTACCTCCACAACGAGGCGGTCCCGATCTCACGTTTCAACACCCTGCTCATCAAGTGGGCGGTGATGGTTGTGCTGGCGATGATCGTGTCGGGTCTGTACCTGTGGATCAGCTCGGCCCTCGGCCTGCCGATCACCGATCCGCTCGCCCTGTGGGAATACGGCGCCTTCGCGATCGCCGCGGTCGGGATCACGGCGATGTCCGTGATGGCCGCGTTCGGCAACCTGGGCCTGCTCATCAACCTGCTGGTCTTCGTGGTCCTGGCGCTGCCCTCGTCGGGCGGCACGATCCCGCTCGAGGCCGCGCCGCGCCTGTACACCTGGCTCGGCGAATTCGAACCGATGCACCAGATCTACATCGGGGTGCGCGCCATCATGTTCTTCGGCGCAGCGGGCGACGCAGGGCTCCTCCACGCCGTGTGGATGACCCTCGCCGGCCTTCTCATCGGCCTCGTCTTCGGTGCCGTCATCACCCGTTTCTACGACCGCAAGGGCTTGCATCGCCGCCACAAGGCGCAGACCGAACCCGAACCGGTGGACGCAGCCGGGGCGTGAGTCACGCGGGCGCGGACGACCAGGCCGCGCCGAACTGTTCGTACCAGGGATGCGGGGCGGGCACCGCCGCCAGGATCCGTTCGACGAACCGATCGGGGTCGCCGAGTTCGGCGAGTCCGACTCCGCGGCGCTCGTAGTCGGCGAACTTGTCGTGCAGTCCGGCGATCACCTTGTCGGTCACCGTCTGCTCGAACTCTTCGATGGTTGCCATCGGATGCCCCTCCTTCCGGCGAGAAGCGTCTGCGTTCAGTGTAGTGCCGACCTGCGGATTTGCCCTCGTCCGGCGGCGGATTATCGACTGTCGGTGACGCAGAGCAGACTGGGCCCGTGAGAATGGTCCTGGTTCCCGACGCCGACGGTGGCGCGACGACCGTTCGCACCGATCCCACGGGCGTTCCGGTCGAGTCCCCACGTCGACACTCCGACGCCGTGGCCGCGGTCCGCGACATCGAGGCGACCGAGCACCCCCGCTGGGTCTGGACGAGTACCGCGGCCGTCTATCCGGCGCTGCTGAAGGCGGGGGTGCGGGTGCAGCGCTGCCAGGACCTCGTGCTCACCCACGCCATCCTCAGCATGCGCGACGGTGTTCCCGCGCCGCCGCCGGACGAACCCGTCGACGAACGCCCCGGACTGTTCGAGACCGCACCCACCACGGATCCGGCGCAAGTGGTGGCGGACTTCGCGGAACAGCGGAACACGATCGGTGACGATGCACGGCTCGACCTGCTGGTGGCGGCCGAGTCCGCGGGCGCGCTGGCCGCCGCGGAGATGAGTGTCGACGGCCTGCCATTCTCCACCCGTACCCATCGCGCCTTCCTCGAGGCGGCGCTCGGGCCGCGGCCTGCCGGGTACGACCTGCCTCAGCGCATCCAGGACGTGACTGTGGAGATCGGGTCGGCGTTCGGCCGTCGCATCAACCCGGCGTCCCACGTCGAGGTGGTCGACGCGTTTCGCCGTGAGGGCATCGAACTCGCGTCGACCCGCAAACACCTGCTCCGCGAGGTCGATCATCCCGCCGTGCCGCTGCTGCTGCGCCACCGCGATCTGTCCAAGCTGTTCAGCACGAACGGCTGGCAGTGGCTGGACAGTTGGGTCCGCGACGACCGGTTCCGGCCCGTCTACGTTCCCGGCGGCGTGGTGTCCGGCCGCTGGGCGAGCCGCGGCGGCGGCGCACTGCAGATTCCGAAACCGCTGCGGTCGAGCGTGATCGCCGACCCGGGTCATACGTTCGTCATCGCCGACGCCGGCCAACTCGAACCCCGCATCCTGGCCGCCATGTCGGGTGACGCCCGCATGGTCGCCGCGGCGGGCGCCGACGACCTGTATGCACCGGTCGCGGCGGAGACGTTCGACGGCGACCGCGGCAAGGCCAAGGTCGCGATCCTCGGTGTTCTGTACGGCGCCACCGCGGGCGAGGCCCGTTCGCTGCTCACCCTGCTGCGCACCCGCTTTCCCGTCGCCGTCGAATATGTGGAAAGGGCGGCCCGCGCCGGTGAACGCGGCGAGGTCGTGCACTCGTGGCTCGGCCGGGCGTGCCCGCCGCCGTCCCCCGACTTCTGGTCGCACGGCGACGCGCATTCCCGCGGCCGGTTCACCCGAAACTTCGTGGTGCAGGCCACGGCATCCGAGTGGGCACTGTGCGTGCTCGCGGACCTGCGGCGCCGGCTGGCCGACGACCCGGACAGCGAGCTCGTCTTCTTCCAGCACGACGAGGTGATGGTGCATACCCGGGACCCCGAGTCGGCGACACGGCACGTTCTGGGCGCGGTCGAGGTAGCCACCCGGTTGCTGTTCGGCGAGACGCGAGTGCGGTTCCCGATGGATGTGGCGGTGCGGGACTGCTACGCCGAAACCTCCGACGAGGCCTGACGCGCGCGGATTTCCGGTGTCGCGGGTGCGCTCGACATGGTGTACTGGGACGCACTGCTGGCGGGGGCGGCGAAGGAGAACCCATGACGAAGCTGGATTCGACGGACTCGAGCACCAGCGGCGAGACGCCGCGCAGGTTCCGCTGGCCTGCGTTCACCATCGTGGCCATCGCGATCATCGCGATCATCGCGTTCTTCGCGGGCGGATTCGGGGGTTCCTTCCAGGGCAAGCTCACCGAGGTCCAGAAGAACGACAACGCCGCCTACCTGTCGAGTTCCGCCGAATCGACGATCGTCACCAACGAATCGTCCAAGTTCCTCACCGTCGAAACGATCCCCGGTTTCGTGCTGTTCCACAGCGACGCCCCGCTCACCGAGCAGGACAAGGCCGCCATCGCCCAGGCACGTGACGCCATCGCGGCAGTCGACGGGGTCGACGCCGAAGGCATGTCCCAGACACAGTTCTCCCAGGACGGCACCACGGCATCGATCTTCGTTCCCCTCGTCGCGAAGGAGGACGGCACGGCGGTCGCCGGCGATGTGCTCGCCGCCACCGAGGAGAACGTCCTCACCGCCGCGAAGAACGCGGCCGCCGGGCTCGAGGTGCTCCCTGCCGGTCCCGGTGGTCTGCTGGTGGCGTTCATCGACGCGTTCGCCGGGCTCGACGGTGCACTGCTGGGCGCCGCCCTGCTCGTGGTGGTCCTGATCCTGCTGGTGGTCTACCGCTCCCCCGTGCTGTGGTTCTTCCCGCTCTTCTCGGCACTGCTCGCGCTCGGCCTGGCGTCGATGGTCATCTACTTCCTCGCCAAGGCGGAGGTGCTCACCCTCACCGGACAGAGTCAGGGCATCCTGTTCGTCCTCGTGATCGGTGCGGGCACCGACTATGCGCTCCTCCTGATCTCCCGATATCGGGAAGAACTGCACTTCTATCCCAGCCGGTTCGACGCCATGGTCAAGGCGTGGAAGGAATCCGCCCCCGCCATCACGGCGTCGGCGGTCACCGTCATCCTCGGTCTGCTGTGCCTGACGTTCTCCGAACTGAACTCCAACAAGAGTCTCGGGCCGGTCGCCGCGATCGGCATCGCGTGCACGTACCTCGTGATGATGACGTTCCTGCCCGTCGCGCTGTCCGCGGCGGGACGGTGGGTGTTCTGGCCGCGGAAACCCAAGGTGGACGAGGCCGCCGACCTCACCACGCACGGCCTGTGGGGCAGGATCGCCGCCCAGGTCGGAAGCAAGGACCGTCCCCTCTGGATCGGTACGACGGTGCTGCTGGCCGTGCTGTTCCTGGTCGGCATCGGCAGTCTGAAGACGGACGGGCTGTCGTCGTCGGAGAACTTCACCAACCGCCCCGACGCCGTCGTCGGTCAGGAGTTGTACGACTCCAAATTCGATCCGGGCGCCGGCGCGCCCGCCGTCATCGTCACCAATGCCGATCAGACGAACGCGGTCATCGCGGCGGTGAGCGGTGTGGACGGGGTGTCGACGGATCCCGGCGCGGTGTGCCCGCAGGTCGACGTCGAGAAGCTGTCCGCACTCGTCAAGTCCAACCCGGCCGCGGTGGCTTCGGCAGCCGGGCAGGGGTGCGCACCCGACTTCCTCACGGCCGCACCGATCGACGGGCGCATGGTCGTCAACGCGACACTCGCCGACTCGTACGATTCCCCGGAAGCCCTCGAGACGGTGAAGCGACTGCGCGACGCGGCGCACGCCGTACCCGGTGCCGATGCGCTCGTCGGCGGCAGCACGGCAACCACTCTCGACGTGCAGACGGCGTCGGTGCACGACCGGAACCTGATCATCCCGATCGTTCTCGTCGTCATCTTCGTCGTGCTGGCCCTCCTGCTCCGCGCCCTGCTCACACCCATCATCCTCATCGCCACCGTGGTCCTGTCGTTCGCGGCCACCCTCGGGGTGTGCGGACTCTTCTTCACCCACGTCTTCCATTTCGCGAACGCAGATCCGGCGTTCCCGCTGTTCGCGTTCGTGTTCCTCGTGGCGCTCGGCATCGACTACAACATCTTCCTGATGACCCGGGTCCGCGAGGAAACCGAGGAACACGGCACCAAATCCGGTGTGCTGCGGGGACTGGCAGTGACCGGTGGCGTCATCACGTCGGCCGGTGTCGTACTCGCCGCGACGTTCGCGGTACTGGGCGTGCTGCCCCTGGTGTTTCTCGCCGAGGTCGGTTTCGCGGTCGCGTTCGGTGTGCTGCTCGACACGATCATCGTGCGCAGCATCCTCGTCCCGGCGCTCTCCCACGACATCGGCAAGAAGATCTGGTGGCCGTCGGCGCTGGCGAAAGCCAAGGACTAATACGCTTCGTCGGTCCACAGGTGGAACAGCGCGTAGGCCCGCCACGGTCGCCACGACTCGGCGAGTTCCGCTGCCTGCCTGCCGGTCCTGACCTCCAGCGCACGTTTGAGGACGAGGTCGTCGGGTGTGAACGCGTCCGGGTCGGCCAGCACCCGCACCGTCAGATAGTCCGCCGTCCACGGGCCGATGCCGGGCAGTGCGAGCAGACCGGCCCGGAACTCGGCCGGGTCGGTGTCCGCGTCGAGGCGCAGACCGTCGGACGCGGCCTCGGCCAGCGCGAGCACCGTCCTGGCCCGGGCGCCGGTGAGACCGAGGGTGGAGCGCAACTGTTCGGGTGCGAGCGCCGCGAGCGTCTCCGGTTCGGGAAACGCGAAGAATCCGTTGTGGACGGGCCGACCGTACGCGGACACGAGCCGGCTGCCGAACGTCCGGGCCGCCGCCAGCGAAACCTGTTGTCCGAGAACGGTCAGAACCGCCGTTTCGAACCCGTCCACGCTCCCCAGGCGCCGCAGACCCGGTCGTAGTGCCACCAGCGGAGCCAGTTGCGGGTGACGGCTCAACGCGGCGTCGATCGGCAGCGGATTCGCGTCGAGGTCGAGCCAGCGCCGGACCGCGGCGGTCAGCGCTTCGACGTCTCCCGGATCCGCCGGTGTCAGGTGCGCCTCGACGTACCCGCCGGCGGGACGTACGACGACGGACACCAGCGCGGGCCCGTGCGGACCGTTCACCACCCGGGTGTGGGTTCCGTCGGGGTCGTGTCGCTCGAGCCCGGACACGGTGTGGGCGCGGAGCGCGCCCCACAACGGCGCATGGGTGAACGGGCCCCGGTACGGCAGCTGCACTCTCATGCGTCCTCGAGTCCCGTCATCCGCAGCGTGATGTTCAGTCGGCCCGTTGTCAGTCCGCAGTCCGGATCGTTCGTGCCGGGAAACACTTTCGGCACTCCGTGATATGCGAACCGGGACTCGCCACCGAACACGAAGAGGTCGCCCGACAGCAACTCGACATCGGTGTACGGCTTCGTGCGGGTGGCAGTGTTGCCGAAGCGGAACGTGCACGTGTCGCCGATGCTCAACGACACGACGGGCGCATCGGACCGCTCCTCCTTGTCCTGGTGCATGCCCATCTTCGCGGTGTCGTCGTAGAAGTTGATCAGCGCGGCATCGGGTGTGTACCCGTCGGCGGGCTTCCCGTAGGCCTCGCTCACCGCTCGCCGGCCGAGTTCGACCAGCCAGCCGGGAACCGGCGCGACACGGCCGCCGCCCGCGTCCTCGACGGTGCGCGAGTAGGAATACGGCTTCCAGTGCCAGCCGAGGCACACCGTCTGCACCGACATGCGATGCCCCGTCGGCAGTTGCGCGGCCCGCATCGGGACCGGTGCGGTGGCCCAGCGCCGGCATTCGGCCACCAGGTGGCGCTGCTCCTCCGGCGTGAGCCAGTCGGGGACGTGGACGGCGCCGGGCGCCACCACAGTTCGGGGCCGGGGTATCAACGCGGACATCACGGTCACTCGGCGTCGTGCAGGACCAGGCCGAGGGTCCGGCGGGTGCCGCGCCGAACGGTGCTGACACCGTGTCGTACCGGTCCCGTCGACCAACCGCGGGTCGAGCGTACGGGCCTGTCCCTGGTGGTGAAGATCAGCGCATGACCCTGCTGCAGCGTCGTCACCGTGCCCCGGGACTGGGCGCGGGGTCGCTGCTCGACGAGCATGAATTCCCCGCCCTCGTGGTCCACTCCCGGGCGGTCGAGGCCGATCACTACCTGCAACGGGAACACCAGGTCACCGTAGAGGTCGCGGTGCAGAGCGTTCCAGTCGTTCGCGCGGTAGCTGAGCAGGATGGGTGTCGCCCGTTTCTGGCCGGCGTCGTGGCACATGTCCAGCCATTCGTCGAGGGTGTCCGGCCACGGCGCGGGCTTCCTCAGCTTGGTCGCCCAGTCCCGTGCCACGGGAGGAAGTTTCGGGTAGAAGGCGGCACGGAGTTCGGCCACGACCTCCGGTAGCGGGTAGTCGAAGTACCGGTATTGTCCCGAGCCGAAACGGTGCCGGGCCATGTCGACGGTGGACCGGAAACGCTCGACCTCCTCGTACATGTCCGCGATCTGCCCGCACTCCTCGGCCGTCAGGATCTGCTCGGATTGCGCGCATCCCGCGGCGTCGGTCTCGCCGTGGAGACCCTGCCAATCGAGGTCGTTCACGCGTTGCGTCAAGGTAGTCATGCCGCTGCCTCCAATGTCAGCAGAATCGACTTGGCTTCCGGCCCACCCGCGTACTGGCCCATGCTGCCGTCGCTGCGGACCACCCGGTGGCAGGGAATCACGACGGGGAGCGGGTTGAGGGCGCAGGCGGTTCCGACCGCGCGCACTGCCTTCGGGCTGCCCGCGGCCGCCGCGACCGAGGCGTAACTGGCGGTGTGTCCGTAGTCGATCTCGGGAAGATGGTGAAGTACCTCGAGCCGAAATCCCTTGGACAGCCTGAAGTCCAGCGGAACGTCGAAGCTCGTGCGCTCGCCGAGGAAGTATTCGTCGATCTCGTGGGCCACCCGGTCGAGCCGGGCCGGTGCGCGCAGGATCCGGGGGCTGATCTGCTCGGCGAGGGTCTGCAGTACGGCGTCGTGATCCTGGCTGGGGAAGGCGACCCGTACCAGCCCGCGATCGGTGGCGGCGAGGAGAAGCGAACCGACGGGGGTGTCGAGGGTCCGGTACGCGACGTCGAGGAGCCCTGCTTCGGCGGCGAGGGCGGCGAGCCGCTCACGCAGATTCTGCTCGACCGCGGAGTCCGACGTGGACAGGGCGTAGACGATGTCGGGGATGTTCATGTGATGTCTCCACTCACAGAGATCGAGAGGGTCTTGCGTAGCGCCGCAATCCCGTCGGCGGCGGCCCGCCGCGACGCGTCCGGGGAGTTGCTCAGGATCACCGCGATCTCGGCGTACGGCAGCCCGGCCAGGTAGTGATACGCCACCGCCGCCCGTTGCTTCATCGGCAGGGCGCCGACCGCGTTCCACAACTCGGGGTCGTGACCGCCGGGGAGTCCGCGGTCGGTCGTCTGCTCGGGAAGCTCGTCGGTGGGGACGGGCCGCCGGTCGCGCGCACGAATGTGGTCGAGCGCTTTCCGGTGCGCGATGGTCACCAGCCATGCCTCGACGTTGCTCCCGGGACGCAGGTCGGGGTACGCCCGCATCGCGGCGATGAAGGTCTCCGACCAGGCGTCCTCGGCGTCCACCGGACCGACCACGGCCCGACAGACCCGCAGGACCGTCGGCCCGTGCTCGGCCACGATGTCTTCGAACGGCTTCAGGGTCATCAGCTCAGCCGGAGTCCCGCCCGTTCCGCTTCGCGTTCGAGCAGGAACCGTTTGCGCTCGAGCCCGCCCGCATACCCCGTCAGGTTGCCGTTGCTCCCGATGACACGGTGGCACGGGACGATGATGCTGATCGGATTCCTGCCGTTCGCCGCCGCCACCGCGCGAACCGCAGTCGGGGTGCCGAGGGAGTCGGCCAGCTGACCGTACGTCCACGTCTCGCCGTACGGGATGGTGCGCAGGGCGTCCCACACCCGTTGCTGGAAGGGCGTGCCCCGCGCGGCGAGCGGGACGGTGAAGTCGGTGCGCCTGCCGTCGAAGTATTCGGTGAGCTGTGTGACGGCCTCGTCGAAACCTGCGGTGTCGCGCTCCCCGAACGTCGCGGGATTCGGCTGATGCCGGTGTTCGACCATGTAGATGCCGCTCAGCACCCCGTCGACGCTCACCAGCGTCAGGGGGCCGATCGGTGAATCGATGACTGTGTGTGCTGCTCGGTCGGCATTCACGGTGCCAATCCTTCCAGGTGTACGGGCCTCTGAAAGGTAGACGTCTGCCACGACCGAAACGTGAGGTGCGAAATGCATCAGGCAGGATGGGCCGATGGCTCTCGTACAACTCGGCACCCGCGACCTGGTGCGTACCGTCACCGGGATCGCCCGGTGGTCGGCGGACACCGCTGAACTCGTCGTCTCCCTTCCCGGCCGGATCGGCACCCTCCTGGACCAGGTCGAGGTGCTGATTTCCCGCATCGAGGCAATCAGCGACGGCGCCGAGATCGCCGTGGCGAGGGCGAACGCGGTTGCGGAATCGGCGGCGACCGTCGTCGCCACGGCAGGGCACACATCCGCGTCGGCGCAGACTCTCATCGGTCTGTACGAGCCGCTGGCGACGAAGGCCGCCCCACTGGCGCAGCGGTTCGTCGACGACCTCACCGAGGAGGAGATTCACGCCGCGATCGGGTTGGTGGACCACCTGCCCGAGCTGACCCTGCGCATGGAGGGGCTGATGCCGATCCTGGCGACCCTGGACACCGTGTCGCCGGAGATCCACCAACTCCTCGAGGAGGTCCAGGGCGTGCGTCAGGCGATCCAGGGCGTCCCCGGTTTCAAGTTCTTCCGCAAGCGTGGCGAGGCCCAGGAGGACGACGACTACGCGCGGTAGCCGTCCGTTCCGGCGCGTCCGACGACGATCTTCGGGACCACCGCGCGCGACGACAGCCGCAGCAGGGCGTCGACGAGTTCGACGATGTCGTTGACCTCGATCATCGCCTCGGGCGGGATCGTGTCGTGGATCCAGGCGGACATGTCGGTGTCGACGTACGCCGGGGCGAGCGCGGTCGCGGAGACTCCGTTGCCCGACTCCTCCACGTTCAGCGTCTCCGTCAGGGAGATCAGCGCGGCCTTGGTCGCCCCGTAGACGGCTAGCCCTGCCTCGGCGTACACGCCGGTGATCGATGCCAGGGCCACGACCTTGGACCCGCGTCCCGGGTTCTCCGCCGCACCGGTACGCAGCAGCGGCAGCGACTGCTGCAGAAGGCTGAACGGCGCCCGCAGGTTGACTCCGAGGCTCTTGTCGAATCGGCGCATGGGGAACTCGCCGATGGGGCCCGCGGTTCCCACCCCGGCGTTGAGCACCAGCGCGTTCAGCGAACCGTAGGCGTCGGTGTGCGCCTCGACGACGCGTCCGGCAGATTCCTCGTCGGCGAGGTCACCGGCGACCACGACGACGTCCTTCGCGCCCGCGGTCCGCAGGTCGGCGCCCACGGACTCGAGCCGATCACGATCACGGGCGGTGATCGTCAGCCCGTACCCCTGTTCGGCGAGACGGGTGGCGATGCCGAGTCCGATGCCACGCGAGGCGCCGGTGATCAGTGCGGTGCGACTCATACGGTCTGTCCTTTCAGGGCGCGCAGGCCGGCCGCGACGAATTCGGGCACCGCGTCGCCTGCCTTGTCGAAACCTTCTCCGACGGTGGCGCCGACACGGTAGCGGTGGTTGATGCCCTCGGCGATCACGGCGAGTTTGAAGTTCGCGAGCGCCAGGTAGAAGTTCCAGTGGACCAGTTCGCGCCCCGACGCCACGGTGTAGCGCTGCGCGAGATCGTCCGCCGACGGCAGTCGCGGGCTCGTCCAGGCCGCCGGTTCGCCGAGCACCAGGTCGAGAGCCGGATGCCGGTAGACGCACATCAGGGCGACGTCGGTGAGCGGGTCGCCGAGGGTCGACAGTTCCCAGTCGACGACCGCCGCAACGGTGCTCACGTCGCCGGCCGCGAGGATGGTGTTGTCGATGCGGTAGTCGCCGTGCACGATCGACGATTCCGACTGCTGCGGAATCGATTCGACCAGCGCGGCATGCAGGCGGTCGACGTCCGCGGAGTCCGTCGTCTTCACTCGCCCCCACTGGCTCGCCCACAACGTGACCTGCCGGGCCACGTACCCGTCCGGGCGGCCGAGCTCGCCCAGGCCGACGGCGTCGTAGTCGACGTTGTGCAAAGCGCCGAGCACGCGGACCAGTTCGTCGGTGCACGAGCCGATGTCGTCGTCGGACAGCGCCTCGAGATCCGACTTGGTCCGGATCACCTGGCCCGTCACGTGTTCCACCACGGTGAACTGCGCGCCCATCACACTGTCGTCCTCGCACAATGCGACGGTGGCGGCCACCGGGACGTCGGTGCCCTGCAGCGCCGAGGTGATGCGGAATTCGCGGGCCACGTCGTGCGCCGACGGTGTGAGCCCCGCGGTGGGCGGCCTTCGCAGCACCCACCGCGAGGAGTCGTCGAAGATGGCGTACGTGAGGTTGGACTTGCCGCCCGAGATCAGGTCGGCCCGCAACTCACCGGCGAGAGGAACGTCCGACTCGGACAGGAACTTCCGCAGCGCAACGAGATCGAGTCCCCGATGTTCGGTCATGCGCCCGCCTCCCGCGCGGCCTTCTTCGCAGCACCGACGACACGCTTGGCGATGGCCCAGCGGTGCACCTCGGACGGTCCGTCGTAGACACGGAACGGTCGCACCTCGCGGGACAGCCGAGCGAGGGGCAGGTCACCGGACACGCCGAGACCGCCGCACATCTGGATTGAGCGGTCGACGATGCGGAAGATGGCCTCGGAGGCGTAGGTCTTGGCGATGGACGTGGAGTTGCTCGCGTGGCCGCCCTGATCGAGTTCCCAGCACGCCCGCGTCAACAGTGCGCGGGTGGCGGCGATGTCGATCTCGTTGTCCGCGATCATCTTCTGGACCATGCCGAGATCACCCAGCTTGCCTCCGAAACCCTCACGCTGCGCGACGTGTGCCACGGCGACGTCGTGGCCGCGCCGCGCCGCACCGAGCCACCGCATGACGTGCGTCATCCGGGCGGGCCCGAGCCGGACCTGGGCGTAGGCGAATCCCTGGTCCACCTCGCCGAGAACCCCGCTGTCGGCGACGAACAGGTCCTCGAAGAACACCTCGCAGTGCCCACCGATCATCGCCCGGTCCAGGGTGTCGATGTGACGACCCACCCTCAGCCCCTCGGCGTCGGCCGGCGTGAGGAACATCGTCGCACCACCGCGGTCGCCGGGCACGCCGGACGTGCGCGCGAAGATGATGAAGAATCCCGCGCCGTCGGCTCCGGTGATGAAGTACTTGTGGCCGTTGATCTTCCACCCGCCCGGCACCTTCTCGGCGCGCGTGGTCAGTGCCGAGGGGTCGGAGCCGGCTCCGGGCGACGGCTCGGTCATGGCGAACGCCGACCGCATGTCGCCGTGCGCGAGCGGGGCGAGGAACCGCTCCTTCTGCTCCGGGCTGGCGATGTGCGCGAGCATGTGGACGTTGCCCTCGTCGGGGGCCCCGATGTTCAGGGCGGTCGGGCCGAACAGCGAATAGCCCGCGGCCTCGAAGACGGGCGCGCGATCGGTCATGTTCAGGCCGTGTCCGCCGTACTCGACGGGTGCGTGCGGGGCGAAGACTCCGGCGTCCTTGGCTGCCTTCTGCAGCTCCACGCGCAGGGTGTCGCCACCGGCCGCGGTGATGTCGCCGCCGTGCTCGTCCTCGATGGGCAGCACGACTTCGCGGGTGAACGCCTCGGTCTTCTCGACGAGCGCGGTCACCTCGGGTGCGTAGGACAGATCGATCGCCACAACTACCTCCAGTCAATACGGCGACTCCAGTACCGACCGATCACTCGCTCGGTCGAAGTCGTCACCGACAATTCCACACCTTCGAAAGCCGGTCAAGACTCAGTCGGACGCGCCGACCGTGCTCCTCGCGATCGCCAGGTACCGCTCGACCAGTTCGTCGGGCGACAGCGGCCCGTCCTCCCGGTACCAGGTGGACACCGCGACGCACATCGTGACGACGGCACGGCTCGCGTCCTCCGGGAACGGCGTCCGGAACAACCCCGCCGCCACCCCCTCGCGGACGATGTCGTCCAGCATCTCCTGCTGCTCGTCGCGCAGCGCGATGTACGCCTTCCGGCTCTCCGGTTCCATGCTCCGCGTCTCCCGGGACGCGACGAAGGCCTGTTCACGCCGGTACATGTGGAACCGCAGCAGCGACTCGATGACCGCGTCGAACCGCTCGCCCGGTGTCGGGCCCGCCTCTGCCACCGCCGCGTGGCTGCGATCGAGGAGTTCGCGCATCACCGCGTTCGTCAGCCCCACCAGCAGCGCCTGCTTGGAGGGGTAGTGGTGATAGAGACCGGGGACCGACAGACCGGCGCGTGACGCGATCTCACGGATCGACGCCCCGTCGTACCCCTTCTCGACGAACGCCGCCAGCGCCGCGGCCAGAACCTTGGACAAGCCCTGGTCGGTGTACTCACGCCAGGAACTGCCGCGCTGGGTGCCCTCTATCGTCATGGGTCCTACGGTAGAACAGATACCCGCCGCTCCCCTGCTGTGGTCGCGGGAGTTGACTAGAGTCGAACGAGGTCGCCCAGATCGACAGCCTTCTCCGACAGAGAGCCAGGGACCACCTGATGATCCACGTCCGTCACTCCGCGATCGCAGCCGTCCCCATCCACGTGGCGTTCGCGTACATCGACGATTACCGGACGGTCCCCGACTGGATGTTCGGGGTCTCGGAGTTCCGTCCGATCGGGGAATTCGACCAGGGGATGGAGTCGACGTTCGACGCCGCGATCCACATCGGCCCCAGCACCCTGCGGTCGCGGCTCGAGGTCACCGAGTGGGAGCAGGACCGGGTCATCACCCTGGCGTCGCTCGACGGCGCCGCCAACTCCTCGACCTGGGAGTTCACCGCTCACGGTGAGGACAAGACCGAGATCAGCGTGGACTTCGCGTACAAACTCCCCGGCGGCCTCACCGGCAAGGCCCTCGGTCTCATCGTCGAACCGTTCGTCGAAACGGCCGTGAAGAACACCGAGGTGACCTTGCGGCACAACCTCGAGGAGCTGTACGCGAAGCGCAACCGCTAGCGTCCGGGCAGGAAAGCCAGCCGTCCGACTGTCGTCCCCTCGCCGAGCCGTGCGATGCCGTCCGCGACGTCGGTGAGCCCGAGCCGCTCGCTGATCATCGGCTTGATCTCGCCGGCCGCGGCCATCCTCGTCAGCTCTTCGTGACACTCCCGGATCGCAGCGGGGTTGTAGGCGTTGTACAACCCCCAGTGGAGCCCGATGATCGAGTAGTTCTTGATCAGCGCGTGGTTCAGCCCGGGCGACGGGATGGTGCCGCTCGCGAACCCGATCACGATGATGCGACCCTCGAACGCGATGCACTTGGTCGACTTCGTGTAGGAGTCGCCACCCACCGGATCGAACACGACGTCGGCACCGCGGCCGTCCGTGAAGTCCTTCACGGCCTGCACGAAGTCCTCGCTGTGCCGGTCGATCACGAGGTCGGCACCGAGTTCCCGCGTGTAGGCCGCCTTCTCGGGACCGCCGACGACGCCGATCACCTTCGCACCCGCCGCCTTACCCAGTTGCACGGCCGCGCTGCCCACACCACCTGCCGCAGCGTGCACGAGCAGGGTTTCACCGGGCTGGATCTGCGTCCTGCGGTGCAGCGCAAACCATCCCGTCTGGTACCCGATCGACAGTGCCGACGCCTCGGCGTCGTCGAGGGCCTCCGGAGCGGGGAACGCTGTGGCCGAGGACATGACGGCCAGCTCGGCGAACCCGCCGTTCGGAAGACTCGGCATGCCGATCACCCGGTCACCGACGGAGAACTCGGTGACACCCTCGCCCAGACCCACCACCTCGCCGCACAGCTCCACACCGGGAGTGAACGGAAGCGGCGGCTTGATCTGGTACTCGCCGCGGCACAACAGCACATCCGGGAAGTTGGCGGCGGCCGAGAGCACCTTGACCAGCAACTCCCCGGGCTTCGGTTCGAGGTCGGGGACGTCCTCGAACTTCAGAACGTCCCTCGGCTGCCCCAATTCGTGTACACGCCACGCCTTCATCGATCAGTCCTTCGGTCCACCGGCGACGTAGACGACCTGCCCCGAGACGAATCCGGCGCCCTCGCTGACGAAGAACGACGCGGTGTGCGCGATGTCCTCGGGCTGCCCGACGCGGTTCACCGGGATCTGCGACGCCGCCGCCTTCTTGAAATCCTCGAAGCCGACACCCACCCGCTCGGCGGTGGCGGCGGTCATCTCGGTCTCGATGAAGCCGGGCGCGATCGCGTTCGCGGTGACACCGAACTTGCCGAGCTCGAATGCCAGCGTCTTGGTGAAGCCCTGCATGCCCGCCTTGGCGGCGGAGTAGTTGACCTGCCCGCGGTTACCGAGCGCAGAGGTGCTCGACAGGTTCACGATGCGCCCGAACTTGGCGTCCACCATGTACTTCTGCACGGCCCGCGACATCAGGAACGCACCGCGCAGGTGCACGTTCATGACCGCGTCCCAGTCGTCGACGGTCATCTTGAACAACAGGTTGTCGCGGGTGATCCCGGCGTTGTTGATCAGGATCGTCGGGGCACCGAGTTCGGCCGCCACTCGCTCGACCGCCGCGGCGACCGAGGCCTCGTCGGCGACGTTCGCGCCCACGGCCAGCGCTTCGCCGCCGGCGGACGTGATCGCGTCGACGGTGCCGGCACACGCGGACTCGTCGAGGTCGAGGACGGCGACCGCGTAGCCGTCGTCGGCCAGCCGCTTCGCGACGGCGGCGCCGATTCCGCGGGCCGATCCGGTGACGATGGCGGTTCTACGTTCCTGGCTCACTTGTTTCCTCCATGCTGGTTGTTCTCGGTCTTCGTACGGTATTTGCGGAGTTCTCTTCTCGCGATGGACATCTTGTGGACCTCGTCCGGTCCGTCCGCGAGACGCAATGTCCTCAGATGGGCGTACATCATGGCGAGGGGGAAGTCGTCGGTGACGCCGGCCCCACCGTGCACCTGAATCGCCCGATCCACAATCTTCAACGCAATATTCGGAGCCGCCACCTTGATCGCCGCGATCTCCGTCCGCGCCTCCTTGTTCCCCACCGTATCCATCAGATACGCCGCCTTCAGCGTCAACAACCGGATCATCTCGATCTCGATCCGCGCCTCCGCAATCCAATCCTGAATATTCGCATTCTCACTGACCGGCTTCCCGAACGTCACCCGCGACGACGCCCGACGACACATCAACTCCAACGCCCGCTCCGCCATCCCGATCGCCCGCATGCAGTGATGAATCCGGCCCGGACCCAACCGCGCCTGCGAAATCGCGAAACCCTCCCCCTCGCCCTTCAACACATCCTTGACCGGCACCCGAACATCGGCGAAGTCGATCTCCGCATGCCCCTCACGATCCTGATACCCGAACACCGGCAACCCCCGCATCACCGTCACCCCCGGCGCATCGATCGGCACCACCATCATCGACTGCTGCCGATGCGGCGCCGCCGACGGATCCGTCTTCCCCATCACGATCAACACCCGGCAATTCCGATGCA